>JAGQJZ010000099.1:0-11014 GCA_020430445.1 Nitrospina sp.
GTTAAAACTGATCTCCTGATAAAAAGGCATTCGTTTCAGCGCCTTCCAGAAGAGGATTTCCGCTGAAGTTGAACGGTTTCTAAGCTCACGCGCCTTAACTAACAACTCTTTTTCGTAAGGGATACAAGACCGCAGCTTCTTTCCACTCATTGCAAAATCCGGAGCCCCTGCAAGAGAGAGATGCCCAAAGCCGTTAAACTAAAACCCGCACACTATCTTTCTGATTCTTTTTTCACCGACTCTTTCTTCAAAAGGAATTCAATGGCGCGGAAGGTTTCTTCGCTTTGCCAGTTCTTGGCCCCGTCCACGCGGGCGGCGATGAGGCCGTCCTTGTCGACGACGAAGGTGGTGGGGACGGTACGCGTCGGGTATTTCCGTTCGACTTCACGGTCGTGATCCATCAGCACGGGAAACGAGAGGTTCTTCTCCTGCACGAAAGCGCGGACAGCCTGGTCCGCGCCCTTGTCGATGCTGACCGCCAGGATGGTGAGTCCCTCGGAACGGAAGCGTCTCCACAAATTCTCGATGCCCGGCATTTCGATGCGGCACGGCGCGCACCACGTGGCCCAGAGGTTGACCACGACCACGCGTCCGCGCAAATCCGACAGGCGCACGAGGTTGCCTTCCAGGTTGCGCAGGGCGAAATCCGGCGCGATATTGCCGACGTCGGCCCCGATCCTGCCCCGGCGGTCTGCTCCGCCCAGTTCGTCTCGCGTGACGGCGTCTTCAAAGAAATGTTCGGTGAACAGCAGGATCGCGATGACGAAGCACAGCGCGAAGATAGCCGCGTATTTTTTAATTAGAGTAGAGTCGCTGCTTTTTAAGGCGGTCGATTTCATCTTTCATCTTTTCGATGTTGACGCGCAGGCTCATCAAAAGAAAATACACCAGCGTGAACGCGCCGAGCGCCACCAGCAGGGTGATGCCCATGGAAGTGTCGATGCCGGACCCCAGCCCCTCGGAGGTGATGATCTTGGGCGCCGGGTGCTGCGAGCCCCACCACAACACCGAAAAATGAATCAGCGGGATGTCGAGCGCGCCGACGATGCCGACCACGGCGCAATACTTGGCGCGGGCGGAACCTTCAGCGGTCTGCAGGCGCAGCATGAGGTAGGCGGCGTAGATGAGCCACAACACCAGGGTGAGCGTCAAACGCGGGTCCCACGTCCACCACACGCCCCAGATGGGCTTGGCCCAGATGGGACCGGTGATGAGCACGAGGGAACAGAACAGCATGCCGATCTCCGCCGAGGCGTGGGCGTAAATATCCCATTCGCGCTCCCTGCGCCAGAGGAAGAGAACGCTGCAAAAAAACACGATGAAAAAGGCGAAGAAGGCGACCCACGCGCAGGGCACGTGAAAATACATGATGCGCTGCACGATGCCTTCCGTCACTTCCGTCGGGACGAACACGAAAATAGCGGCGAGCGCGCCGACGAATCCCACCGCCGTCAGCCAGAACAGCACCTGCCCGCCTTCGCCCGGACGGGTCCCGGTTTCTTCTTCCTCGAGTTCGTGTTCGGCGCTCATTTACCGGATTCCTTCTTCACCGTTTCCTGGATCAGGTCGAGGTCGCGCCGGAGGGCGCGGTTGCGCTTCATCAGCGTGAATATGTAAAACACAATCCCGCCCCAGATGGCGAGATTGGCCGCAAACAGAAACCCGAGGTTTTTCATCTAGTCCTCCAGAATATGATCGATCGTCATGATCGAGACCGCCAGATAGATCACATCGAAACACAGGATCAGTCCGACCCAGTTCATCATGTCGCCCAGCGCACCGCCGGTTAGAACCTGCTCCGTCAGGCGGACCGCGCCGATGGCGATGGGGACCATCAACGGATACAGCAGCAGCGGCAGCATGATCTCGCGCGTCTTCAGGTTGGACGACAACGACGAGAGCAGGGTGCCCAGCGCGCTGAATCCGAGCGTGCCGATCAGCAGCACAAGCAGAAGCGGCCCCAGATTGGACAACAGGTCTATGTTGAAGAATACCATGAACACGGGGAGAATGAACGCCTCCATCACCAGGAAAAAGATGAGATTGCTCAGCATCTTGCCGAAATAGATCGCCGCGCGGTCGATCGGCGCGAGGAGCAGCCCCTGCAGGCCGCTGTTCTCTTTTTCCAGCGTGAACGAACGGTTGAGTCCCAGCGTTCCGGCAAAGATCACCGCCACCCACAACACCCCGGGCCCGACTTCCTCGCTGTTGACAAGGCTGAGGTCGACGGAAAAAATAAAAATCAGGATGACGAGGACGGCAAAGACGAACATCGAACTGAACAGTTCGCGCGTCTTGAATTCAGTCAGGAAGTCCTTCCAGACAATGGCCCGCACCTGGCCGAAAAAACTGTTCACAGCACGCCCTCCACGGTGTCGATGTAGAGCCGTTCAAAGGCGGCGGCATCGCCCGCGTCCGCCCGGTCGAGAAATTTCGCGAACCGGCCCTTCACCTGGATGGCGACGCGGTCGGCCATCTCCAGCCCGCGTCCAAAATCGTGCGTGGTCATCACCACGGTGCGTTTTTCCGTTTTGAGTTCCTTGAGATGCCGTTCGAGCAGGAGCGAGGCGTGCTGGTCGAGCCCGGTGTAGGGTTCGTCGAGAAACAGGATGGACGGATTGTGGATCATCGCCCGGGCGATCGACACCCGCTGCACCATGCCGCGCGAGAAGGTTCCGACCTTGTCGTGGCGGCGCAGCGACAGTTCGACCTCCTCGAGTCCGCGCAGGGCAACGGCTTCCGGGTCCGCCAGCCCGTACAGGCGTGCGTAGAAAACCAGATTTTCCAGCGCCGTGAGGTCCGGATACAAAAACGAGGCGTGCGAGATAACGCCGATTTCGCGGCGCATGCGCGGGTCGTTGTCGGTGACATCATAACCGGCCACCCGCGCCTGCCCCGCCGTGGGCCGCGTGAGCGAGGACAGGATGCCCAGCAGGGTCGTCTTGCCCGCGCCGTTGGGGCCGAAGATGGTGAGGAACTCCCCGGCGCGCAGACGGAACTCGACGCCGCGAAGCGCCTCAATCAGACCGAACTGTTTGCGCAGGCCTTTCGATTCAATGGCAAATTCATTTGAAGGCGGGGCGTCCGTCTGGACCATGCGTTGTCCCGGGGAATCAGGCGATATCGGCGGAGCCGGAGGCGGGTTTCTTCTTCAGTTCCTTTTCGAGCTGGTCGATCCGCTCCATCACGGAAAGCGCTTCGTCTTCCAGTTTCTTGCGGACGATCTGAAAATCGTCGTCCGACATCTTGTCGGTTTTCAGGTCGAACTCGACCTCCTTGATGGCGAGCAGGATTTCCTCCTTGCGCACCAACAGGTGCTTGTATTCTTCCGTCTCCATGTCCAGCGGCGCGAACAGCCGCCGGGGCGGAAACTTGGAAAAAAGAGGGACCCCCACCAGCAGGAGCACAACCGCGATCAGAATGAATTCCAGGAAATTAACGCCCGACATCCGGTCAGTCTTCCAACCTGTCGAGCTCGCGCTTCACACGGCTTGAGAAATCGGACGCCGGCGCGTCCTGTTTATTTTCAGCAGACTCAGCAGACGGAGCCGGCGCGTTCCCACTGGAGGCGGCGCCGGGCCGTTTGATCCATTTACGCATGATCTGCCGCACGCCCACGCCGCCGATCACCAGAGCCACAAAAGGCGTGACCCAGGCGGAGAGGTTGAACCCGGACTTCGTCGGCGCGGACAGGATGGTTTCGCCGAATTCATCGACGTAAACCTTCACAACCTGCTTGACCGTGAGGCCGGAATCGAGATGGCCCTTGAGGTCCTTGCGCATCTTTTTCGAGTGGTCGCAGGTGCAGTTGATCAGCACCTTGCCGCACTTGTCCTTGCAGTTGCACATCAGGGCGTTTTCCAGGTCGTCCATCTGGGTCGCCGACCACGCCGGAACCGCAGCCACGGAAACCGACAGGGTCAGCGTCAACGCCATCCATCCAATTTGAAACAGTCGGAACATATCACTCCTGCTGCGCCGGGGCGAAAACGCCCTCCATGCGCTTCAATCGTTCAAGACGCCGCCGCGCCTCGGCGCGATCCGGCCAGGCCGCAACCACCGTGCCCAGGGCGATCGTCCAGCCGCCCATCCAGATCCACGCCACCATCGGCATCACGTGCGCCTTGATGGTCGCCTCTCCGTCGGAGATGGTCGCCATCGTATTCGTTACGGGATCGAACTGTTCGCCGCGGTAGTCCGCGAGAATCAGATACAAATCTTCTTTCAGGGTCGAACGCAGGTCAACCTCGGACACCGGCTGGTTCTGCCCCTTGTAAAATTCCTTTTCCGGCTTGCCCGTCCAGATGCGCACGCCGTCCTTTTCCACCGCCAGTTGGGCGATGAGGCGCTCCTTCGTCTCGTTGGCCTTGATCCAGATCACCTTCTCCAGGGTGAGGTCGTAACCGCCCAGGGTGATTTTCTCGCCGATCTTGAGGTGCTTTTCAATGTCCACGCTGTAGGCCTGCGAACCGGCAATGCCGGCGAAGATGAACACCACGCCGATGTGCACGATGTACCCGCCATAGCGCCGCTTGTTCTTCCACACCAGATTGGAGTAGGACGCAGGCACCGACTCCTGATGCAGCGACTGCCGGGCGGCAGCGCCTTTCCAGAACTCGATCAGGATGGTGGCCATCACGAAAATACAGAGAACGAACGCAACGTAAGACAGGATCTCCGCCTTGTCCGTCAGCGGCACCATGGGAAACAGGACCGCGCCCCCCACAACCCCCGCCAGCACCGGCTTGGCGAAATTCTTTTTCAGGTTCGACCACGTCGCGCGCCGCCAGGCGATGATGGGACCGATGCCGATCAACGCCAGAAGCACCAGGCCGATCGGCACGTTGACCTGATTGTAAAAAGGAGGACCGACGGTGATCTTCACGCCGCGCACCGCCTCCGAGATGATCGGAAAGATCGTGCCCCAAAACGTGGCGAAGGCGATGCCGAGCAGCACCAGGTTGTTGAACAGGAAACTGCTCTCGCGCGACAGGAACGAATCCAGTTCGTTCTTGCTTTTAAGAAGCGGCAGGCGCTTTAAAATCAGCCCCACGCAAAACAGCACGATCACTCCCAGAAAAGCCAGGAAGAAATACCCCAGGGTCGCCTCGTCGAACGTATGCACCGACTGGATCAAACCGCTCCGCGTGATGAACGTGCCGAAGATGGTCATGACATAGGTGAGCAGGATCAACGCCATGTTCCACACCTTCATCATGTCCTTCTTTTCCTGGATCATGACCGAGTGCAGGTAGGCCGTTGCCACCATGAGCGGCATGAACGCGGCGTTTTCCACCGGATCCCAGGCCCAGTAACCGCCCCATCCCAGTTCCACGTAAGCCCACTGCGCGCCGAACAGGTTGCCCATGCACAGGAAGAACCAGGAAATCAGCGTCCACTTGCGCGTCATGCGGATCCAGCCATCGTCCAGGTTGCGCGTCAACAGCGCCGCCACGGCGAAGGCAAAGGGCACCGTGAAGCCGACGTAACCCAGGTACAGGGTCGGCGGGTGGATCACCATCCAGTAGTTCTGCAGGAGGGGGTTCAGCCCGCGGCCGTCTTCCGGTGGCACCGGAATCACCTCGAACGGCTTCGTGGAAAAATTGAGCAGGAACAGAAAGAACAGCGTGATGACCAGCATCACCACCATGGCGATCGGCACCACGCGCAGGTCGCGTTTGCGGTTCTGCACGTGCACCACCATCATGTAGGTGGTCAGAAGCAGCGTCCAGAACAGGAGCGAACCTTTCTGCCCGCCCCAGAAACTGGAAATTTTGTAGAAGATGTCGAGGTCGCGGTTGGAATACGCCCACACGTACTGCAGGCTGAAGTCGTCCGTGATGAACGCTTTCCACAGCGCAACGGAGGACACCATGACACAGCCCCAGACAATGAGCGGGGTGCGGTCGGCGCTGAAATAGAGATCGACCCGGTTCTGGCGGATGGCCATGACATAACCGGCAATCCCGTACAGGGCCGTTGCCAGCGCCATCATCAATGCAAATTCGCCCAATTCGTTCATTATAGAGTCCTGGTTAGAAACAGAAGACCCCAGCCCGGGGGCCGGGGTTCCGGTTTTCAGGGTCCGATCGCTTCCCCGGCCAACTCAAAGTCTTGAGAACAATTCCTGCCGGGGCCTGCGCCTGGAATGAATATTCAAATGGATCCGTCTTTAATTCAAATCGTTGTTTTCGATGAGAAGTCCGGCGCCGGTTGGGTCGGCTGCGGGCCTCCATCCATGGGAATGTTACCGGGGTGTGACTTGCCGGCTTCTTTTTCCGCTTCGTACTTGGAGGGACAGCTTGTCATCAGCGTGTTCGCATGAAAAACGCCCTGCCGGTCCATGGTCCCTTCCACCACCACCTCGTTGCCGTCCTTGAACATGTCCGGCGTCACGCCATTATACCGGACGGGCAGCTTTGCGTTTTTGAATTCAATGGAAAAGGCGACATCCAGATAGTCCTCCGGGTTCCGGGCGATCGAGCCCTGAACCACGTTGCCCTTCACCTTGAGTCCGGTACCGGGCGAAACCTGATTGGAGGCGACCAGTTCATCCACCGTGAAATAAAACTTGGACGTGCTGCTGATGCTGGAGGTGATCAGAAAACCGATCGCACCCACTATAAGGAAACTGCCTATGGCGAATTTGATTTTTTTATTCTGCATGATGAAGTCTCATTACCGCTATTATTAAAGGGAAACGAGGATTATAACCAAATAAATCCTATATAAAAATAGTATCATTTGGTTTTTCCCCCTGTCAAAGTTATTCGAGAAAAAGGACAACCCCCGCCACCTCGAACGGACCCCGCTACCGCTCATCCCGCGTTCCCCCCTCCCGGGAACATCGGATTTTCCAACGCACCACCCCTTCCGCCAGACAATTCGGGAAACGGAAAACCCCTGTTTTTCGCCCTGATTTCTCCCCGGAAAAGTGTCACACCCCGGTTTTTGCCTGAAACCGCGTTCCGGCCTCGCCTACTCCCGAATCGAAATCTTTTAACTGGTTAAAACTTATAGACTTAGACAAACACCGGCCCAGCATTTCGCCTGGCAAAATTCCCCCTTTTTTTATTGACACAATGTCTTGATGTGTTACGATAGTGTCAATTTGTGTCGAATTGTGTTGAATTCAGGCTGGCTTCAATTTAAACCGGTTAGAAGACAATGAGCGGATTTTTAGGGACTTACACGGTCAATCTCGACGAAAAAGGTCGACTGAACGTGCCGTCCAAATTCAAAAACATCCTCGAAAACAAGTACGGCGCCCAGCTGGTGACCGTGGCGATGGATGGCTACCTCATTGTGTTCCCCCATCTGGAATGGGAGAAAAACGAAAACCGGATGGACGAAATGGCGCCGCTCAACCCGAAAGAACGCGACGAGGTGCGGCCCTACCTGTCCTCCGCCAGTGATTGCGAAGTGAAATCAGGAAAAATTCTCGTTCCCGCCTTCCAGAGGGAGGCCGTTGGGCTGACCAAGGAGATCGTGCTGGTGGGGATGTCGAAGACGTTTGAAATCTGGGCCGCGGACCAATGGAAATCCGCAGCCGCGAAAAAACGCTAGGCCGGCCAGACGGGACCGGCCATGACGCGATATCACGTTTCCGTCATGCCCCGGGAGGTTCTTCATTATATGGAGCCCCAAGGCAAACAACTGATCGTCGACGGAACGCTGGGAGATGGTGGACATGCAGAGTTGATCCTGAAGCACACCGGCCAGGACTGCCGGGTTCTCGGAATCGACCGGGACGCGGAAATCCTGGAACGGGCCCGCAAGCGGCTGGCGCCTTACGGCGACCGGGTCATTCTGGCACACGGCAATTACAGCGAGCTGGGCCGGATATTGAGCTGCAACGGGCTGGACACAATCGACGGTCTGCTCCTGGATCTTGGCATGTCGTCCTATCAGGTCGACACCCCCGGGAGGGGGTTCAGCTTTCAAAGGGAGGGGCCCCTTGACATGCGAATGAACCGTCAGGAAAACGTCACGGCGGCCGATCTCCTGGTCCAGCTTTCCGACCGGGAACTGGAACGAATATTCAAGGTTTATGGCGAAGAAAAAAACAGCAAACGAATTGTACGGAAAATCCGCGATGCGCAGAGAAACCACCCCATTACCACGACCCACCAATTGGAACAACTCCTCTCCAGCGCGGCGCATGCGTCGCGAAAACCCTCTCTCAATCCTGCGACACAATCCTTCCAAGCTCTGCGCATCGCGGTAAATAACGAACTCGAACACCTGGAGGCCTGCCTCCAGGACACTCCCGAATACCTCCGGCCCGGTGGACGCCTTGTCATCATTTCCTTTCATTCTCTTGAAGACCGCCGGGTCAAGGAATTCTTCCGCAAGGAGGAACGGGCCTGCATCTGTCCGCCCCGTCTGCCGGTGTGCGCCTGCGGGCGAAAGCAAAGGCTGACCGTCCTCACGCGACGGGTGGTGCGTCCTTCTTCGGAAGAGGTCGCGCACAATTCGAGAGCCGCCAGCGCCCGGTTGCGCGCGGCGGAAAGGGTGAACGTTGCCTGATCTTCTGCGCAGAATCCATCACTGGATGCGGCTGACTCCCCGGGAGTTCCGGGTGGTTGCCCTGGTGACGGTCGTCTTCAGTCTTTCCGCCCTGACCTACGTCTGGCCGAATGTCCGCATGGTTCTCCTGGCCTACGAATTTCAAAAACAGCAACGCATTCACCAGGCCTTGCTGAGTGAAAACGAATTGTTACTGCTCGAACGCGAAAGCCTGACCTCGCTCGACCGGATCGCCCCCCTCGCCACCGGGGAGTTGGGGATGCATCCCGCCGAACCGGGGCAGGTGATCACCGTTTTTCTGAACCAAAAACCATGAGCCGCGCAAAAAACAACAATGTCAAATCACCGCTCGCCGGATTCAAAAACCGGCTGGGGCTCGTGGTCTGCCTGCTCGGCCTCTACGGAGCCGGGCTGACGGCGCGTCTGGTGTACCTGCAGGTCGTCCAGCACGAACAATTGCTGGCCGAGGCGGAAAAGCAGTACGTCGAAAAAATCGAGATCAACACCGGCCGCGGCAAGATCTACGACCGCAACCACAACCCGCTGGCGACGAATGTCGACGTCGAGTCGGTCTACCTCAACCCGAAAGAAGTCACCGACAAAAAACAGGCTTTGCGCCAGTTGACCCACAGTCTCGACCTTTCGCCGGAAACGGTGCAGCGCAAACTCGATTCCCGGCGGCATTTCGTCTGGCTCAAAAGGAAAATCGCCCTGACGGAGGCCGCCCGGCTCAAGGACAAGGGGATACCGGGGGTCGGTTTTATCCGCGAGAGCCGCCGGTTTTATCCCAAGCGGGCGCTCGCCGCCAGCACGCTGGGGTTTGTCGGGCTCGACAACCAGGGACTCGAAGGCGTGGAGCATTATTTCGACGACCTCCTCAAGGGCTCCACCCGCAAGACTTACGTGGAACGCGACGCACGCGGACGCCCCCTCCTCGACGCGGAGGAAGGCGTGCTCGCGCCTTCGCCCAGCCACGACCTCGAACTGACGCTGGACGAGACCATCCAGTTTCACACCGAAACCGTCCTGACCCGGCAGATCGAACAATACAACGCCCGCGGCGGCGTCGCGATTGTGATGGAGCCCCGCAGCGGGGACATCCTGTCGATGGCCACTTATCCGCCGTTCAACCCCAACCGTTATTCGGCGGCAAGCCCGGAAGCCTGGCGCAACCCGGCGGTGTCCCATGCCTATGAGCCCGGTTCGATTTTCAAACCCATCGTCGCCGCAGCGGCGGTCGAAGAGGGAACCGCCAGCCCACAGGACATCTTTTTCTGTGAGAACGGAGAGTTCCGCATCGGCAAGGCCACCATCGGGGAAGCAGCCAACCACCGGTTCGGCTGGCTGTCCCTGAGCAAGATCATCGCGCATTCCAGCAACATCGGGGCCATCAAGGTGGCGCAGACGCTCGGCGACCGGCGCTTTTTCGATTACATCAAACGCTTCGGT
Source organism: Nitrospina sp. (assembly GCA_020430445.1). Classification (GTDB taxonomy): domain Bacteria; phylum Nitrospinota; class Nitrospinia; order Nitrospinales; family Nitrospinaceae; genus Nitronauta. The sequence continues at coordinate 9,979 of JAGQJZ010000099.1, forward strand.
TTCGGAACCCGCTCCGGCGTTTCCCTGCCCGGCGAATCCTCCGGAATGCTGCGGTCGGTCGAAAACTGGTCCGGCCTGTCGCTCGCGTCGATCTCCTTCGGCCATGAAATTTCGGTCACGCCGCTGCAGATGGTCACCGCCATGGCGGCGATCGCCAACGGCGGCGAACTGGTGAAACCCCGGCTGGCGCGCGGCGTCTGGAAAGACGGCAAACAGGTCACGCATTATCCGCCGCAAGTCGTCCGCCGGGTCATTTCCCCCACCACCAGCCGCAAGATGATCGGCATGTTGAAGGAAGTGGTGCGCAAGGGCACCGGCAAGAAGGCCGCAGTCAAGGGGTTCGAAGTGGCGGGAAAAACTGGCACGGCGCAGAAGATCGATCCGGAAACCCATCATTACTCCAGCGACAACTACATCGCGTCTTTTATCGGGTTCGTGCCGGCGGAATCGCCCCGCCTGGTCATCCTGGTGATGATCGACGAACCCCGGGACAAGTACTGGGGCGGCGAGGTGGCGGCTCCGGTGTTCAGCGAAATCGCCCGCGAAACGCTCCGCTACCTGAACGTCCCGCCGCAGGGTGAGCGGGTCTTCGTTCTGGACCGGGCATGAAACGCCATGAAGCACTTAAAGATACAGGCATCTGCATGACAGAAAAACTGACAGATCTGTTGAACGGGTATCCCATCGTCAACCTGCTCGGGACTTTCGAACGCGATATCGAATCCATCGCCTACGATTCGCGCAAGGTAGAGGCGGGCGGGCTGTTCGTGGCGCTCGCGGGCACGCGGGAAGACGGCGCGCGTTACATCCCCGAAGCCCTGCGCCGCAAAGCCGCGGCGTTCATCACCCAGTCGTCTCCGCAGCAACTGCTGGAATTCGGCGTCGGGGTCAACGGCGTCACGCAGATTCATGTGAAGGACGCGCGCGACGCTTTGTCCTGGATTTCCACACGCTACTACCACCAGCCTTCGCAGGACCTGAACCTGGTCGGCATCACCGGCACCAACGGCAAGACCACCCTCACCTTCCTGCTGGA
>JAGQJZ010000099.1:11114-12625 GCA_020430445.1 Nitrospina sp.
CACCAGCCTTCGCAGGACCTGAACCTGGTCGGCATCACCGGCACCAACGGCAAGACCACCCTCACCTTCCTGCTGGAGTCGGTCTTTCAGCAGGCCGGCAAAAGCTGCGGGGTGATCGGCTCGATCAACTACCGCTTCGCCGACACAGTGTGCCCGGCGAACGTGACCACGCCCGAATCGCTCGACCTCAACCGGATCCTGGCGGACATGGTGGCGGCCAAAATCGAAAACTGTTTTCTCGAGGTGTCCTCGCACTCGCTGGCGCAAAAACGCGTTCACGGGCTGCACTTCGACATGGCGGTGTTCACCAACCTGACGCGCGACCATCTCGACTACCACTCGGACCTGCACAACTACCGGGAAACCAAAATGTCCCTCTTCCGCACCGAGCGTGTCGGGAAACAGGTGATCAACCTGGACGATCCCTTGGGACCGAAGATCGTCGCCGAGACGTCGCGCCCCACGCTGACGGTGGGGATCGATTCGAAAGCCGATATCCGGGCCGAGTCCATCGACCTGTCCGCCCAGGGAGTGCGCTTCCGCCTGACCGGCCCCTACGGCAGCCGGGAAATCCGTTCACCGCTGCTCGGCAGGCACAACATTCTGAACCTGCTGTCCGCGGCAGCCGTCGGGCTGTTCCAGGGGCTTTCCATGGACCGGGTCTGTTCCGGACTCGAAAACCTGACGGAAGTGCCTGGTCGTCTGGAAAAAATCGAAAACACGCGCGGCATCACCGTCGCCGTCGACTTCGCCCACACCGACGACGCGCTGTACAACGCGCTCCTCGCGGTGCGCGGGTTCACCCGGGGACGCGTGCTGGTGGTGTTCGGCTGCGGCGGAGACCGAGACCGAACCAAGCGCGGGCCCATGGGCAAGATCGCCGTCGACAACAGCGAACTGGCGATCGTCACGTCCGACAACCCGCGCACGGAAGACCCGCTGAACATCATTGAAGACATCCGCCTGGGCCTGCCGGAAAAGGCGGAGGAAGGCCGCAATTTTCTGGTCATTCCCGACCGCAGACAGGCGATCGAAAAAGCTTTAGAACTGGCGCGCGAGGGCGACACGGTGCTCATCGCCGGCAAGGGTGCGGAGGATTACCAGATCATCGGCACCGAAAAAATTCATTTCGACGACCGGGAAGTCGTCCGGTCCCTGCTGAATGGATAAACGCAGTATGGAAAAAAATTTCAAAACGATTGTGGCGGCCACGGGCGGGCAACTCATCCACCAGGGTGAGGGGCGCGGCTATTCCGCCGTGTCCATCGATTCGCGCAGCCTTGAACCGGGCGACCTCTTCTGCTGCATCTCCGGCGAACGGTTCGACGGCCACAATTTTCTGCCGGAAGTCATCGAAAAAGGCGCGCACGGCGTGATCGTCTCCGCAACCGACAGGCTGCCCGCTCTCGACACGGGCAAGGGGCCGTTCATCGTCCGGGTGGCGGACACGCTGAGAGGGCTGCAGGACCTGGCGCATCACTACCGGAAACAACACGCGCTGAAAGTCGTCG
>JAGQJZ010000100.1 GCA_020430445.1 Nitrospina sp.
CCTGTTTATCGCCATTTCCATAATGACCACCGGGTGCGAGGACGCGACCGGGGTATGTCCTCATGGTGTTTGCAAACAGAAATATAACAACCCGACCGCTGTCGAAAAGAACATTCCCAATCCCGATCAAGCAAAGTAAATTTCATTTGTTTGAAGTCCCTGATTTTAGGGGCGCTAGGGGTCTGACTGGAATGGGTCTTTATAAAAGATAGCCACAATTCTCCTCATTTTGGGAGTTTTAGGGACTTGGTCAAGATTTCGCCCACCAAGGGTTGGTGGGCGTTTTTCTTTTGTGGATATCAGGACCGGTCGGGTCTAATGGGTGCAGTGGGACGTGGTACAATTCCCCGCAAGGGAACCTCGAATAATTGTGTTGTGTTCCGGTAACGCACAGGCTCTGAGAAATCAGGGCCGGGTTTGCGGGCCAGTGCAATCGTTGGAGGCGCCCTAAATTCTTACCTCAATGAATGGATGGAGCTATGCCGAGGCAGGAAACAGTCACCGTGGAGCAGGTCCGGGAGGCACAGGAGTTTTTTAAAAACGGTATGGATCTGCACAAGGATAAAAGTTTCAAGGAAGCCATTGAAGCTTTTAAAGCCTGTGCCGCCATCAACCCGGAAGATGACAATCATCTCAGTGAACTGACCCGCAAGTTGAAGTCCGGGTCGTTCAAGCTGGACCAGGAGGGCATCGCCTACATGGGGTGCGCGGCGGTCCATCTCAACGGTCTGGTCAACGAACTGACCGATGAGCAAAAAGATGAGGTCCCGATTGAGAAGTCGCTGCTGGAAGCCTTCAGCGCCTGGGACTAGAAACGGGATCACACCAGACGGGAGTCTGCTTTGGATTCTGAAGTTCTTTACAATGTACTGCGCCAGGAAATAAAAGAACGTAAAATTCCCCTCAGCCTGGGGAAGACCTGCCCTGTCAAGTGCGCTTTCTGCTACGAGAAAGACCACAGCTACCGTCCGACGATCGACGCCCCCATGACCACCCAGGAACACTGGGAGTTCATACTGCGTGAAATTCAAAAAGCTCCCACACGGGAGAACGAGGCCTGGCTTTTGGGGGGCAACGAGTACATGGAATGGACGGATCTGTTCCTGCACCCGAAGGCCATGGACTGGCTGGAGGAGTTTCTCGACACGACCGACAAAAAGGTCATGTTCTTCACTGTGGGCTATGCCCGGCCCGATAGGATCAACCGCCTGGCTCTGAAATATCCGGGGCGGATCGATTTCGAGTTGTCCGTCATCACGCTGGGAGACGCGCGGAAAAAGCTGATGCCGCACGGGCCGTCCGTGCAGCAGGTGCTGCAGATTCTCGATGGGCCGTCCGTGACCTCCGCCAATTTTTATTCGCTGGGGCCGGACACCATGTCGGCCGATGCGAAGATCATCTCACGGGTCAATCCACGCTGTGTCCTCTGGATGGGATGTCTCACCCCGCTGAAATATATTGATGAGCCCACCAGCGAGTTGATGCGAACCGGACGCCGTTACCTGGCGCAGGAGGCCGAGAAGATACTCGAGGCGGCTCCTCCTAATATGTTGCAACTGCACACCGAGTCCTACATCACCGCCTGGCTGAACCGGAAAAAAATTCTCAAGACGTTCGATGCCTGTGAACTGGAGAAGCAGGACTGGGTGGTGGTCTCGGGGAATGTGTACCGCATCCTCAACATGTTCCGCAGGAACCGGGCGCGCTACCTGTATGTTCCCAATGCGGCTCTGGGAGGCGATTCCGACTGCACGACCCTGCTCACCTTCGAGGATGTGGCCAAAAGGCTGAATGGGCAATCGATGGTTTACCTGCCCAAGGTGATCATGGAGCACCCGTCGGGAGTCGAGCGGGATATCGCGGGCGTGACCTTTGAGGAATTCAAAACCTGGTTTCCGAGGAAACGGTTCCGCGTTCTGCACCGGGTCAATACGACCCTGTCCAATACCAAATTGTATGAAAAGGGGTACGTGAAAAATTATATCGAAGATTATGTGCGCAATCCCCTGACGAAAAAATACGAGCAGGTAGCGCTCCCCACCTGAGCTTTAAGCGGGACTCTGACTTCATCCTTCATACCGAAAGGTAAACGTATGGCTTACTGGTTAAAAGTGGTTTTTGTAGATAACAAGGAATTGATTCTCGAAGAGACGGAAAAGCATTACATCAGCGATGACCTGGAGATGCTGGAGGTGACGACGTCCAAGGAAGTCTATATTGTCCCGGTGCGCCAGATCAAATATGTTTCCTGCGATGCCGGAGTGTTCCGTCACATGGATTGACCGCCTAGAATTTCAACCTCGCCTTGCGCAGCCATTCTTTTTCATCAAAAACTTTTCGATAGTATTCTTCAAACTTCAATTCATTTTCGGACAGTGTGCCGGGTTCAGGCTCGTCCGCCGTGCACGGTTCCAGTTGTTTCCTGTCTTCCTCTGCAGAGGGCATTTCAAGCAGCGTGGACAACTCCTCAAGGCTCAAGATAAAATTGAAATAAGATTCGTGCGTGATCAGTCCCTTTTCCCTGAGGCCGGACAGGATCTGGCGGATCTCCGGCGAATGGGAAATCGCCTGCATGATGGCTTCGCTCAACTGGGAATACCCTTCTTCCATTGAATCACCGGTTTCCATAATTGAAACTCTCCTCCGTTGAATAGGATGTCAAAAGGCAGCTATTTAAAAACAGCAATATCCATACCAATATTGGCTGCAGGGGGCCTCTGTTTAAGTATTTATAAATAAAGACTTTTTTGCGAGCGGTGCCGGGGGGAGGGGGGACGGGAATCGTCATTAATATGTCGATTTGTCAAAAACCAGACTTGTTCGCCTTGAAAAGGGTTGCCCGGAGCGGGAGGTATTCGTATTCGGAATTGCAATCGGATATCTTTAAAATAAAACCGATAACTTCTTTAAAATCTGATATCTTGCAAAATTTAACCGGGCGCTATATCATCAAAGCTGAGGCTTTTTTACAACGGTCACTTCCCTCCTTCAGGATCATCCCGGTCAAACCGGTTTGGCATCAATCACAAACAGGCAAGACTGCAGGTATTGCAGGCAATACGGTGAACGCAGGGAAGTTGACAACAAAAGAGTGAAAGTTTGAAAGGAGAAGGGATGTCCACTCTGGCAAGCAACATTCGGACGATTCGGAAGGAACTGAAATGCACTCAGGGCTCCATGGCTGAAATTCTTGATGTCGGATTCCGAACGTATGTCCGGTATGAAGCGGGCGAGAGGGACGCCCCCGTCGGCGTTCTGGTCAAAGTGGCGCGTCTGGGAAACATCTCGCTGGAACGCTTGCTGCGGGACGAGGTGTCTCCTTATTGCATCGTTCCGGTGAAGGAAACGGTTTCGGGCAAGTCCGGGCGGGACATCCAGTCGTGCGATTTGACCAAGGGAACGGTTCGATTCAAGAAATCGCAGACCCCCTCCCTGATCACTCTCGAACCTCAGGAAGCCAGACTGCTCACCCTGTACCGCAAGATGCCGGAGCCGGTTCAGCAGGAACTCAGCCGGGAGATGGTGAAAAAATACAAGCCCGGAAAATCGTCCGTATCCAGGAGGACCGCACCGGATAAAAAAACGAGAAATGAACAAAAGTCTTATGAGAAACTATTGGAAGAGGCGGGGGAGCTCAAACCCGATCCGCATCTGCAGACCGGAAAGCCCGGACGCAAAAAACTGGATCGCAGATCGCTTAAGGAAAAAATCAGCAAGCTCAAGTCCATCGCCCAATTTTCCAGAAAATTCTGAGTGAGTTGAACTCTTGAAAGACTTGTCCGTTAAAGGATATTTGAATGGCGTTGTGTTCTTTTCGTTTTTTGTCCTGTTGTTCGCGCTCGAATTTTTCGGGCATGTTATCGAGAAAGGAATCGGTAATTATCTGAAGTGGGGCAACCACGAACGGACCCAACTGGGCCGGATGTGGGAACGCGATCAGGAACAGCTTGCCGCCAAAAAGAAAATTCAATCCATCCTGTCCAATCAAAACCTGCGCCAGGCTTCGACCGAGTCCATCAAATCGTTCAAGGAACTGTTCCGTTCCCTGACGCCGTCGTTTCCTCTCCTGGTCACGCGGGACAAATTCCTCCAGCTCTATTTCGATTTTCCAGGTCAATGGGCGCGCCGGATCATTTCTCCGTATGAGTTGATCGAAATCGACTCCGATAAAACCTGGCGGCGCGTGATCCTGAACCGGTTCGGAACCTGGGTCACGGTCAGCTTCATCAACGCGCAAAACCATCCCATTCGCGAAGTGTTCCTTTCGATCAACCAGATCGAGGAAATCGAATCGACGCGCTCGGTGGAAGAGGGCAATCTGGAGTCGCTCCTGTTCCAGCCGGAATCGATTTATCCCATCCAGGAGTTTCTGCAGGTGATGCGGACCCTCGACCCGGTCACGCAACAGTCCCTGTTTCCTGACCCACAGTGGTTCCTGTCCAAGGAATTTCATATCACGCGGGTGGGCGTGCAGGCGGAAAATTCGGGATTTCCGGATGCGGTGGTTTTCGGTATCGAATACGAAACGGACTTTCTGACCCATGTGCTGCTGATCCCCGTTCCGCAGGAAATCGCCAACAACATGTTGTCGCTGATCGAGCGTTCCCCGCAGGAAAAACCACGGCTTGGTGCCTTTGATGCTCTCCCTTACGATGGAGGCGTTCCGTGAGGTCTTTCTTCAATCATTTCTTTTTCGGAGTGTACATCCTGATCCTGGCCGGGATTTTCGCGTCGGTCGGGTTGTATCACATGGTGAAGGACCAGCTTCCCCAACTGCCGGACAGCCTGGACAAAATCGCCCTCAGTCTGCCGACGGAGGTGTATTCCGCCGACGGCGAGGTGATGAAGGTTCTGGGTGAGCGGCACCCGATCGCGCTCAAGGAAATCAGTCCCCATTTCACCAAGGCGATCGTGGCGACGGAGGACTCGCGGTTCTGGGAACATCATGGGGTCGATCCCATCGGCCTGACGCGGGCGGTGGTGGCCAACCTGAAAGCCTGGCGCGTGGTGCAGGGCGCCAGCACGCTCACCCAGCAGTTGTCGAAGAACCTGTTTTTCTCTTTTGAACGGAAGTGGATTCGCAAGTTCAAGGAAATGCTGGTGGCCTTCCAGATGGAAAGCACGTTTTCGAAGGAAGAGATCCTGGAGGCCTACTGCAACCAGGTGTATTTCGGAAGCGGCGCCTATGGCGTGGAGGAAGCGGCTCTCCATTATTTCGGCAAGCGGGCCCGCGATCTGTCTCTGCTGCAGGCGGCGCTGCTGGCGGGATTGCCCAATGCCCCCAACGACGCGAACCCCTACGCCAATCCGGAACGCGCCATGGCGCGCGCCCGTTACGTGCTCAACCGGCTGGTGAAGATGCGCTTCATCACCGAGCGCGAAATGGAAGCCACGCTCCAGCAGCCGCTGGAACTGGTGCCGCCGCAACCCGAATCGAATCCGAACCTCTACTTTGTCAATTTTGTGATCGACAAACTGGAGCAGAAATACGGTAAGGAGTTCGTGCATTTCGGCGGCCTCAAGATTTTCACCACTCTCGACACACGCTATCAGCGTTACGCGCAAACCGCCGTGGAGACCCACCTCGCGGCATTGGAGAAAAACCTCAAGCCGGAACTCGAAGGCGTGCATCCCCTGCAGGCAGCGCTGGTTTCAATTGAGAACAAAACCGGTGCGGTGCGCGCCCTGCTCGGCGGCCGCCAGTATTCGCAAAGCCAGTTCAACCGCGCTATTTCCAATTTGAGGATGCCGGGGTCTTCGTTCAAGCCCTTCGTTTATTTTACCGCCATGGAGGAGCTGGATATGAATCCGGCGAGCCTGGTGGTGGATGAGCCGGTGACGATCCCCGTACCGGGTTCCGACCCCTGGCAGCCGAAAAATTTCAACGATCATTACGATGGCCCCATCATCCTGAAAAAGGCCCTGATGCGCTCGCTGAACGTGGTCTCCGCCAAATTGATCCACTCGGTCACGCCGCAGCGTGTGATCCGGACCGCGCGGCAGTTCGGCATCACCAGCCCCCTGGGACCGCACCTGTCGCTGGCCCTGGGAACCTCCGGCGTGTCTCCGATCGAGATGGCGTCCGCCTACAGCGTGATCGCCAACCTGGGAGTGGTCAACGAGCCTTACCTGATTCAGAAGGTCGAGGATTATCGTGGCGCGACGCTTTACGAGCATTTTTATCACGGGGTGCAGAAATTCTCGCAGAAAGCTATTTTCCCGCTGCTCGACATGATGACCGGCGTGGTGGAAGGCGGCACCGGGTATGTGGTCCGCCGCATGGGCTTCCAGCATCCGGCGGGAGGCAAAACGGGAACCACCAACGACTTCAAGGACGCGTGGTTCAACGGATTCACCAAGGATTTTTCGACCAGTGTCTGGGTGGGCAAGGACAACAACCAGCCCATGCTGGACAAAAACGACAAGGGGCTGACCGGGGCTTCCGCCGCGGCTCCCATCTGGACCTATTACATGCAAAAGGCGCTGGAAGGTAAAAGTCCGGTGAAGTTTCCCGTGCCGGACGGGATTCGCATTGCCCGGGTGGAAGCCAACACCGGCTATCTGGCGACGGAACACTCCACCCATCCCATGGACGTGGCGGTTAAGCTGGAAACCCCGCTGCAAATGGCGCCTGTTTTTGGAGAGAACCAGGAGGAAGAAAAGGAACTGGTTCCTGCGCCTCCTCTGAACCAACCCCGGGGCAACTATGGTGTACCAGGCTTTTAAATTCCTGACCGTGCGCCTCGGTGCCACGGTCATGCTGTTGATCACCGCCGGGTATGGCGTCCTGTTCGTGTTTCACGAAATGTTTTTTCATGGAATGCGGGCGGATGACAGCATACTCAAATGGTCGATCGTCGGGACGTCCCTGTTCGTTGGGTTCATTGCTTACAGCTTTATGGGGGACTGGCGTTTTTCACGGGCCTTGTCCCGGTTGCAGGCTTTGGATATCGACGCGGGCAGGGAAGGGCTGCAACGGCAGTTTGAAAACCTCGTGCGTTTTACCCGCTCGTCCTGCTTCTGGCCCGGCACCGGCGCGCGTCTCCGCCAGCGTGCGCTGAAAGAATACGCGGATTTCCTCCTGGCCAAGGGAGTCGACGACGCCGAGGCGCAACGGGTGTTTCTTAAGGCCTACCTGCGGGATCCCGAAGACACGCGGTTGCGGGATGTCATGGTGTCGACCCTGACCCGCAAGATCGACCTCTCTCCCCATGAAATCGATATCTTGCTGCTGGTCCTGAAAGCGCAGCACTACGAGGACAAGCCGCTGTTGAATTTCCTCGCCAAGCATTTTCTGGAACAGGACGAGTTCAGCCACAAATCCGAACCGGTGTTTCACAAGGTTCTGCAGTTGAAAACCGGCCTGGAAAAACAGGTTTCAAGGTTGATGCTTCCCGTCCTGCTGTCCAAAAAACGGAGCGACGCCTACACCATCGAATTTTATCTGAATGCCTTGCCGGACGCGGAACCGGAGGTCAAGCCGCAACTGGCGGAAATCATCGGTCTTTGTTTTGCTGAAAAACGGTTCGAGACGGGGGATCCGGTATTGCACGACAAATGCGCCAGAGTGTTCGAGCAACTCCCCGCTCCGGTCAAGCGGGCGCTGCTGGACGAAGCGGACGAGGCGCGGCTTTCTGCGAAATGGAAAAAGATCAAACTGTTCACCGCCGAAGACCGCAAAACCCTCAAGGCGCTTCTGGTGCAGACCGGAATCGTCCGGCCTTGGGGGCGTTACGCCGTCGATTTTTTCAAATGGTGTCTGGCGAAAATACGGGGCGGCCTGAAATGGATTGTGATGAAGCTGATGGATGGCCTGCAGGTGTTCGGCCTGCAGAACACCCGGAGCAAATTCGCCGTTCTCGGTATCTGCATTTTCCTCATCCTGGCGACGGCGGGAGTCATCGACTGGCAACTGAAAAAGGATGGCCCTGTCCCCGGTTCCAACGATGAGATCGCCTGGGAAGCGGAGCCTCAGCCGGCCAAGCCCGGTCCGGCGGCGGACCACCGGACCCACACCATCCAGGTGGCGGCGGTGACCACGCAGGCCAAGGCCGACCACCTGGTGGCCTCGATCAAGAGAAAAGGGATAGAAGGGGCCTATATCCTCCGGGTCGAAAGAAAAAAAGGCGGGTTCTGGTATAAAATCCGTGTGGGGACCTTTGACTCCAAGGAGAAGGCGCAGGCGGTGGCCGACCAGATGGTGCAGCTCAAACTGGTGCGGAACTATTTTTTAATCGCTCTGAAACAGCCTGCTAACACTTCCCAGACGAATACCCGCTAACCTGAGACCTGCACGGGTCGGGAGCCCTCCATGTCAGAACCGGTTTTTCTGGACATCACCAATATTTCCACCTGGGTTTCCGAAAAGGAAATCGCGCACTATCAAGACACCGTCGACACCCTGCACCAGAGGATGGAAAAGGGGGAAGGGCCGGGGTGTGATTTTCTCGGCTGGCTGCACCTGCCGTCGGGCATTTCCGGTGACCTGGTGGAACGCGTCAAGCAGGAGGCGGAGCGGTTGCGTTCGCTGGCGGACGTTTTTATCTGTATCGGCATCGGCGGGTCCTATCTGGGAACCCGGGCGGCCCTGGGGTTTTGTGGCCATGCGTTTGAAAACCAGTTGAGCCCGGAAAAGAGAAAGGGCCCGGAGGTTTATTTTGCCGGGCAGAACATCAGCTCCGATCATTTGGCCGATCTTCTGGATATCGTCGGGGACCGCTCCCTGGCGGTCAACGTCATTTCAAAATCCGGAACGACCACGGAACCGGCCATCGCGTTTCGTATTTTGAAGGGGCATCTGGAAAAGCGCTACGGACCGGAGGGGGCGCGTGAACGCATTGTCGCCACCACCGACCAGCAACGGGGAGCCCTGAAGGAACTGGCGGACGCCGAAGGGTACGCCACTTTCGTCATCCCCGATGACGTGGGCGGGCGCTTCTCCGTCCTGACCCCGGTTGGTCTGCTGCCCATCGCCGTCGCCGGACATTCCATCGACGAACTGCTGGCGGGCGCGCGCGGGATGGAATCCCAAACAAGCGCGACTTCCAGCCTTGCGGACAATGTGGCCTACCGCTATGCCGCCAGCCGCCATGCGCTTTATCAAAAGGGAAAAACGCTGGAGGTGATGTCCGGTTTTCATCCGTCCCTGGAATATGTGCTGGAGTGGTGGAAACAACTGGCGGGTGAAAGCGAAGGCAAGGAAGGCAAGGGATTGTTTCCCGCGTCGGTCCTGTTCACCACCGACCTGCACTCTCTGGGGCAATGGGTGCAGGAGGGGCAGCGCAACCTGTTTGAAACCTTCGTGACCGTCGGGCGTTCCGGCCGGGAGATGGTGGTGCCGGAGTTCGCATCCGATGCGGACGGGTTGGGCTATCTGGAGGGGAAAACTCTGGATTTTATCAACGAAAAAGCTTACAAAGGGACCATGGCGGCGCACCTTGATGGCGGTGTGCCCAATATGACATTGAAACTTGAGGACAGGTCGCCGCGCACGCTCGGGGCCCTGTTCTATTTCTTTGAGCGCGCCATCGCCATGTCCGGCAACCTTCTCGGGGTCAACCCGTTCGATCAGCCGGGCGTGGAATTTTACAAGCGCAACATGTTTCGTCTGCTCAAGAAACCCGGATTCGAAGAGGACTGATAAAATGGGCACTGCAACCGAGGAATTCGACGGGATCGTTCATCAATTGGCGAGCCGTGAACTGGGCCAGCCGGATCCGGTGGATCAATACAAGAGCGAGCCCCTGCTGAAAGCGCTCAAGGCGACCGGTCCCGAACTGTGGATCGATACCGGAGACCTGGAACTGGCGCGCTCCGTCTGGCGCACCGAGTTGACTGCCCTGACGACCAACAACACCCTGGCCAACCAGGTGGTGCAAAGCGGGGCGATGGACGATGTGATCAGGAGCACGGTGGAAAAACTGAAGGATGCTGCCGGGAGCCTCAGCCGCGAGGAATTGATTCTGGAGATTGGATTCGTCATCAACTGCCATATCGCCCTGCGCCTGGTGGAAGCCTTCCGGGTGAAAGTCAGCGTGGAGCTGCACCCTTCGCTGGCGCGGGATATCGGTAAAACCCTGCGTTACGCCCGGCGGTACTACAGCGTCTGCCCGGAATATTTCATCGTCAAGATTCCGCTCACGCCGGAAGGGTACCTTTCGGTCCGCAAGCTGGGGCGCGAGGGAATTCCCATCAATTACACGCTGGGTTTCTCGGCGCGGCAGAACTACCTCGCCGCCCGTCTGTCCAACCCGGATTACGTCAACGTCTTCCTCGGACGGCTCAATCAGGTTGTGGCCGACAACGGTCTGGGAAGCGGCGAGATGGTCGGCGAGAAGGTGACGCTCTCCACCCAGCGCGAGTTGCGCCAGTTGCGCGCGGTCAATCCCAACGCCCGCTCCCGGCTGATTGGAGCCAGCATCCGCAACGGAGAACAGGTCGCGGCGCTGGCGGGCCTCGATGTCCTCACCATACCTCCAAAAGCCATGCAGGACTTCGTCGATTCCGGCAGGAAACCGGATTCGATCAAAAGCCAGGTGGAGAACGACCCCGAACCGGGTGTCGACCTCGACCAGATGTGGGGCGCGAAATGCAGTGCGCTGTGGGAGGTCAACGACTCCTTTCGGCAGGGAATTGACCAGTTGATGGGAGCGCCCAATCTGGACGAGATGACGGGGGAAGAGCTGACGGGGTTTCTGGAAAGCCGCGACGTTCACCTGTTTCACCGGTTCACCCAGGCGGAACTCGACAGCATGTACGACCACGGGAAAATCCCCAAAATTTCCGCATGGCCCGAGTCGGTCGGCCTGGACGACCTGATGACCCAGTCGGCCCTGATGTCCTTCCGCAAGGACCAGGATGCCCTCGACGCCCGCATCGAGTCGTTTCTGAATTGACCCTGAATGATACTTGCCGGGGATATCGGGGGAACCAAGGTCAACCTCGGAGTTTTTGAGACCGCGGGCAACACCCTGCGGCTGGCCGAAACCGCCACCTTCCTGACCCGGGATTATTCCGGCATCAGTGAAATCCTTTCAGAATTCATCACATCAACCGGCCGTCCGCAGGAGGTGCTGTCCCTGGGCGTGGCGGGCCCCGTGACCGGTTCTTCCTGCCGTCTGACCAATATTGACTGGGAAATCGACGCCGGATCATTAAAACAAGAGCTGGGTTTTTCCGAAGTGTTGCTGGTCAATGACCTGGCGGCCGGGGCGGCGGGGCTTCCTTTCCTCCGCGAGGGCGACGTTCAGGTCCTGCAGCCGGGCCGTCCGGATTCAAACGGACGAAAAGCCATCGTTTCCGCCGGAACGGGCCTCGGCCAGGCGTTTTTGATTCCGGAAGCGGCTGCGGACAGGTGGCTGATTGTGGATACGGAAGGGGGGCAATGCGGCCTGCCGGCATACTGCATTGAAGATTTGGAAATAATGCAGTATTTTCATGGGCTGGGATCGCCGGTCGCCGTGGAGCACGTCCTCTCAGGCCAGGGACTGGTTCGGTTGTTTCAGTACTACCGCAGCCGGCAGGGAAGGGGAGACGACAGTCTGCCTGCCCCGGACCTCACCGTGGAAGAGATTGTAGTGCGGTCCCGCAATGACGAGAGAGGTCCCTGCCGGGAAGCCGTCAACCGTTTTGCTTCATTTCTCGGCGGCGTGGCGGGCGACCTGGCCCTTCAGGGACTGGCGACGGGAGGGATTTATCTGGGAGGCGGCATCGCTCCCGCCATTTCCCATTGCCTTGCTGAAGGATCGTTTTTAAAGAGTTTCAACAACCGGGACAAGTTTCACGGCTGGATGAGAACCGTTCCGGTGTATCTGATTCTGAATGAACGTTCACCGCTCTGGGGGGCGGCGGAACTTGTGGTCGGTGGTCGTGTTGTCATGGCCCGGCATTGACGGGCCGGGGTGTATTCATTTCTTAAGGTAATTTATTCATGAAACCAGAAAAACTGAACAAGATTGTGCTGGCCTACTCGGGTGGGCTGGATACCTCGGTCATCATCCAATGGCTGAAAGAAAAATACCAGAGCGAGGTGATCGCCTTCTGCGCGGACATCGGCCAGGGCGCGGAGCTCGACCCGGTGCGGGAAAAGGCCCTGGCGACGGGTGCGTGCAAGGTTTATGTGGAAGACCTCAAGCTCGAATTCGCCCGCGACTTCCTGTTCCCCATGCTGCGGGCCAATGCTTTTTATGAAAACTTTTACCTGCTGGGAACGTCCATTGCCCGGCCGCTGATTGCGAAGGAACAGATCCGGATCGCCCACCTCGAAGGCGCCGATGGCGTCTCGCACGGCGCCACCGGCAAGGGCAACGACCAGGTCCGCTTTGAACTCACCTATCTGGCGCTCGATCCGGAAATCCATATCGTCGCGCCCTGGCGGGAATGGGACCTCGACTCGCGGTCGGCGCTGATCGATTTCGCGGAAGCGCACAACATTCCCGTTCCGGTGACCAAGGCGAAGCCTTACAGCACCGACCGCAACCTGTTTCATATCAGTTACGAAGGCGGGGTGCTGGAAGATCCGTGGTTTGAGCCCGAGGCCGACATGTTTCTCCTGAGCCAGTCGCCAGAAGACGCGCCGGATGA
>JAGQJZ010000101.1 GCA_020430445.1 Nitrospina sp.
AGATGGGACTGATGAACCGCAACCTCAATGATTCCGTGGAAACAGTGTTTCTGATTCCAAGCCAGGAATACTCCTTCCTCAGTTCCAGTTTCGTCAAGGAAATCGCCAAACACGGCGGCGACGTGAGCAAAATGGTGCCGCCGCATGTACTCACTGCCTTGTCCGGGGTCGACCTATGAAACTCTCGCAACGGATCCAGAATCTCAAACCTTCGATGACGCTGGCGATCGACGCCAAGGCCAAGGCCTTGAAAGCGGAGGGGGTGGACGTCATCGGCCTCGGCGCGGGTGAGCCGGATTTCCCGACGCCCGACTTCATCAAACAGGCGGCGATCGACGCGATCAACCGCAACGATTCGCATTACACGCCGGTGGGCGGCACGGACGCGATCAAGGACGCGATCATCGGCAAGATGAAGCGGGACTACGACGTCGCCTACGAGCGCAAGAACATCGTCGTTTCCTGCGGCGCCAAGCACTCCATTTACAACCTGGCGCATGTGCTTTGGGAAACGGGCGATGAGATCATCGTGCAATCGCCTTACTGGGTGTCGTATCCGGAGATCATCGGCCTCACGGGGGCCTCCACCCGCATCATCGAAACGGAAGCGGACACGGATTTCAAGATGTCGCCGCGCCAGCTGGAGGCGGCGATCAACCGCAACACGCGCGCGCTGATCCTCAACAGCCCGTCGAACCCCACGGGCTGTGGCTACACCCGAGCGGAGCTGGAAGCGCTGTGCGGAATCGCGCTCGATAAAGGGGTTCTGGTCATTTCGGACGAAATTTACGACAAGATCGTCTTCGATGGCTTCCAGCCTTCGACGCCGGCTTCCTTCAGCGATGCGATGAAAAAGAATACCGTCGTTATCAACGGCGCATCCAAAGCATACGCGATGACGGGCTGGCGCATCGGCTTCATCGCCTGCGAGGACGACATTGCGGGGGCGATGAACAAGCTGCAGAGCCAGAGCACGTCGAACCCGACGTCGATCGCCCAGGCGGCGGCCGCGGCGGCTTTCAACGGGGACGATGTGGAGGTCAACCGCATGCGCGATGAGTTCGAAAAGCGGCGCGACTACCTGCTGGGCCGTTTCGAAAAGATGAACGGGGTCTCCTGCGTCAAGCCGGTGGGCACTTTCTACTCGTTTCCGGATATCTCCGGCGTCTTCGGCAAAACGGCCAACGGCAAGGTGATCAACGGCTCGCTTGATTTCTGCGACTACCTGCTCGACCGGGAGAAGGTGGCCGTTGTTCCCGGCATCGCCTTCGGCGCGGACAAGCACATCCGCCTGTCCTTCGCCACCTCCATGGAGGTGCTGACCGAGGCCTGCGACCGCATGGAACGGGCGGTGAATTCTTTATAGAAGCCTTCCAATCGTTCCAATACGCCGGCTGCGGCAACTCAAAGGCCTGAAAAAACAAGCCTTGTCCGCCGCCCGATACGGTATTGGAGGCTTCTATAGGAAATTTCCTAAAACCGTTTCGGCTGTGAAATCATCCAAATAAAAATCACCGGGCAACCCGTCCGGAATCAACTCATTGGATAATCCGGGACGCGGCGGGGTTCCCGCAGCCATTGGACCCGCGCGTCTGTTTGAAGAGATCGCCGTGTACGTGCAAAAAAACAATCAATTTGGCATCCAATGCCAGTCCCGGGGCGCGCCGGAATGCCCCCAGCACGGGGAGCTGTGCGACAGTGAAGAAGAAGCCATGGAATGGGTGGAGGAGGAATGCTGGATTCCCACCGGCGAAGGCTTCATCTGCCACGAATGCAACAGCTGGCACATGCGGAACCTGGTGAGCCACCGCCGCGATATGGTACAGGAAGAAGTCGAAGAAAAGGAAAAGGACGACGAACCGACTCTCGACCTGGAAGTCGGCATCGACGATCAGTCCGGTTGAGCACCCTTCGGGTGGTTTCATCCGAGTATCATGCCAACCATCCACTCGCCGTGGGGGCGGTTTCTTTTCGCACACAATTTCCCCGATAGGTTTTGCTGCAGATCCACTTTCGGGAAAGCAATCGCCCCGGAAGCGTCATTCTGCGCCAGCCTCCTTCTCCGGAGCGAAGCCGAAGGGGCCAACGTCTTGGCACCCAATATCCCCCCATTAATTTTTGCTGCAGAATCTGGCAGGTATTTGCGTTGCCCCATCGCGGGGCGGTCCTCGCCGGACAAGCGGTGTCTTGGCCCCGCGCCGAGCGGACCCTTGGATTTTATGTCTGGTCTTTTGTAAAATTCATATTTATTTTAGACCCGCTTTCTATATAAAGAAAGTCTCACGAGACCATGACATTCCTCCCCGAAAACATATTGCCGGATTGGGCACAGGACTATTCGCCCGAACGGCAGGGTGCGCTTGCAACCACCGAAGAACGCATGCGCTTCGCCATCGAGCTGTCACAGCGGAACGTCGAGCAGGGGAGTGGCGGCCCCTTCGGCGCGGCCATCTTCGAGAGCGAGACGGGACGGCTCGTATCCCTCGGCGTCAACCGCGTGGTGGCGGCGAACTGTTCGCTGGCGCATGCGGAGATGACTGCCATCGCGATGGCGCAGGAGAGGCTGGGCGTGTACGATCTTGGCGGGGTGGGGCTAGCCAATCATGAACTCGTGACCAGTTGCGAGCCCTGCGCCATGTGTTTCGGCGCCATCCCCTGGTCCGGCGTGAAGCGGGTCGTCTGCGCCGCCACGGTAGAAGATGCACAGGCCATCGGCTTCGACGAAGGCCCCAAACCGGGCGACTGGATCGAGCAACTCACCCAACGCGGGATAAAAGTCGTGACGGAAGTGTTAAGACCCGAAGCTGCGGCGGTATTGAATCTCTACAAAGAAAAAAGCGGGCAAATTTATAATGGGAGGGATTTATCTTAATAGAAGTACAAATATCGCCAGCCAAGCCTCACGGCCCAAAAAAATTGTAGTCAGGAAAAGACCTGCCCCTCACCTTTGACCCCCTTGCTTGATAACTTCTTGCCATTGAATTTCCGAATAAGTATCTAATAAATAACATATTATTTATTTTTTCTGCCAATCGAGCTATAACTTAAAGATGTCCCAATTGGCCCACTAAATGTTTAAATGCCATTAAATTGCACCATTTGTCTTTTTTGCTATAATTTGTACAAGAAAGATTTGAGTTTTATTAACTCAATAGTAGGAGGTACGTATCAATGAGCGGATTAAAGGCTTCACACGCCACTGAAAGCGTTGCTTCAGAGAAAGTTTCCGTCAGCAACGCCAGAAAGGACCTGGCCAGGCTGGTTAATCAATTGGAAACCGAGCCCAACAAAGTGATTGAGTTGGATCGCCGGGATAACCCCTTGGCTCTTCTTCTTTCATTTGATGTCTATAATCCGATTATTCGCGCTTTCCAAACAGCAAACCTGAATACGATACTGGCCAATCTGGTGGCGAATAAGTGGCTTGGAACACAAAACGTTCCCGCGCATATCCATAAGCCCCAATTGGAAGAACTGGAAAGCATGGATACCTCCCAGTTGCTCATGCTTTTCGAAGCCGACCCATCCAGCGAATTGGATACGCTTAAAAAGAAGGGTAAACTGAATGAAACGCTTGTTGCGCGATTGATAAAGCGAAGCCGTGTTGCAAAGGTTATCGCTGATGCAGAAAAAGAAAATCTGTATGAAACCGCCGAGCATTTATCAGGATCGAAAACCCTCTGATAGTCAATGAATGATGACCTTTTTCTGTATGCGTTGCTCCCCATCTCCAGCGCAAAGGGTACTGCCGAATGGATGGTCGATGACAGTCATGCCATTACCACACAGTCGATATCGTAGATTTTCCGGAGGATTTGCTGGAGAATGTATTTGAGCTGTACGAAGCCTCCTATGGCTCATACAAAAGTCAGTTGATATCCCATTCCCATGGATTACTAAAATACAATCGCTGGATCATGTTTTATGACGATGATGATCCCGAAAAGAGAGTCGTTTGTTTTGGCCTTTTCAAAACCACCGGCTTTGGATTGAAATCCGGCTTGACGGGTAGCGATGGCTCAAAAAATGGAAAACGGGCCGTCCTGTCATTCAAGATCGCGTCTTTCAATACACAGGGGGTATTCGGCGAAATATCCGGCAGGTTGGAGGAAAGGATTATTAAAGATGTTCCAGTAGTAACGTTTGAAAAAGCAAAAGCGATACTGGAACATTTTGGAAAAACCGACGTAAAGAAAAAAAGAGGGGATCATTATTCCCGCGAGATAGGAAACCTCGGCGTGGTAGTAAAAATCATGGTGGGCCTGCCAGGAGTTTAGGCACTAGTGTGGCGAAACCCCAACAAGGCGCCTTGTCTATTTAAGGGAAGAGAGTTTCCACCCGTATGCAATAAGAGAATTGACCCCTTTACGGTATTTTGGAGCGAACTCGTGCCGGACCGTAGCGATCCAGTATTCCAATATCAAAAAGCGGGCCAAAAAGGACAGCAAGCTTGCAAGACATCTGCAAAACTCTACAAAAAACCTATAGTCAATTAAAGACTTGACCCCTTTACTTTATTTCCTTAGCTGCCTTGTAGTGACCTATGCCAACTATTCCAAGATTTGATATACACAAAAACCAAATCCAAAACCCACATGTCGTGATCCTTGGTGCAGGAGCGAGTATTGCAGCGTGCCCAAATGGCGATAAGAACGGCATGAAGCTACCTTCCTTGCAAGACATTCAAGATGCAACCGGTCTTGAGCAATTGTTCCAACGGATTGAAGCAGAAGAAGGCTCCTTGGGTGATGGTTTCGAAGCGAGATATTCTCGTCTAGTACAACTTGGCACGTATCCGGCAGAAATAGAGAAGATCAATTCAGCGGTACGAGATTACTTTTCGAAATTACAACTGCCGGATCGTGTTACACCCTATGACCTTATGATTCTTGGTTTGAGGGAAAAAGACAGCATCTTCACTTTTAATTGGGACCCTTTTCTTCTCCAAGCCCTCCAGCGATGTTCCGGTGTGGCAAAGCTTCCTAGCCTTCATTTCCTTCATGGCTGTGTAGACGTTTCCTTTTGTGCCGCATGCAGGGTCAAATCGAACTCAGGTATGAATTGCCAAAAATGTGGAGAGGCAATGGAGTCTTCCCCGCTGCTCTATCCAGTTACAGACAAGGATTACGATTCTGATCCTGTCATACGTGATGAGTGGGATATGCTAAGACACGCGCTCAATGATGCGTATTTCGTAACGGTGTTCGGCTACAGTGCGCCTGTCACAGACGTTGCCGCTCGAAAGATTCTAATAGATACATTTACAAATAATAAATTTCGGGAACTGGCAGAGGTAGAGATCATCGATATCAGAGAGCAGGAAGATATTGAAACGGCCTGGTCTGGTTTCTTCTATAGCTATCACTACAGTATTTTCGATTCCTTTGAGAATTCCCAAATTTTCCGGCATTTCAGGAGATCCTGTGATGCATTCGCTATGGCAACCCTGCAATGCCAACCCGTGCATGAAAACTCTCCAGCCGATATCTCCAACATTGAGGATCTCAAAGCCTTTGCTACTCCGCTCTATGAAGAAGAAAGGTCTAACTCTAAATTTTGGGATGAAACAAACCAACCACTCGACTCCTAACACTGGGTCTGAAATCAGATAAATCTGGCAAGCACTCAAATACGAGCGAGTGAATTTGAGGTCATATAAAACTGAAAATGGTATGTTGCTAAGAGGATATCAATGGAAGTCTTGTTCTTTTTGAAACAGCGTACGTAAAAGGGTCAAGTCTCTTATTGCATGATAGCTTTATTCCATTGAACGCAAAATACGGCTGATGTTCACCTATACCAATGAAAGGTTGAGGGTTTGCTGCACGGGGGATTGCCGGGTTTGATCCGGCTGCTGTCCAGTGCGCACCAGGTTCCACGGATCGAATTGCCGTCCGAACTCACATGAAAGGTCAGTTTGCCGATGCGGGCGTCTCCCTCCCACCATTCGCCGGAGTACTCTCCGTCCACTTCGTTGTAAAACTCGAGCAGAATGCGGCCTTCATCTTCTCCGTAGGTGTCCTCATACGTGCCGGTGTAAGAAAGGTCGGTGTCCTTTTTCAGCTCAACGCCGCCCCAGCCTCTCCATGTTCCTTCCAGATCGGGAACGCTCTGGGCCTTCACCTCAAAATTTGTGACACAAGTGAAAGCCACAACCAGCGCCAGTATCATTGAACTCTTAAGGCCATTCGAAAAAACAGGATGATTGCTCATTTGCTTCCTCCTCCCGGGTATAGGAATGTTCAGGATTTCGGGCGCACTCCTTCTGGGCAAATTGTCACCGCCTTCTTTAATTGACAAATAATGATAACCCGTCACGCCGGGATGTATAGGCTTTCCTGGAAAAATCAAATCAAAAAGTGGAGGGAGCGGGAAGGAATGAAAAACCGGCCTGCTGGCCCGCTGGCTGAAACGGGCGCTAAAAATCGTATTGGATGGAATACAGCCAGGTGGTGTCGTCTTTCTTAACCCCGACAGGCGGCATGCTGTTATGCTCGAGTATATTCGAAATTTTTACTGAAAAACCGTCGTGCACCGTCGCGACCACGCCGATTTCATTTCTCAGTTTAAAGTCTTCAAGGTCTTCAACGCTGGGGTAAACCAGTACCTGGTGGGTGAATTGAAGCCAATCCATGAGGTTGTAGGAGAAATTGGACGCCGCCCTTGCCGTAAACCAACGCTCGTCCACCCCCGTGCGCAGGTCTTCTGAAAAGTAGGAAATGCCACCTTCGAGCTTTAAAGATTTGACCGCATCGTTCCACACCGTGTAGCCCACACCGGGGCCGATGATCGCGCGCAGGTTCAAATCCTTGAACTTGTCGTTCAACAGTTCCGCACTCAGCAGCCAATACCAGGCGCTGTTGAAGTAATGCTCGAACTTGAAGGCCCCGTAGGTATTCCGCGCGGTGACCCGGTCGTTCTCTTCAGCGAAGTTATGCAAAAAAGACAGGGAAAACACGTCCTGTTTCAGGGCCAGCTCTCCTTTTCCGGCAATGGAAAAATTAGTCCTTTCCGTATTGCCGGTCTGCGAACTTCCGCCAATGGAAATGTTCCCCTTCCACTCGCGGTCAGGAGGATTGATCGCCTGAACATCCTTCCACAACAACACAACAGGCTGCTTGCGCCGCTTTGCTTTCGCCAGGTGTATTCCGAGTTTTCCCTTTCCACCAGTGGGAACAAGATTTCCCACCAGCCTCGCTCCGTTGTTCAGAACGACCACGACATTCTTCTTCGTATAAACTTTCAGAACCTTTTCGACTGGAATTTTGATCTCGGAAGATCCCGCCACGGAGAAGGTGATTTTACCGCCGCTCAGCTTCTCAAGCGTTCCGGAGAGAGTGTTGCGGGGTGCGAACAGGATACGATCCGCCCAGCAGATTCCCGGGGAAAAGAGGTATACCCATAAAAAAAGCAGAACCAAAAATCGGGTATTGAATATCCGGGCATCCGGCACCACATCAAACCCGATGAACATCTTTAATATCCGTTTCAACTTCATCAAGAAGCTATTCGGACATATAAAAACCAGACTTTAGGTTTATATCCCCGCTTTGATCCGTTGTGTCAATGTGACGGAATAAACTGCATCAAGAGATTAATTTTAAATTCACTACCGGAACTCTAAAGGAGAAATAAAAAGACCGATCTGCCTTCATGGTTTTCGCAGATAAATTTCGCCAGGGTATTTTTTTCAGGCAGGGAGAACATGGTCTGCCCTGTTCTTCAATATGAGATGTTGTGGAGAGTCCGTTTTTCGTTTTACCGTATGCCTTCTTCCCCGGAGCAGACATTGCGTTCCTCACGGATTAAGATAACCGAAGTCATTTATTTATCATCGATTAGCCCTATAAACCTTTTCAAACTATAATCATTGATGCTATTATTTTCAAGATTTTATATGCTTTTTCGAAAAATCTAGGTATCAAAAGAGAGGCAGACTGGGGCCTATGAAACGTTCACAGCAAAAATTCCGTTTTGCTATTCCCGCATTTGTAGCTTTGGTGAGCGCCCTGATTCTGGCCATCGCCATTCCTTCCCAACTCCCGGCGCAACAGGACATCGACGACGTCATCGGCGACCTCGATGCCGACTTCAGTCTCGGCTCCAAGCAAGAAATCAAACAGAGCAACAAGGAACAGGCGAACGAACAAAACCGCGAGGACATCAAAATCCTGGAAGACGAAAGGCGCCGGGCACAACAGGAGGAGCAAGAAGAAAATTCGTCCTCTCCTTCCACGCCGCCTGCGGCAGTAACCGCGGATGTTACGATCAATTTCACAGCAAGCGTGAACGATGCCGATGTCGACATCTCGCTGGGTCCCATTTCTCTCGCATTTTCGGGAACCATCACCACCGGCCTACCGCTCAATCTGATGATCCCCAACGTCCCTCTTGGAACCAATATTCTGAGCATCACATGCCAGAGTTCCACTCCGGGACCCAATTGTAACCTCGCCCTCAGTGGGCTCGTCAACGCATCCTGTGTTCCGCTGACTATTCCGCCTATCCCCGCTTCGCCGTCTACAGGATCCAGCACCTGTACGGTCACCGCTCCAGCGCCCCCTGCCATGATCTGATCGCCCAGCGGGCTTACCCGGCGCTCGCACGCCCGTTTCCTCAATTAAATTTTTCCGGGGATGCCCTTTTCTTCTATTCAGGACCTATATTACTGAAAGAGGGGGAACACATTGCGGGGGAAACATGAACCAGGAAAGAAGAAATCATGACCGCAGGCAGTGCGAACGGAGAAACCTGGATTGTCCGGTGGAGATGTACGCCCACAGATCCAACCGCCGGATGAAGAGCCGGAGAATCCGTGACCGGCGCTCCGTCTGACCTTTTTCAGACAAACCGCCTGTCTCCTTAATACGGTTTTCATTGCCAGAGAACCGGGGATGGAGTTTGCCTTTTTTCCCGTCTCTTTCCTTTACCGGTTCAACACTTCGTCGCGTGTAGACAAGGCGATTCCCGCCATCTCCTGAATCAGATCCCCCGGCACGTTCAACTCCTCAAGCGTCGCGCCCAGATGCTCGATGACGGCGTCGAAATGGCTGTCGTTCAATCCGGCCTCCACCATCTTCTTGTGCGCTTCGCGCAGGTTTTTTCCGGGGTAGTTCGGCGCGCCACCGAAAGCAAACGTGAGGAAGGTTTTCATCTTCCTGCGCTGACCGTTCATATCCGTGGTTTTGAAGAAGCGGTTGATGCGGTTGTCGGCCAACACCTTTTTGTAAAAAATTTCCACCGCCACATCCACCGCCGGTCGGCCGCCGATGCGTTCAAAAATGGATCGCTGCGCGGCAGCTCCCGTGGAAGCGTTGTCCCGCCCGTTCGCACGGTCGAGAAGTTGCTGCACCGAATGACGGGCCTGGTTGGCTACCCCCTTGATGGAATCGATCTTGTTTTTGATTTCTTCCGCCGCCCGGGCCGACTCCTTCGCCAGTTCCTTCACCTCGTTGGCGACGACGGCGAATCCCTTGCCCGCCTCGCCCGCCCGCGCCGCCTCAATGGTGGCGTTCAGCGCCAGAAGGTTGGTCTGCTTCGAAACCGCGTCAATGATCTTCAAAGTGTCGTTGATGCTGCCCAATTGGCCTTCCAGTTCATCGATTGAATGGGAGGTTTCCTCAATGCCACTGATGAAATGCCTGTCTATGCTCATACAATAAAAATTCCGTATTAAAATTTTATAATTCGGCAGAAAAAAAACATTGCCCCGGCCTGTGCCCTCATTTCAAGTTAAGGGCGGGATAAGGCGAAAGCAAGCGCAATTTACAGGACGGTTTTCCGTTGGCTTGGCGGGAAATTCTAAATGGAAAGAGAGAGGCGCGATCAGGGCCGGCCGAGGTAGAAACGCAGGCCGAGTTCGAAGTTGTGGGTGTCGATGGTCGCAAATGTGGTGTTGAACTTGGCATCGCCGGATCCCATATAACGATACTCGGCATAGCCTAGCAGTTGAGGCAAAATCCAATACCCGACACCACCATATAATTGGTAAACAAACACCTCATCATCTTCACTGCCTGAGGGTACAGTGACACCCAGAGTAGTGAATGCAGGATTGGAGACTTCCACCAGGCCCATACCAATACCAGCCCCCAGATAAGGGGTGAAACGGCTGGCGTTGCGGAAATCAAACACGCCATTGACCATCAGAGTGTTCATAGAGAAGTCACCTGCGACGGGAACCTCTACTTTCACACCGCCTGACTCAGCAGAAACCTTGTCCAGATCCGTCTTTCGGTAACCGTACTCAAACTCCATCCGAAACCTTCGTTTAAGTACCAGACCAGCGGCAGCTCGGGCTCCCAACCCTCCATCTATTTCCATTTGCACGTTATTGGAGTTTAAAACGGCATCAGTCGCGGGATCAGCCGAACCCAGGTCAGAATCCTGTGGCACCACAAACGTACCGCCTGCGGAAAAGTAAAACGGATTGCCGCGAAACGACCCGGCAAACGACTGCACGGGCACCAGCAAAGCCAGGGTCAGGAAAATCAGGATGGGTTTGAACAACTTCATAAAAAAGGTATTTGAAAAATTCGCCTTTAGCCGCGAACAGGCTTCCATTCTTTCAGGGTCTGCGAATTACCTCGGTTGAAATATCAGGTTATTTCAGATCACCTAAAAACATTACGGAACAGTATCACTTCGGCATGAGCTTATAATAGCCCGACCGGCCCGGAAAATGCCAGCACGGAATTCCCCGGGCCGGTGGGCCCGCCCGATCTCGAACGGGATCAGGGCCGGAGAGCCGTGCGTCCTTCCAATAAATGAATATTGAACCAGTCGATGCGCCGCGTCACATACATCACCAGCCCCAGCACCAGCCACAAGCCGATGGAACCCGCGACCAGGGCGAAATCCTCCTCCTGCAGCAGCACATACAAAAATCCATAAAGCACGGACAACTGCACCAGCACAATCCCCGCGCCCTTCTTCACCCGCGTCACGCCCAACACATACAGGACGATCGACAGAATCGTTCCCGTCCCCGCCAGCGCGTAGGCGGCGGCGAACCCGAGGTGCTCGGAGAGCGACAGCAGCAACAGGTAAAACAGGCACAGGCCCGCTCCGGTCATGGTGTAATGCATGGGATGGAATTTGAGCCCGAAGAGGATTTCGATGAAGAACATCGTGGCGAAGGTCAGCGCCACGAACAGAAACGAATATTTCACCGCCCGTGTGTTGAGTTGGTAGGTCTCCAGCGGCATGAGAAACTTCACGCCGAAGCGCGCCTTGTCCATTTCCTTCTTCAATGTGCGGCCGCCCACCCAGTACTTCGGCAGGTTGCGGTTGAGTCCCAGCACCTTCCATTGCGAGGTGAACCGATTCCCGGCAATATCGTAACGGTCCGGCAAAAAGGCGCCGTCGAAACTGGGGTCGCCCCAATTGGAGCTCATCTTCACCTCGGTCGTCTCGCCAAAGGGCAGAAACTCCAGCGCCTCACTCCCCTTGATGCGAAGCGACACATGGAACTCCGACCGGCCACCGGCGGCAAGGGCCGAATCGCCCGCGATCGCCGCCTTGACCGCCGCGGTGCAGACGTTGGCCCGCATGTTGCCGACGTCCGGCTTCAAGGCAACCCCGTTCCACAGCACCTTCACTTCTTTCAATCCGCGCACCTCGTCGACACCCAGGTTGAGCTCCGCCTTGTCCCACAGCACGCGCGTGTCTTCCAGGTTTTGGATGTGCTCCTTGATTTTGGCGAAGGTTCCCTTCACCTCGAGTTGCGTTTCATACAACGGAATGCGGTACAGCCCACGGTGGCGGATGACGTTGTCGGTGACGGCGAAAATTTTCAAATCCTCCGGCAGGAAATGGACGTGGCTGTTATGGAAATAAACCTCCTTCTTGCCCTCCTGGTTCTTGCGCGTGCGCTTCTGCACGATGGGAACGGAAAGCACCACCGCGCCGGTGCTCTGCTTCTTCGACCACTTCTGCTCGACCTCGTTTTTCGCCTGTTCGCCGTAGCGGTGGCGTTCCCGGATCAGGTCTTCCACCTGGCCGACCGGGATCATGAATAAAAGCGAGATCACCAGAACCAGTGTGACCTTGCCCCAGATGCTGTTGCGAAACGAACCGGCTGTTTGACTGACCATGACATCCTCCTCAATTTTGATAGACACTTCTGATTGATCGATACCGTTTCGCGGCAGGCCGCAGGTCCTTTGACTCATGGCCCGCTCCCAGCCGGAAACAGTATTCAGAAGCCCTCCCTTTGATACGGTCAGTCTGACCCGTCACTTTGAACGGAATGTGAACTCTGTGTGAAGAAGGCGTGAAAACGGGCATGCGCCCGCAG
>JAGQJZ010000102.1 GCA_020430445.1 Nitrospina sp.
ATTGAATTTCAGAAATCCCGGTCGGTACTGGAAAAAACACCCCCATTTGAATCCGGCATCATAGCATTGTTCCCCTAAACCCTCAATATTTTTGTCTATCCGACATCACATATTCATCTCAAATACTACTTTATATGGCCCCGGACCCTGCTGAAAAAGAACGAACCGTGGCGGTTCCGGGCATTGTTTACGGTGGCCGCGATCACGACCCCCTATCGAGCCACCCACTCGCCTTTCAACATCACGGCGTCAGGGCCGGAGCCCGGGTGGTCCCACACCGTGTCCCACCACGGGGATTTCACGTTCGTCCTCTTAAAAGCGATCACATCCGCCATCCCGCCGGGCACGATCCGCCCGGCTTCAAGTCCCGATGCCAACGCGCCACCGGCGGTGGCCATCCACAAGATCTCGGCGCGCGAAACCTCCGGCAGCATCGCCCCCGCCAGGCGGATTTCCCGCATGAAATCAAGCGACTCATTGCTCGCCACCGAATCGGTGCCGAGCCCCACGGCCAGCCCGGCGTCGAGCAGTTCGCGCACGGGCATCCAGCGGTTGCGCCCAAACCAGCGGGTGGAACCGGGACAAAACACGGCCCCCATCGCCTCGCCGGCGAGGGGCAGGATATCCGGCATCTCGACGCAATTGAGGTGCACCGCCTGCACGCCTTCCAGTACCCCGAGTTGCGACAGGTAGGCGACGGGGGAAACGCCGGGCGGCGCCCAGTCCGGGTTCCAGGCCTTGCGTTCTTCAAGAAGCTGGCGGAATGGACCGTTGCCCTGCCTGAGAAACGCGACCTCCTCCGGCACTTCGGACACATGGCAGGAAAGCGGACAGCGGTATTTCGCCGCCAAAACCTTCAAATTCTGCAGCAGGGCGGGCGACACGGAATACGGTGCGTGCGCGGCCAGACCCAGTTTCAGGGAGGCGTTGCCTTTGGGGTGGTTTTTCAGCAGGTCGTCGAGCATGGAGGTGATCTCCCCCGCCCGCGCCGGGGAAAAACCGATCACTTCATATAGAAGCAGACTGCGCAGCGGCAACCCGGCGTATTCGTGGATGAGGCCGGTGTGCGCCACATAATCGACCAGGCTGGTGACGCCGGAGGCGGAAAGCGCCTGGGCTCCTTCGCGCAGGGCGCGGAGCCTCCCGGTGAACGGCAGCGCCTCGTTGGCCTGAACCACCTGCCGGATCCAGTCGACAAACGGCAGGCCGGGCGCAATCTTCCCGGCCAGCCCGGTGAGCGACAAATGGCAATGCGCGTTGACGAAACCGGGCAGCAGCAGGTGGCCGGACAGGTCCACCGTCTCGCCTGCGAAAGCGTCCGAGCGGTTGGACCGCACCTCGACGATGCGCCCGTCGTCGACCATCAACTCCCCGTTTTCGACCAAAGTCCCGTCCGGCCCCTCGGCCATGGTGACGAGCTGTCCGAACACAATACGTTTCATATAAGGCAGTCCCTATTCGACATCGGCGAAAAATCCATAATCGCCTTTTCTCAGCAGGCGGCCATCACCGCCATCGGGGAAATAACGGTCCTCTCCGCCACCGGTGTCGATGAAAAACCCGAAGCTGCCCAACTCGCGCATGGGTTCGTAGGGTCCCCGTCCCTGCCCTTCGGACCCGACAAAATAGCGGTCGCGCCCACCGGTGTCGGTAAGAATGCCGAGCCCGTTGGCGTTGCCCGCCCCCTGGGCCATGACGCCGCTGACGTAGAGGTCGTCTCCGGCCCGGTCCTCAAGCCAACCGACGCCGAAGTCGTGCCCGCATCCCTGCGACACGCCGAAATGGGTCTGGTACTGATCGTCCCCGTCCACATCGTTGAGCAGGCCGAGCGAGAAATGCACGCCCGCGCCCTGGGCGTAGCGCCCGGCGAGGTAGCGGTCGTGCCCGCCGCCGTCGTGCAGGACGCCCAGCGCCAGCCAGTAGCTCGCCCCCTGCGCAAAATAATCGGCGGAATAGGTGTCGTTGCCGTCAATGTCCGACAGGATGCCGATACCACCGGAAGCCCCGGCCACCGATTCCCACGGCCGGAGTCCCAGGCCGAACCCCTGCGCCATGGAGAGGGTCGCCTTGTCCGGCTGCCGGTGGTCGCGTTCCAGTCCCCCGGCAAAATAATGGTCGTTGCCCCCGCCGTCCACAAGCGCGGCGAACCCTTTGACGAACCCCAGCCCCTGGGCGTAAAGGTCCGCCTGGTAAATATCGTACCCTTCCGTCTCAACCAAGAAGCCCAGTCCCCAACCGGCGGACGCCTGGCAGAAGGCGCGGCACAGGTAGCGGTCGCGGCCGCCACCGTCAAAAAGAACGCCCGTACCGAGGATCCCCGTCCCTTGCGCCAGCACATCGGCGGTGTAGGTGTCATCCCCCGCCAGATCGATCAAAAATCCCGCGCCGAGGAACCCCGCGCCCTGGCTGAAAGGTTCCGCCGACTCATAGCGGTCGTTCCCTTCCAGGTCGATCACCACCGCAAAAGGCAGGCCGGGCCGGGCGCCGCCGGCGCGGTTGCGGTAGGTGTCGTCGCCGCCGAAATCGAGGATCAGCACCGCGTCTTCCCGATACTCATTGTGTTCCGCGCCACCGACGATCACCTTCCCGGCGGGGGTCCGGTACACCCAGCGGTCCGGCTCCCTGTGCCCCACCCAGCCCTGCGGGATGTTCACCACGCGCCGCGCCTCCCGGGCCAGTTGCCGGAGGTGCGGCACGTCAATCGCCCGCGCCAGCGCGTGCGCCTCCTGCAGCAGGGCCCGCAGGTCCGCCTTGAGCGCCGTGTTGAGCACCGCCAGCGTCATCGCCTCGGCCTTCTTTTTCTGCGCCGGCGAAAGCTCCTTTTCAGGCTTGCCCAGGCCGCGCATCCAGTTCACAAACCACTGTTCCACCCGTTCGATTTCATCCGCGCCGAGGCGGGACAACACCTCACGGTGACGCTCCTGCAAAGCGGTTATTTTTTTGATGAGGCGATCGAGGTAAGCCGTCCAGTTTCCCGGCGGTGCGTCCGGCGTCGATTCTTCTTCGAGAATGAGGTCGAGCGCCGCCGCGCCGGTGGCGGCCAGTCCGTCCAACCGCACCGCGCCACCCTCCATGCCTGCGTTCAAGCGTTCGGCAAGCGACCGGCCTGCTCCCGCCAGCGCCAGCGGCCTGTGCAGCAGGGCATTGACCGTGTTTAATTGAAAAGGATTGAAATCCTCGCCGCGCACGGCGGTACTGACCACCTCATCCGCCCGCCGCCCCATGGCGGCCAGCGTTTTCTCAAAGTCACCGGTCCGGCCGGAGGATTCGAGCAGGTGACCGGCCAGCGATTCACCGCCCACCGGGGTCTGCCCGCCCACGTCCGCCGCCAGCGAACGCGTAACCGACGGGCGCGCGTCCAGCCGCGCTTCGAACGTCGAGGTTGCGCCGCCGCGCCACACTTCAACCGGCACCGTAGTGCCATTGCCCGCCTGCTGCACGCCTTTGAGGAAATTCAGAATCACCGAGCCCACCTCGCCCTTTTCAAGCCTCTGTCCCTTGAAACCGACGATCCGGTCCCCTGCCCGCAATCCCGCCGCATCCGCCGGAGACTGCGGGAAGACATTTAAAATTTCGAGGGCGGGGCTCGCCACCCCTTCCGGTCCCGGCACTTCCTTCAGGGTCACCCCCAGCCAGGGGCGCGCACGGCTGCCCGCATCCACCGCTTCATAAAACGACGGCGGCAGGGAAAACAGGCGGTTATTGATAGACAGGGAGGCCTTTTCGGAAGGTTTCCAGGAAGGCAGCGGCACGGGGGCGGCAGGTTCCGCCGCCCAAACGGGGGAGATGAGCAGGGTCGCGGCGCAGGCCAGCAGGAGGGAAATGCGCCGCGGGTCAGAACCAGGTTTGCGACCGCCAGTGTTCATAGTCCTCTCCAAACTGGGCCCGCATGGCGCGTTCCTCCAGCCGGGCGCGGATGAAATTCAGCGGCAGAACCAGCGCCAGAAGGTACGCCAGGCCCCATCCGGAGCCGAGGCACAGCACCAGCCCCAGGAAGGCCATTGAAACGCCCATGTAGATAGGATGCCGCACAAAGCGGTACAGGCCGCGGCGCACCAGGAATTTCGCCCCCGGAAGCACCGCCAGCGACTGGCCGAGGCTCATCATGCCCACAATCCAGACCGCGACGCCCGCCAGGCCGATGGCGAATCCGGCGTACACCAGCGGACGGTGACCGAATCCAAAATCCATGGGGGCCAGCCACATGACGAGCAGTCCCAGCGGGTAAACGGAAGGCACCAGGATATTGAGCGCCAGTTCCTTGATCGGCGCGGGCTGCGTTGAAGGGGCGTCGTCTTCACTCATGGCGTTCATTCCGCGGCCGGGCCTTCGTCCAGGCACCGGCGGACCCGTTCGATCAAATGGGCTTCTCCCCTGATTATCCGCAGCCGCATGCGCAGGCTCCACACCGGTATTCTGATCGCGTGCCGGCCGAGCTTGACCGCGTCCTTCTCCGTGGTGATCAACCCCTGCGCCCCCTTCTTTATGGCCCGGTCGACCAGTTCCTGCAGCACCTCCGCCGAATAATCGAAATGGTCCGGGAAAGCCTGCCGGTCGACCAGCTCCATGCCCAAGGCCTCCAGGCTGTTGAAAAAGTCATCAGGTTGGGCGATGCCGCAGAACGCGGACAGCGGCGTTCCTGAAAATCCATCCAGCGGCAGGGTGCCCTCGCCGCTCAGGCTGACCAGCGCGTCCGGCACCAGGGCCGAGGCCGCGAGCGGCAGGTCGAACCCCAGCAGTTCCTTCATATTCCAATCCGGCGCGTCCTCGCGCCAGCGCGTCACCAGAGCCGCGTTCGCCCGCTTTGCGGCGGTCTGCGGCACTTCGCGCAGGGTACCGGCGGGAAACAGGTGTCCGTTGCCCAGCGGCGCGCGGTGGTCGAGCAGCAGCAGGTTGAGATCGCGCCCCAGCGCCAAATGCTGAAAACCGTCGTCGAGGATCATCACATCCGCCTGAAACCGGTCCACCGCGTACTGCCCCAGGGGAAAGCGGCGGCGCCCTGCCAGCACCGGCACGCCCGGCAACCGCCGCGCCAGCATGACCGGTTCGTCCCCACCCTCTTCCGGCTCCAGCAGAACACGGTCGCCGTCTGAGACCACGTTGACGATATCCTGCGCGTCGCCGCCGTAACCACGGCTGAGAATCGCCGGACGGCGGCCCATTTCCTTGAGCACCCCGGCCAGCCACAACACCGTCGGCGTCTTGCCCGTGCCGCCCAGCGTCAGGTTGCCGACGCTGATGACGGGGACCGGCAGCCGCCGCGTGCGCAGAATGCCGCACCGGTAGGCCCAGGCGCGCAGGCCCTGGCCGAGGGCATACGCCCACGAAACCCAGCATAGCATCCAATAAAGAGGATAATGATAGAAGGGCCGGTCCTGGGAAATGACCTGGTGGAAAAGAGATTCGAGGCTCATTGCGCCCGTGTTGCGGCTGCGGGACTGGAAATTCCGAATGTAGCAGCCAAGTGGGTTATAATCCGCCGATGGACGTTTTGTATCATACCATTATCACCGCCGGTCTGTTGCTGGCCTCTCCCTTTTTCCTGTTGAGGGCGCTGGTCGACAAATCCTTCCGGCGGGAGATGAAAGAACGCCTCGGCGGCTGGCGCAACCTGAAGCCGCCCCCGGCGCCGATCTGGATCCACGCCGCTTCGGTGGGCGAGGTCAAGCTGGCGCTGACCCTCGTGGAGCACCTCGCGCAGGCCATCCCCGATCACAAGCCGGTGCTTTCCACGTTCACCTGGACGGGATTCGAGGTGGCCCAAAAAGCCGCCGCCTGCCCGGTGTTCCTGATGCCGCCGGATTCGCCCCTGTTTCTCACCCCGCTGCTCGAACGCCTGCAGCCGGCGACGCTGGTGCTGATCGAGGCGGAACTGTGGCCGGGACTCCTGCGCACCTGCCACCGGCGGGGCATCCCCATGCTGCAACTCAACGGCCGCATGTCCGAAGGCTCGATGACGCGCTACAAAAACCTCAATCCCCTGTTCCCCTGGATGGCGGAAGGCGTCCACTTCTTCGCCATGCGGACGCAGGCCGATGCCCAGCGCCTCAAGAAACTGGGGCTGGCCGACTGCCGCATCGGCGTGACCGGCAACATGAAATACGACGCCATGCACACGCCCCGGACCAATGGCGCCGGACACGAATCCGACCTCATCGTCTTCGGTTCCACCCGCCCCGGCGACGAAACGGCGGCGCTCGACGCCATCGAACAATTGAAAGACGCGTTCCCGCAGGCGCGCTACGTCATCGCGCCGCGGCACATGGACCGGGTGGACGAAGTCGAGACCCTCATCAAAGCGCGCGGCCTGGAAGTGGTGCGGCACAGCAAAATGGCGGCAGAAAAAAACTTCTCGCCGTTCGTTATTCTGGTGGACGTGCTGGGCGTTCTCAACGATTATTATGAAATGGCCGAGGCGGCCTATGTCGGCGGCGGGTTCCGTCCCGAATTCGGCGGCCAGAACATCCTCGAGCCCGCCCTGTGCGCCATCCCGGTGCTGTTCGGCCCCGAAATGCAGAACTTTGAAGAAGAAGCGCGACTGCTCCGGGAATCCGGCGGCGGCCTGCAACTGGAATCCGAGGATCAACTGTTCACCCTGTTGAAATTTCTTCTGGAAAACCCCGAAGAGCGCCGCCAGTTGGGACAACAGGCCGCCGAAGCCGTCGCCAAACAACGCGGCGCGGTGGAACGCAACGTCGAAATCATCCGCGAGTCCCTGAAATTCGCGCCAAACGCATGACCTCCTTCTATTACGTTCTCAGCACACTCGCCGGACTGCTCCTCCTTCCCGGCCTGATCGTTCTGTCGTCCATCACCGGGCGCAAACGGCGCGGGCTGTGGCATCACTTCGGGTTTCTGCCCGCCAACTCGAGACCGCACAGACCCACCCTGTGGGCGCACGCCATCTCCGTCGGCGAAGTGCGGGCGGCAGCGCCGCTTTTGGCCGCCCTCCGCGAACAGCGGCCGGACATGCGGCTGGCCGTCACCGTGACCACCTCAGCGGGGTACGAAACAGCGCAAAAGAACCTCGGCTTCGTCGATATCCTGGCCTACCACCCGCTCGACGCCTGGCCTTTCGTATCGCTGGCGGTGCAGCGCATCCGCCCGGACCTGTTCGTCCTCATCGACACCGGCTTCTGGCCGGGACTCCTGTTCAAGCTGCGCGAGAAAAACGTGCCGGCGATCCTGCTCAACGGGCGCATCTCGGAGAACTCCTTCAACAATTACCGCAAGCTCGGCGGTTTCATCCGCGAAGTGTTTTCCTGCTTCAGCCGGGTGTACATGCAGAATCCCATCGGCGTGGCGCGGGCGTACGACCTGGGCGCGCGCGAGGAAGCCATCGCCCTGCAGGCCGATACCAAATACGACCAGTTGAACCCCCTGCCGGAAAACGAACGGCGGACGCTCAGGGAAAAATTGAAACTTCCCGCCCCCGCCAGCGTGCTGGTTGCCGGAAGCACGCACGAAGGCGAGGAGACCATCCTGCTCGACGCTTTCGAAACGCTGCGCGAGGCGCATCCGGCGCTGGTGATGATTCTCGCACCGCGAAGATTGGAACGTCTGCCGGAGGTAGAAGCGCTTCTGCGCTCACGCAACGAGACCTTCGGCAGGCGCACCCGCCTGCGCGAGGCGGTGCCGGTCATCCTGCTCGACACCATGGGGGAACTCGACCGCCTGTACGCCGTCGCCGACGCGGCGTTTGTCGGACGCAGCCTGATTTCGCCCGGCGGCGGGCACAGTCTCGCCGAAGCGGCGATCCAGGGCGTGCCGGTGCTGCACGGCCCTTATATTGAAAACGTGAAAGCGCAGGCGGAAGTGCTGAAAGAGGCGGGCGCGTCGATTGAAATCAAATCCGCCGCCGACATCGTGCGCGAGGTGTCGACCCTGCTGGAAGACGGCCAGCGCCGCGGCCTGCTGGGGGAACAGGCGCGCATCCTGGTGGAAGGGCAGAAAGGCGCGTCCAGGGAAATAGCGAAGATCATCCTTCAGGATATGGACGGCCGCTGCGGAACCAGAACACCAGATACCCCGTGATCGCCAGGGCGTGAATCGCCACCATGCCCCGTCCGCCGCCGTACAGCGCCGAGAAGGCGGTGTACAGGATCACATGCCCGAAGGCGGCCATCAGGAAAAACGTCACCCCCCATCTTTTCGCAAGCCACAGTCCCACAGCCGTTCCCGTGTCCAGAAACAGCAACACCTTCACCATGGCGCGCAACGCCGGCGGCATGTCTGCGTACATCAATTCGCGCCCGGTGATGGGGATGTTCAGAAACTGGATGAGGTGCAGCAACGCGCCGAGAGCGTAGATAACCGAGAGAATGCGCAGGAAGGTTTTCACGTCGCGGCCTTTTGAGTCGCCCGGCTCACGCCCCACACGGCAAGGGCAGCCAAAAGAAACGCCGGGACGAGTTCGTAGAGCCCGTCCGACAAACCGCTCACCTTCCACACAATCGTCACGGTGAAACCGGTGATCATCCCCGCAATCGCCCCCTGCCGCGTCACGTTCTTCGAATACAGCGTGAACAGGATGAGCGGGCCGAAGCTCGCGCCCAGACCCGACCAGGCGAACAGCACGAACCAGAAGATCACCTGCGTCTTGGCGAGCGCGATCCCCATCGCGCCGACGCCGAGCACGGCGATGGTGGCACGGCTGATGGCGAGCAGTTGCGCGTGCGTCCGTTTCCGCCTAGACAACCTGTGCACGATGTCGTGCGCGACGGACGAGGCGGCGACGATGATCTGCGCCGAGACGGTCGACATGATCGCCGCCAGCACGCCGGTGAGCACGATGGCCGTCAACACCGTGGGCAGAAGCGACTCCGCCGCTTTCGGGAACAGGTGTTCGGGATCGTCCAGCCCGGGAAAGAGGGCGTTACCGCACAGGCCGAGGAGGATGGCGGAGACGTACATCAGCACGCCCCAGCCGAGGGCGATCCACCAGCCGTCGCGGATCACCTTCTCATTCTTCGCCGCCATGTAGCGGTTGAGCACGTGCGGCTGGCCGGGGTAGCCCAGCCCGATGCCGAGCAGGCCGACGACCCCGCCGAGGAATCCCGCCAGGGTTTTCCCGCCCATGAGGGCCAGCGTGTCCGGATTGACCTGGTCGATTGCCGACACCATGCCGGCGGGACCGCCCAGCTCGGCCAGCGCCACCAGCGCCAGCAGGACGAGGCCGCCCACCATGATGAGGCCCTGGATGAAGTCCGTCCACGCCACAGCGAGGAAGCCGCCCATCATTGTGTAGGTCAGGATGATGACGCCGCCGATGGGAATGCTGAGCGTGTGCGGGATGCCGAAAATGGAGTCGAAGGTCTTGCCGATCGCCGTGAACTGCGCGCCGACGTAGGCCATCATGCAGGAAAAAATGATGACGACCGACAGCCAGCGCAGAAGGTGGCTGCCGCCGCCGAAGCGGGACTCGAGGTAATCCGGCACCGTGATCGCGTTCGTTGCGTGGGAATGGCGGCGCAGGGGTTCGGCGAGGAACTTCCAGTTGATCCAGTAACCGAGCAGGCATCCCGGCAGGAACCAGGCCGCCGACAGCCCTTCCTTATAGGCCAGGCCCACCGTGCCCAGCACCGCCCAGGCGCTTTCGGACGAGGCGGTGGAGGAGACCGCCGTCACCCAGGCTTTCAGGGAACGGTCGGCGAGGAAAAACTGTTCCGGTGAATGGGCCGTGCGCGAGGTCCACCAGCCGATGCCCAGCATGACGGCAACGTAAAGAATGAAAACGACGACGATCGCGCCGGTGAGTTCGGTCATAGCACCACATTGTAACCCGCCCCGCCAGAATACTCACTACATTAACAAAAACAATGTGTTATAATACGCCCCCTTGAAGACTGCCGATGGTTTTTTGCCTCTTTCGACCTTCCTTCAGAGGAGTTTCCATGACGTCCCCCGCAAGCGCTATCACCAATATCCGAAATCGACCGGCCTATTTTTTGCGCTGGTACCAGGTGACCATTGCAGGCAACCCGAATGCTTCGATGGTTTACGACTACTGGATCCACACCGTCGCCGGCATTCGCAATGTCCGCCCCGGCCG
The DNA here is from genome assembly GCA_020430445.1 of Nitrospina sp. Classification (GTDB taxonomy): domain Bacteria; phylum Nitrospinota; class Nitrospinia; order Nitrospinales; family Nitrospinaceae; genus Nitronauta. The sequence goes on from JAGQJZ010000102.1 coordinate 10,052, forward strand.
CATCCTGCACTTCGTCAACCACAATATCCGCACGTACAAAATCTGGTCATACGACCCGGGAGGAGACAGCTTCCGTTTTGCCTCCCATTCGGTCCAGATGGTGAACGAAGGGGCGGTCGCCGTGAACGCGGTCAACGGCTACCTCCTGCCGCAGCCCTCGGGCGTCACCATCATGGTCACCGGCATGCTGACCGGATGCTCCTTTTGTTTTCTCGATACCGGCGCGGGAATCGAGACGGCCCATATCCGGCCCAATCCCAACAACGCGGCGAACCTGAGAACCAATCTGATCAATAACGGACAGTTTGCCGGGCACGCCGGAGCGGGCATGACCGTTTACGGGTCCCATGCCGGGGCGGGCGGTGCCGGTTACGATCACAGAACGGAAAACGTCTCGGTCATCGGGGTCTTCCAGGGCACCTGGTCAATTTTCGCCCAGGTCTATGACGCCAACAAAGCGGTGGTGCGCCTGGACCAGATTCTTTAAATCCCCCCTGCCCCACCGAACCGCCTGTCCGCGGCCACCGGGACGAGTCTTGCCCCTTCCCTTCCGGCAACAGTGGAAACCCACGGCGGAATCCTATAAACTAGCGCTTTTACCGTCACCTTTCTTCTTTTTCTTCAGGATTCCACCCGACATGCAGGAGTACGATTTCAAGGCCATAGAAGCCCGGTGGCAGGACCACTGGGAGAGCGAAAAAACGTTCAGCGTCACCGAGGACCCGGCGCGGCCCAAGTATTACCTTTTGGAGATGTTTCCCTATCCCTCCGGCCGCATCCACATGGGACACGTGCGCAACTACACCATCGGCGACGCGCTGGCGCGTTTCAAGCGCATGCAGGGCTTCAACGTGCTGCACCCGATCGGCTGGGACGCCTTCGGCATGCCCGCGGAAAACGCGGCGATCAAAAACAACTCGCACCCGGCACGCTGGACGCTCGACAACATCGACACCATGCGCGCCCAGCTCAAGCGCCTCGGCCTCAGCTACGACTGGGACCGCGAAATCGCCACCTGCCTGCCGGACTATTACAAATGGAACCAGTGGTGCTTCCTGAAATTCCACGAGCGCGGGCTGGTCTACCGCAAGAAAAGCATCGTCAACTGGTGCGAACCCTGCCAGACGGTGCTCGCCAACGAGCAGGTCGTCGACGGCAACTGCTGGCGCTGCGACACGCCGGTCGTCGACCGCGAACAGGACGGCTGGTTCTTCAAGATCACCGAATACGCCGACCGCCTGCTGGAAGGCTGCAAAACGCTGTCCGGCTCCTGGCCGGAGCAGGTGCTGACCATGCAGTCGAACTGGATCGGCAAGAGCTACGGCGCGGAGGTTTCGTTCAAAGTGAAGGACGGTGACGGGTCGATCCTGATCTTCACCACGCGGCCGGACACGCTGTACGGCGCGACGTTCATGGTGCTGGCGCCGGAGCACCCGTTGACCACGGCGCTTTCACGCGGCACGGAGCAGGAAGCGGCGGTCGACGCATTCGTCGCCCGCATGAAGCGCATGGAGAAGAAAGACCGCACCGCCGAGGGCGGCGAGAAGGACGGCGTCTTCACCGGCGCGTACGCGATCAACCCGCTCAACGGCGAGGCGATTCCGGTGTGGACGGCGAACTTCGTGCTGATGGACTACGGCACCGGGGCCATCATGTCCGTTCCCGCGCACGACCAGCGTGACTTTGAATTCGCGAAAAAATACGACCTGCCGATCCGCATCGTCATCGAACCCGCCGACGGCAACCTCGACGCCTCGGCGCTGGAGTCGGCGTTCGTCTCCGACGGCGCGATGGTGCATTCGGAAAACTTCAACGGCCTCGCGGGAGACGAAGCCCGGCGCGCGGTGTGCGACCATCTCAATCAAAACGGCATCGGCAAGGCGACGGTCAACTTCCGCCTGCGCGACTGGGGCGTCTCGCGCCAGCGCTACTGGGGCACTCCGGTACCGATGATCCTGTGCGGCGCCTGCGGCACGGTGCCGGTGCCGGAAGACCAGCTCCCTGTCGTGCTGCCGACGGACGTGGAACTGGGAGACAAGGGGCAGTCGCCGCTGCACACGCTCGAACGCTTC
>JAGQJZ010000103.1 GCA_020430445.1 Nitrospina sp.
TTTTATTTTCACGTTGAAAGTTCCAGTATGGACCCGGGTTATTTGAGCATGGATTCGGCGAGTTCGACTTCGTTCACGCTGCCGATGAAGAGCGGAGACTTTTCATGAATGTCTCCCGGGGTGTGGTCCATAATGCGCTTCACGCCGTCGGAGGCCGTGCCACCGGCATTGGCCACGACAAAGGCCAGGGGAGCGGCTTCAAACTGGAAACGCAGTTTCCCTTCGGGAGAATTCCGGTCGCCGGGGTACATGAAAATCCCGCCCTTCAACAGGGTCCGGTGGAAATCCGCCACCAGCGAGCCGATGTAGCGCAATTTGTAAGGGCGGTGGGTTTCGGGATCCTTTTCCTTGAGATAATCCACCAGCCGTTTCTGTTTGTCGGTCCACTTCTCTACATTGCCTTCATTGATACTGTACCATGAACCCTGACGGGGTATCCGCAGGTTGGGGTGGGAGAGGAAAAACTCGCCCAGGGTCGGGTCCAGGGTAAAACCGTGTACTCCGTTGCCGGAGGTGTATATGAACAGGGTGCTGGGCCCGTAAATGATGTAGCCCGCCGCCACCTGCTCGGACGCTTTCTGCAGGAGGTCTTCGGTCGTGACCTCGTCTCCCGGGGTCTTTTTGCGGTAGATGGAAAAAATGGTGCCGATGCTGACGTTGACGTCGACGTTGGAAGAGCCGTCGAGCGGGTCCATCATGAAGATGTATTTTCCGGCCTGATCCTTCGGCACGATGATGGGCTTTTCCAGTTCCTCCGAGGTGATGGCGCAGACCGTCCCCGATTGCCCTACCAGTTTGGCGAAGGTGTTGTCGGCGAATTCGTCGAGCTTCTGGACTTCCTCTCCGTGGACATTGACCTTGCCCGTCAGGCCGAAAATACTTTCGCCAATGCCTGCGCAATTGACTTCCAGGGAAACGATTTTGGCCGCAACCAGAATCTCGTTCATCAGGCTGGTGAAATTGCCGGTGGCGCCATCGACCAGTTTTTCCTGACGGCGAATGAATTGAACCAGGGTTGTTTTTTCCATAAAACGTCCTCATGCAAAAGGAGGTCTTTGCGTTACTCGGGAAAAACCCCCGAGGCGAGATACTTCGTGGAGCCTGAAACAGGGCTCAGAGATGACACGACAGCGTTTTATTGTCATTCTGAGGACCGTGAGGCCCGAAGAATCCCGCCTTGGACGTTTTTTGCAAAGGTCTCATTCCAAAGGGGCCACCGGGAACCATGGGGTTTTCCGGCGGTGTCCATAAAACGGGTTTGTCGGGAATCAGGGGCCGGGAGATTGCCGCTCCAACAGAAACCTGACGGATCGATGCAAGGCGATTAAAAATCGACACGCGGGTTGGAAATTTTAACTCAATTGAAAGAGAACATCAATAAAACTAAGGAGATGCGGAAGGTTTTGTGCTGACGATTTTTATCTCCAGTTCGTCCGGGTAACGAGTGAATTTGACCTCTTCCTGAAAGCTTGAGGATTGTTCGCCGACCCTAAGATGTTCCTTGAACTCGCGTTTCCCGACCAGGATTCGTGGCCGGGGCATTTCCAGGTCCGATGAAAAATTATATCCCCGGATTTCCACCGTTGCCACCAGAGGTTTTTGAGACGGATTTTCCAGGGAAAACTGGACCCGGCAGGGTCTTTGTTCGCAGTTCCATTCAAACCCCGCCACGCGGACCGGGGGGGCCGGTTCCTCCATCAGGAAAAAGGGCAGCAGGACCGCCAGCGCGGCCATGATCAAAATTCCCCAGGAGCCTTTTATAGATTTCTGCATAAAAAACAAAGCCGGATTGGTCTGTTCTGCCCAGTGACAAACAGTGTGAGGAGAAGCATAAAGGCAATTGTGTTGAAATTCAAAGGTTTTCAAAATAACGGCCTGAATGTGGTGAAAGAGGGCGTTGCAAGGAACCTGCGGTCGCGGGGCAGGGTGTGTGCAGGCGGTTTGCTGTCTTGAAGAACAGGGACGTCTTCTTAATTGGGGTGGCCCGCTCAGTTTCCTGTGGTGTTTTCAACGATCCGCTCGAACGGCCAACGCTTTCCTTCTTGGCATTTCTTTTCTGAAACACGATAATAGGCACGTTCCCTGCGGGGACCGAATACTTCCATTTTTTTTCAATCGATCCATGCAACTCGATTCCTACCGCGCGGTTTTTTTTGATGTGGGGGGCACCTTGCTCACCGTCCACCCTTCCGTTGGCGATGTCTACGCCAACGAGGCCCGCCTTTTTGGGTTCGAAGGCTCGCCGGACGACCTCAACATCCACTTCCGTCAGGCCTGGAAGGATCTGGGCGGGATGGAGTCTCTGGGGCAGCAGAAAGGGCTGGAGGTCGAGTTGGGGTTCTGGCGCGAGGTGGTGCGCCGGACTTTTGATGCGGCCGGGGGTGTCGAGAATTTTGAAGACTGTTTCCGGCAAATCTACGAGGCCTTCCGTAACAAAACGGCTTGGCGGCTGTATGACGATGTCGAGGAGTCCCGCCTGCTGCACGAATTGAAGGAGCGGGGTGTGATCCTCGGCGTGGTGTCCAATTGGGATTCACGCCTGGAGGAGATCCTCACCAACCTGGGGATCGGTGATTTGTTCGATTTTGTTCTGGCCTCCACCGTAGTGGGGTCGGCGAAACCGGACTCCCTGATATTTGAAGAGGCCTTGCGCCTGAGCGGCGTTGACCCTGAAGAGGCGCTGCATATCGGCGATGAACCGGCGACGGACATTGCCGGAGCCCGGGCCGTTGGAATCGATGCCCTCCTGATCGACCGCAAGAACCGCTTTTCCGATCCTTCCGTTCCCACTATCAGCTCTTTTCTGGAACTGACGCCCGCCCGGTGATGCGGAGCTTCCGTTGTCTCTGCCTGTGCAAATCCCAAGCCAGCAGCAGGTAAAAGGGCAGGTACTCAAACCAGGGAATCCAGTCCTGCCGGTCGTTCAACTCCTGGTAGTCCAGATAAAAACCCAGATAGTAGAGTCCGACCAGACCCGTCAACAGAATCCAGGAACGCATGGGGAAGAAGCAGAGAAAGGGCACGACCCAGCACAGATACCAGGGGTTCTGAACGGGGCTCAATAAAAAGATCAGCCCCATGATGATGAACAGGTGCCGGACCGTCACCAGGCTTCCAGCTTGATCCGCCGTCTCTCTTGCGTCTCGCGTTTCCTTTTTGAAAAACAAAAACAACCAGACCCCGGCCAGAGTCAGCACAACGGTGATTTTGGCCCAAAGGGAAGGCGCGTCGTAGGAGAAATCGACGGGACCTTTGGGGGCGATGCCCGCCACATCGCGGTAAAACCAGACGAGCAGGGCGAAGACGCTGTCGTTGCTTTGCCAGTAGGTGCCGAATGATTTCAGACTCGAAAAAACGCGCTTCCCGATATCGAGAAAAGGCAGGTAAAACACGACGAGAGTCCCGCAGAACAGGGCAACGGCGGCGGCGACCCTTCCGGCGTGAACGCCGCGCCTGCGGACTTCCTCTTTCAGGATGAAGGGGAACAGGACGGCGGGGTACAGCTTTCCCAATACACTGAACGCCAGAAACAGGTGTGCCGTGAGGAACCGCGCTTTCACCAGAAAATAGACAGCTCCGGTGAGAAAAGCGATGCCGATGATGTCGAGGTGGGTCGAGTTGAAGGTTTCCTTGAGAATGAGCGGCGACCAGAAATAGATCAGGACCCAGGTTTTATTTTTTCCAAGGTGCCCCAGTGTGAGCAGGATGAAGCCCGCCGCTATCAGGTCGAATATCAGGAAGCCCAGCCGCAGGGCGGTGATGCTGTCCGGCGCGGCCTGATGGATCAGGCGGAACACGTATTGCGCCATGGGCGGGTAGATGGTCGGCAGGTCCGGATGGTTGATGCGTTCCATGAAGATCAGTGAGCGCTCGTCGCTCCATTTGAGTTCCGCCAGAAGTTCCAGTTCGCGCACGCTGGAGGAATCGTAGGTGCTGGCGAACCGGGACGGTTCCCGGATCATGAATTGTTTGAAGAATGTGACCTGGTCGGGGGAATATTTGTAGGGATTGACCTGATGGGCGAAGACCTTGCCGTCCCACAGGTATCGGTACACGTCGTCTTCCTGAATCTGGTTGGATGGAATCAGGACGGCGCGGAAGGCCAGGCCCAGCAGCAGGATGAGGGCGAGGGCGCGGGCATCGGGCCGGGCCTTCAGCGTCCAGTAGACCGCCAGGGCGTACAGGACGAACAGGCCGCCGTATAACAGGAGGTATTCGGGGATGGGCCGCCGGGAATACCCTTCGCCCCAATTAAACTCTTTTGAAAGCCAGGCCACACCCAGATAGAATAGAAGACTGAGCGCTCCTGACAAAAGCAGTCTGATATGATAAGGACGCAATCCTGTCTCCGGGAAAACATGAACAGCAAAAGACATATTTTGCCCCTGCTCCTGCTATTGTGCCATCTTCATGTTCCCGCCGTAAACGCCCATCTTGTTCGCCCGCCTGCCGTTGAAGAGCCTCCTCCTGTTCCTCTGCGCGCCCATGTGTATTTCCAAAAGGGCAGCGGGTTCGCCAATGGGAAAAGCGGGGTGCAGGATTTCGAACAAGCCGCGAAGTTTTTCCGCATGGGCGCCCGGCTGGGTCACCCTGAGGCGCAGAATGAACTGGGGGTTCTGCTGCAGAAGGGGTGGGGCGTTGAGCAGAACGACGAGGAATCCACCCTCTGGTTTCGGCGCGCGGCGGAACAGGAGTTGGCCGCCGGTCAGTTCAACCTTGGGCTGGCGTACAAACTGGGCAGAGGGGTGGCGGTCAATTACCAGGAAGCTCTGCACTGGTTGAACCTGGCCGCCCAGCAGGATTACTCCAGGGCTTATATGATACTAGGACTGATGCATGTGAACGGGCAGGGGGTGGAAGTCGATTACACCCGGGCGTTTGAATTGTACCTCCTCGGTGCAAAGCTGGGGGACGTGCAGGCTCAGTTTTACATCGGGTCCATGTATTTCGTCGGCAAAGGCGTGGAAACCAACTGGGACGAGGCGCTGAGATGGTACAAGGAATCGGCCGAGAACGGTTACCTCAGGGCACAGAACACGCTGGGCAACATGTACAAGAACGGGCAAGGCGTTGCGCGGGATTTTCAGCAGGCCATTTACTGGTTCGAACGCGCGGCGGAGCAGGGGGATCCGCTGGCTCAGCAGAATCTGGCGGTCCATCATTACATGGGATGGGGAGTGAAGCAGAATTACGGAGAAGCGGCGAAGTGGTTTCTGAAATCCGCCCAGGGCGGGAATACCCGGGCCCAGTACAATTACGGCGTCATGTTGCGAGACGGCAAGGGCGTGGAACAGAACTATGAGGAAGCCCTCGAATGGTTCCTCAAAGCCGGGCAGGGCGGCTACGGCCGGGCCAGTTTTCAGGCCGGTTACTTTTTCGAACAGGGACTTGGCGCAAAGCCGAACCGCTACGAAGCCCGCTACTGGTATCAAAAGGCCCTGGAGCAGGGCGTGGACGAGGCCGAAAAAAAACTGGAAGAAAATTACTGACCGGCGGCCGGCGCGTTATTTCGCCGCCGCCAGTTGCTTGGCCGCCCGTTTGCGCTCGTTTTCGTCCAGATGGCGCTTGCGCAGGCGGATGCTGGTCGGCGTGATCTCCGCCAGTTCGTCCGCGTTTAAAAACTCCAGAACCTGCTCCAGGCTCATGCGGCGCGGCGGCGTGAGCATGACGTTGTCGTCCGATCCGGCGGCGCGGACGTTGGTCAGTTTCTTCTCGCGCGTGATGTTCACCACAAGGTCGTTGTCCTTCTTGTTTTCTCCCACGATCATGCCCGTGTAGACGTCTTCCCCCGGATGGACGAACAGGACGCCGCGGTCCTGCAGGCTGTTGATGGAGTAGGACGTGGTCGGCCCCGCGTCCATGGCGATGAGCACCCCGTTGCGCCGCCCGCCGGTGCTTTCGGACAGGGGGATGTAATCGTTGAAACTGTGCTGCAGGGTGCCCGTGCCCTTGGTCAGCGTGAGAAATTCGGACTGGAAGCCGAACAGGCAGCGGGTGGTGATCATGTATTCCAGCCGCGTGTGGCCGTCGCCAAGCGGCGTCATGTTTTGCAGACGTCCCTTGCGCCCGCCCAGCGCCTCCATGACTTTCCCGGAATAGGTCTCTTCCACATCAATGACGACGATTTCCTCCGGCTCCGTTGTCACTCCGTTGATCTCCTTGAACAGAACCTGGGGACGGGATACGGAAAATTCGAATCCCTCGCGGCGCATGGTTTCGATGAGGATGCTGAGGTGCAACTCGCCACGCCCCGATACCTTGAAGGTGTCGCGCCGCTCGGTTTCCTCGACGCGCATGGCCACGTTGCTTTTGGCTTCGCGCAGCAGGCGGTCGCGGATATGGTTCTGCGTGAGGAACTTGCCTTCCTTGCCGGCGAAAGGAGAATCGTTGACCAGGAAATGGATGGCCATGGTCGGTTCGTCCACCTGGATCGGCGGCAGCGGCTCCGGCTCACGGGCGGAGGCAATGGTCTCGCCGATGTCGATTTCCTTCATCCCGGCGATGGCGATGATGTCGCCCGAACAGGTTTCGTCCAGCGGCACCTGCCGCAGCCCCTCGTAAGTGAACGCCTTGGCGGTCTTGAAATTTTCAATCGCGCCGTTCCTCTGGATGCGGACGAGGGGATCCTTGATGTTGAAATTTCCGCGCTCCACTTTGCCGATGGCGATCCGCCCCAGGTAGTCGTTGTAATCGATCGAGGTCACCAGCATGCGGAAGGCCTTGTCCGAAATCACCGGGTGGGGCTGGATATGCTCCACCACCATGTCGAGAACCTGCGACATGTCCCCGGGCTCTTCTTCCAGGCTCTTCCGGCTCTGGCCGAGTTTTGCCGACGTGTAGAGAACGGGGAAATCGAGCTGGTCGTCGTTCGCACCAAGGTTGACCATCAGGTCGAACACCTGGTCGATCGTCCTTTCGGGGTTGGCCCCGGTGCGGTCGATCTTGTTGACGATCAGGAGAGGTTTCAATCCCAGTTCCAGCGATTTTTTCAGGACAAATCGGGTCTGCGGCATGGGGCCTTCTGCTGCGTCGACCAAAAGGAGCACGCCGTTGACCATGTTGAGCACCCGTTCCACTTCGCCTCCAAAGTCAGCATGGCCGGGGGTGTCGACAATGTTTATTTTGTAACCTTTGTAATGGATGGTGGCGTTTTTCGACAAAATGGTGATGCCGCGTTCGCGCTCGAGATCGTTGCTGTCCATCACGCAGTCCTGATGGGCCTGATTGTCGCGAAAAGCGCCGCTTTGCTCCAGCAGCCGGTCGATAAGAGTGGTTTTGCCGTGGTCGACATGGGCGATGATGCCCACATTGCGAATGTGATCGGGTGTCATGGTTTTGGTTTCAGTTGGATAGTGCCGGGGGCAACAAACCCGAGGCTTGTTTCTAACGTATTGATAAAATTTAACTTATAGTTTACCTTGAAACAGGAATACTGCGAAAATCCATTGGATGGAGGCACCCTGCAACTCTGGTTGAAAGAATTTGCAGATTACCTGAAGGTGGAGAAAAGACACTCCCCTAATACCGTGGCCAGTTATGGTCGGGATACCCTGCGCTTTCTAGATGCCATGAAAGGGCGGAGGGTTCAAGATATTTCTCAGCGAGAAGTGCGGGAGTATCTTTTGTCCCTGAAATCCGGCGGTATTTCCGCCAGGTCGTCCGCCCGGGCATTGTGCTCAATCAAGGCCTTTTTCCGCTTTCTGATGACGCTGGACGTCATTGCGGAAAACCCGGCTGAAATTCTTGAGTCCCCCAGACTTTGGAAAAGGCTTCCGACTATTCTATCAGTAGATGAAGTCGAAATCCTGTTAAATTCTCCGGATATTGCAAATTACAGGGGGCTGCGCGACAAGACCATGCTGGAGGTCCTCTATGCCACGGGTCTGCGCGTGTCTGAACTGGTTCAGTTGCAGGTGGCGAATCTCAACCTGGAGTCCGGCTTCATCCGCACCTTTGGCAAGGGCAAGAAAGAACGGATCATTCCCCTGGGCGACCACGCCCGGAGCTGGCTGGAGAGCTACCTGGCGCACGCCCGGCCCACTTTTCTGAAGAAGGGCCAGCCCACGCGCGACCTGTTTTTGTCCAACCGCGGAACGGCGATGTCCCGCCAGATGTTCTGGCAGATCTTGCGCAAGTACGCCCGCCTGGGGAATATCAAGGGACCGGTCTCCCCTCATACCGTCCGGCACGCCTTCGCCACCCACCTGCTGGAACGCGGGGCGGACCTGAGAAGCGTCCAGCAAATGCTCGGCCACGCGGACATTTCGACCACCCAGATCTACACGCACGTCCTCAAAAAGAGGATGCAGGACGTCTTCGAAAAATTCCATCCCCGGGCCTGACGCTTCCTCTCAATTCCGCTTGACCCGCTTTCCCCTGAAAGCTTATATTACAGACCGTTATCCCATTCACCCCGTTGACCCGGCGCCCGAACGATGTCCTTTAAATTTGACCTCGAAACCATTCCCGAGGATACAGGCCTGTTCATAGAGCAGACCGAAAAGCGCGAAACGCTTGGAATCGACCAGCCCGGTTGCGCGCTTGTAGAGGATATTGAACTCACGGGCAACCTGAGCCGGTTGGGGCGGGATGTGTTTTTCAAGGGGCAGGTGAAAACCGGCCTGCGGCAGGAATGTTCCCGTTGTCTGGAGCTTTTCGACACCCCGGTCGAAGTCAGCCTGTCGACCTGTTTTCTGCCACAGCCGGAAGACGCTCCGCCGGAAGAGAAAGAGTTGCACGCCTCGGATATAGAGGTTGAATATTACAGGGAAAATACGATAGACTTGGCCCAGCCCGTCTTTGATCAGATTCTGTTGACCCAACCTTTAAATCCATTGTGCAGGCCCGATTGCAAGGGGTTGTGTGCGCAATGCGGGGTCAATCTCAATCTGGACTCGTGCCAGTGCGAGTCGGATGAAAGCAGGATCGATCCGAGACTGGCGGTTCTTGAAAAATTAAAAGGAAAAATCAAATAAACAGAAGGATTGCACCATGCCAGTACCCAAGAAGCGTGCGTCACGATCGAGAAGGGGCAACCGCCGCGCTCATGACGCATTGAAAGTGCCAGCGTTTTCAGAATGTCCCCAGTGCCACGAAATGATGCGTCCGCATCGGGTTTGTCCTCATTGTGGTTATTACAAAGGCAAGGAACGCGTCGAAGTCGCCGCCTGACCGGGCTCAAAACCCAAACCCTCCAGCCTGTGTTTTACGGACATTTCATGACCCGGGAAATGGGTGTTGGCCCTTCCGGTGGATGTGGAAGAATGTGAGTCTGCTGGACGGCGTGATGATGGAATCTGCATGAAAATTGTGGTCGATGGGATGGGGGGAGATCACGCGCCCGAAACAGCGGTCGAAGGCGCTGTTCTTGCGGCGCGTGAATACGGCATCAGCATTATTCTGACCGGTGTCGAGCCCCGCCTCAAAGAAGAATTGAATAAATACCCCGACGCGAAAGACCTCCCCATTGAAATAAGACACGCCGAGGAAGTCGTGGACATGCACGACAGCCCGAGCAAGGTGGTGCGCAGCAAGCGGCGGTCTTCCATGAAAATCGGTTTGGACCTGGTCAAGGGAGGGGAGGCTTCCGCTTTTGTCAGCGCCGGCAATACGGGCGCGGTCCTGGCTTATTCGACCTTTTCATTGAGGTTCCTCAAGGGGGTCGACCGTCCGGCGATCGCCATTCAATTGCCCACCCTCAAGGGAACCTCGATCCTGCTGGACGCCGGCGCCAACGTCGATTGCAAAGCCAATCAGTTGTTCCAGTTTGCCCTGATGGGACACGTGTACGCCAAATATTTCCTGGAAAATGAAAATCCCTCCATTGGTCTGTTGAGCATCGGTGAAGAAGACAGTAAAGGGAATGAAACCACCAAGGAAGTCTTCAAGATGCTCAAGCGAACCAACCTGAACTTCATCGGCAATCTGGAAGGCAAGGAAGTGTACCGGGGAAACGCCGATGTCATCGTGTGCGACGGGTTCATCGGCAACATCGCATTGAAAATTTCCGAAAGTCTGGCCGAGATGATCGGCACGAACCTCAAGGAAATGTTCTCCTCCTCGCTTGCCGGGAATTTGGGATATTTTTTCATGAAAAGCAAATTCACGGCGTTCAAGAAAAAGGTCGACTATTCGGAAAAAGGCGGCGCTCCATTGCTTGGGGTGAACGGGGTGTGTATGATCGCCCACGGCAGTTCCAGTGGAAAAGCGATCAAAAACGCCATTGCCCGCGCCAAGGAACTGATTGATAAAAAAATCAACCTCCATATTTGTGAAGATATTGAAAGCCATCTGGACGACAAAGGTTCGCTGTGGCAGCAGATCGTCGAAATGGTATCCGGTCAGGATGACGAAGAAGAAAAGCCCGGAGAAAAGCCGAACAGTGAAGAGTCTCCTTCCCAGAAAACGGATGACGACGAAGGAACCGTGACCAAAAAATGACCTATCGCTTTCCTTACAACGCCCGCATTCTAGGCACGGGTTCCTGCCTTCCGGAAAAAGTGCTGACCAATCAGGATCTGGAGAAAACGCTCGACACGTCCGACCAGTGGATTCGGGAGCGGACGGGAATCCGGGAACGGCGCATCGCGGCAAAAGGGGAATCCAGTTCCACACTGGGGGCCCGCGCGGCGCGCCAGGCCCTGTCCCGGGCGGGGGTGGCGGTTGAAGAGGTGGAACTGATCATTGTCTGCACCTCCACGCCGGATGTGATTTATCCCTCCACCGCCTGTTTTGTCCAGCGCGAACTCGGCGCCGCCAACGCCGCGGCGTTCGATATTTCGGCGGTGTGCTCGGGATTCGTTTTCGGACTTTCCATCGCCGAGCAATATCTCAAGACCGGCCGCTATAAAACCGTCCTGGTGATCGGGGCCGAGGTGAATTCGCGGTTGATGGACTGGACGGATCGCACCACCTGTATTTTGTTCGGCGACGGCGCCGGGGCGGTGGTGCTGAGACGTGAAGAATCCGAAGAACCCGCTGGTATTTTGTCCACTCACATTTTCTCCGACGGCAACCGGGCGGATATGTTGATCGTGCCGGGGGGAATCGGAAAGGAGCCTGTTTCCACACAGGCGGTTGAAGACAAGTTGTACACGCTCAAAATGGACGGGCAGGCGACGTTCAAGGTTGCGGTCAAGCGGATGGTGGAAGCTTCGAAAGAAGCGCTTGCATGCAACGGGCTGACCTTGGAGGACTTGAAAGTCATCGTGCCGCATCAGGCCAACATGCGTATTATCGAAGCGGTTGCGGATAAATTGAAGGTGGATATTTCGCGTACCATGGTCAATCTTGACCGGTACGGCAACACCGGCGGCGCGTCTATTCCCATTGCACTCAACGAAGCGGTGGAAAACGGAATGATTAATCCTGGCGATCTGGTACTGTTGACGGTTCTGGGCGCCGGGCTGACATGGGGGGCAGGGTTGATCCGATGGTAAAAACTGTGTTTCTGTTTCCGGGGCAGGGGTCCCAGTTCGTGGGGATGGGTAAGGAGTTCTATGATGAGGATGCCGGGTGCCGTGAGCTTTTTGAGGAGGCTTCGGATGTGCTTGGGATGGACATTGCCCGTCTCTGTTTCAATGGCCCGGAGGAGGATTTGAAGCTGACCGCGAACACCCAGCCGGCCTTGCTCATTCACAGTACAGTTGCCTTGAAAAGGCTGAGGGAACATGGTATAGATTTCATGCTGGCCGCCGGTCACAGCCTGGGGGAATACTCGGCTCTTGTCTCCACCGGAGCCCTGAAATTTTCCGATGCGGTGCGCCTGGTCCGGCAACGGGGTACTTTCATGCAGGAAGCGGTGCCCGTGGGTGTCGGCGCCATGGCTGCCCTCATCGGGTTGGCTCATGACAAAGTCCAGGAACTGTGTGATGCGGTAACCCGTACCGACAACCTGGTTCAACCCGCTAACCTGAACAGTCCTGAACAGATCGTCATTGCCGGACACAAAGCAGCGGTGGAAACGGTTTGCGCGGAGGCCAAAACCGCCGGCGCCAAGCGCGCGGTTTTACTGCCGGTCAGCGCTCCATTCCACAGCTCCCTCAT
>JAGQJZ010000104.1 GCA_020430445.1 Nitrospina sp.
GGCAAGCACGACGGGCGCGTGCACACGCGATTCCCTCCGGAACCGAACGGCTTCCTGCATATCGGCCACGCCAAGTCGATCTGCCTCAACTTCGGCCTGGCGCGCGAGTTCGGCGGCAAGTGCAATCTGCGTTACGACGACACCAATCCAACGAAGGAAGAACAGGTCTACATCGACGCCATCAATGAAGACGTGCGCTGGCTGGGGTTTGAATGGGAACAGCCGGAATGCTACACCTCGGACTACTTCGACCGGCTTTACGAATGGGCGCGGCAGTTGATCCGCCAGGGCGATGCCTATGTCGACGACCAGACGGCGGACGAGATCCGCGAGACGCGCGGCACGCTCAAGGAGCCGGGAACGGAAAGTCCGTACCGCAACCGTCCGGTCGAGGAGAACCTCGACCTGTTTGAGCGCATGAAGAAGGGTGAGTTCGACGAGGGGAAGAAGGTGCTGCGGGCGAAAATCGACATGGCCTCGGGCAACCTCAACCTGCGCGACCCGGTGTTGTACCGGATTCTCAAGGCACCGCACCCGCGCACGGGCAACGCCTGGTGCATCTACCCGATGTACGACTGGGCGCATGGGCAGAGCGATTCCATCGAGGGCATCACCCATTCCGTGTGCACGCTGGAGTTTGAGGACCACCGGCCGCTGTACGACTGGTGCCTCGACAAGCTCGGCGCGTTCCATCCCCAGCAGATCGAATTCGCGCGGCTGCAGCTGTCCCACACCCTGCTGTCGAAACGCGTGCTCATTCAAATGGTGAAGGACGGGACCGTGAACGGCTGGGACGACCCGCGCATGCCGACGATCTCCGGCCTGCGCCGGCGCGGCTACACGCCGGAGTCGATCCGCGAATTCTGCGAGCGCATCGGCGTGGCCAAGTCCAACAGCACGGTGGAGATCGGCCTGCTCGAACACTGCCTGCGCGAGGAGTTGAACAAAACGGCCCGGCGCGTCATGGCGGTGCTCAATCCGCTCAAACTCGTCATCACCAACTACCCGGAAGGGCAGACCGAGGAATTCGACGCGGAGAACAATCCGGAAGACGAGTCGGCGGGATTCCGTAAGGTGCCGTTCAGCCGCGAGGTGTACATCGAACGGGACGATTTCATGGAAGACCCGCCGAAGAAATTTTTCCGGCTGGGACCGGGCCGCGAGGTGAGGCTCAAGCACGCGTGCATCATCCGCTGCGACGAGGTGATCAAAAACGACGCCGGAGAGATCGTCGAGTTGCATTGCAGTTACGATCCCGAGACACGCGGCGGGGCCAACCCGGCGGACGGGCGCAAGATCAAGGGCACGCTGCAATGGGTGTCCGTGCCGCACGCCGTCGATGCCGAGGTGCGGCTGTACGACCACCTCTTTTCGCATGAGACGCCGTGGGACAGCAAGGCCTGCCCGGAACTCCAATCCTGCCTCAACCCGGAATCGCTGACCGTTTTGAAGAACGCGAAAGTGGAACCGGAACTGGGCGCGGCCCAACTCGGCGACCGTTTCCAGTTTTTGCGCATGGGGTATTTTTCAGTGGACCCCGACGCCAAACCCGGCGCTCCGGTATTCAACCGGACGGTCACCCTGAAAGACACCTGGGGCAAGATGGTCTCCAAGGGCAAGGCGGGATAAGTGTTTCTCCCCCTTGCAAAGGGGCTGGGGGGGATTGGGTTTTGACTGTGGCGGTCGCTGTTTATCACACCCATATTAAAAAGACAGTCTCCGCCGGTCCTGGAATCCCCGGCGGTTCATCACCAACCCGAATTCAATGTGAGGTTTGATCCATGGCCTACCCGCGCAGTCCCCACGACACCATCGGCGGTCTCTACCATTTTGCCCGGATGATCGACAAGATCTGGCTCAATTTCAGCGGCGATTTGCCGGAAGATTACAAGGAGCGCCTGGGCAAGGGCATGGACGCGGCCACCTGTCAGTTTCTGGGAGTGAAGTATAAGGACGTGGTGGCGCAGGTGGAAGCGGGCAAGGGAGACGAGGAAATCTTCCAGTGGTGCCTGGAACACGGCACCCCGAGGCCCGAGTTCGATATCATGCTGTTCAACAAATTCCTGCTCAAACTCGGCTGGCGCGACGACGACAACGGGGTCACCGAGCGGCTGGTGCAGTACAAGGCCGGCGACGGTCTCTCCCACCGCGACGATATTGAGACCATCTTCGACCTCATCGAAGTCAACGAAGGCAGGAAGGAATAACGGTAAAATTTGAGTTTCGGAAATTAACCTGCAATCAAGCCCACGGCGTGCCTCAAACGCTTGAGTGATTTGTCCTTGCCGAGTAACAGTACGACGTCGTAGATGCCGGGGCTGGCGGTGCCGCCGGTCAAGGCCACGCGTACGGGTTGCGCCAGCTTGCCCAGCTTGAGTCCGGCGTCTTCCACCGTCTTCTTGAACAACGCTTCCAGCGCTTCGCTTTCCAGCGGTTCGGCCATCGCTTCCAATCCGGAGACCACGGCTTCCAGCAGGGGTTTTGCCTCGGCGGTCAGGAATTTGGCGACGGCTTTTTCGTCGTATTCGATCTCTTCCTTAAAATAAAACGCGCCGGCGTGGGCGATTTCGATCAGTGTCTTGCCGCGCTGTTTGAGCGACGGCATGGCGCGGGTGATGGCCTCCTGCGTCCAGCCGTGGTTTTCCGGCAGGATGTTTTCACTCACCAGAAACGGGGCGACGAGTTGCGCCAGTGTTTCGTCCGGTGTGGACTGGATGGTCTGTTCGTTGACCCACAACAGTTTTTCCGGATTGAACACGGCGGCGCTGGTGGTGATGTTGTCCATCGAGAAGAAACGGATCAATTCCTCGCGCGTGAAAATTTCCTGATCGCCGTGCGACCAGCCGAGCCGCGCCAGATAGTTGACCACGGCGTCCCGCAGATAGCCCATGTCGCGGTAGGCGAGGGTGGAGGTGGCGCCGTGCCGTTTCGACAGGCGGGTTTTGTCCGACCCGAGGATCATGGAGATGTGAGCGAACTTCGGCCGTTCGAGCCCGAGCGCGTCGAAGATCAGTACCTGCTTCGGGGTGTTCGAGAGGTGATCGTCGCCGCGGATGACGTGGGTGATGTTCATGTCGGCGTCGTCGACGACGACAACGAAGTTGTAAGTCGGCGAACCGTCGGTGCGCTGCAGGATGAAGTCGTCGAGTTCGCGGTTGTCCCAGCTCACCTTGCCGCGCAGGAGGTCGTCGAACACGGTGGCCCCTTCCAGGGGCGCTTTCAGGCGGATGACGTGCGGCGCGTCCGGTTGGTCGTCGCGGTTGCGGCAGAGGCCGTCGTATTTTGGATTTTTGCCCTCAGCCTGCAGGTCCTTGCGCAGTTGTTCGACACGTTCCGGCGTGCAGTAGCAGCGGTAGGCGTGCCCGTTGTCGAGCAGCGTCTGGATGTGCGCGTTGTAGGTGTCCTGCCGTTCGGTCTGCCGGTAGGGGCCTTCGTCCCAGTCGAGCCCGAGCCAGGCCATGGCCTCGAGGATTTCTTTAATCGAGTCCTCGGTCGAGCGCGAGGCGTCGGTGTCCTCGACGCGCAGCAGGAAGGTGCCGCCGACGTGTCGGGCGTAGAGCCAGTTGAAGAGGGCGGTCCGCACTCCTCCGATGTGGAGAAAGCCGGTGGGGCTGGGAGCGAAGCGGACGCGTACGGTTTCGGTCATGTCGGGGCCTCAAAGTCGGTAAAGGGCACAGCTTAGCAAATTGGCCGGGGAATGAGTAGCGGGTTTGTTTGGTTTGCGCGGGAGAATAAAAAAAAGACCGGCTCCGGGGAGCCGGTCTTCTTCCCTGGGTAAGGGATTACTGCAAACGGTCTGAGGGGAGACCGCTTTTAAAGCTTAGTTACAGGCAACGGAAACCGGGTTGGTGCCGGTGTTGGTGAAGCGTACCAGACCTGCGATATCGCCGATGCTGTCGCCGCGGCTGAATGCATTCTGCCGGGTGAGTACAACTTTGCTGCGGCCCATGGAACCCATAACGCCAATGCCCGTCTTGCCATGGTCTTCGGCGTTCAGAGAGCGGTTGTCGTCTGCCGGTCCGAGGGTCAGCGGAACGGTGGTTGCGTTAGCGGACTTCCATACAACGAGGCTGCCGGTGCCACGGTCATTGCTGGTGTAGCCGAACTTTTCGTTAGCCTGGTTGGGGATGTCTGCAACCTGCACGGTGATGGAGTTGGCATCTTTACATTCGGTGGATTCACCGGGATTGATGGTGCCTGCCTGTGCCGAAACTGCCAGGCCTGCAACATACAGGGCCGTGATGATGAGAACTTTTTTCATTCCTGCTCTCCTTTCGAAGCAAGGTTATAAAAAGAACTACTTATAAAAAAATCCGGGTAAAAACTATTTCCAGGGGCCGCGTAAACTCCTAGGCGGTTTTCATTGGGATGACGTCCAGAAGCAGGCAACGGCTTTCTGTTTCCGGTTTGTCCTGACCCAGTGAGTAGCAGACCGAATAGGCCCCTGTTTTGGGAAATTCCAAGGTCACGGTTTGTCCCGCAATTATGGTTTCGATTTGTGCCAGCCGTGAGCCTGATTTAATCTGACGAATCGTGGTTTCGTGCAGGGAGATGCGCCAGTTGTTGTGCAGCTTGACCTGGGCATTACGCATTACTTGAATGGGAACTTTGTAATCGACACGATTCATCTTGATCAGGTGCTCGGGGCTTCCGGCCTTTGCATTCTGTATGGGAAGTGCAAGGAACCCGGTTAAGGCAAACGCCATGACGAGGACCGTGGACACGCGCTTTAATGAGCAATTGGAAAAAAACATCATATTCCCCGTGGTGAAAAGCCAGGGGGACCCGCCAAAAGGTGTGGTTTTCGCCAGCTTCCGGTCAGATTCCCTTTTGTACTACTGCCCGGATTGTAGTGAAGTTTCAGTGTAGGAAATATCAGCGATGGGCTAATTATTTTGTAGGAATTTATCTATAAAAAGTATCGTGGTATTTTTGTGGGGCGGGACAGGTGCCCGGGGGTGGAGGCTTCCTCCCCCGGGAAGGCAGGGTCAAAGCAACTGATGTTCGATAGCGTAATAGATGATTTCCGCATTTTTTTTCATTTTCAGTTTTTCCAGGATACGGGTCCTGTAGGTGCTGATGGTTTTGACGCTCAGCGCGAGGTCTTCGCCGATTTCAGTGAGGCTTTTGCCGGCGGCGATCATGAGGAAGACCTGGTATTCCCGGTCGGACAGTAATTCGTGCGGCGGTTTGTCCGTCTGCAGGAACTCGAATGCCAGCTTTTCCGTGACCTTGGCCGTGGCGAATTTTCCTCCGCCGGCCACCTTCCGCACCGCTTCCAGAATGGTGTCGAGGTTGCTGTCCTTGGTCAGGTACCCGGACACCCCGGCCTTGAAGAAGCGCACGGCGTATTGCTCTTCCGGATACATGCTGAGGATGAGGACCGGAACTTTGGGGAATTCATCCTTGATCTGCTTGACCACTTCCAGGCCGTGCTTGTCCGGCAGGGCGATATCGAGGATCACCACGTTGGGCTTGTGCGCCCGGATCAGCTCCGGCACTTCGTTGGCGGTGGCGGATTCGCCGATCAATTCAACGTCGCTGGTTTCGGTAAAAGCGTTTCGGAGGCCGCGTCTGAAAAGGGGATGGTCGTCCACCACAAGGACATTGATAGGCTTTCTTCCGGCTGCTGTCGTATTCATTGATTCTCCATGTTGATTTTGATTGTTACCGTGGTTCCCTGATTCTCCCCGCCCTGGATATTCACTTCTCCTTCCCAGGGCAAAACGCGCTCTCTCATACCCAAAAGACCCAGGGACTTCGAATCCGAAATCTGGCATTCCTTGATTCCCCTGCCATTGTCGTGAACTCTCAAGATCAATTGTCTGGACCGCCCCTCCATAATAACATGAACTTGCGACGCCTGCGCGTGCCGCATCACATTGGTCAATGTTTCCTGAAAAATCCGGAAGATGGCGGTGGCCTGTTCCGGCGCCAGGGTGGGGGGCAGGTTTTTTACCGCTACATTGCACAGAATTCCCGTCCGGTTTTCAAAGTCATGCGCCTGCCATTCAATGGCATCCTTGAGACCCAGGTCGTCCAGCACCGGGGGCCGCAGGTCCATGACCAGTTGCTTGACTGCTGGGAGGGTTCCTTCCACAAGTTGTAACAGCCGATCGGTATTTTCCTGCAGGTCGGGGGCCTTCCGTTCGAGTTTTTTGTCCAGAAGGTCCAGTTCCAGCTTCAGCGTGGTCAACACCTGTCCCAGGTGATCGTGAAACTCGCGGGCAATGCGGGTCCGTTCCTCTTCCCGGATGTTTTGCAGCCGGTGATACAGTTCGCGCAGCCTTTCCTCGGATTTTGCGATATTTTCCTCGGCATGAATCCGTTCCACTGCGATGCTGAGCAGATTGGCAAGGATGTCGAGGAGTTTTCGCTCCTCCTGCAGGAAGGGACCTTCAAACGCCGGAGGTTTCTCCTCCGTGTAATGGATTTCCAGAGTGCCCAGAACCACTCCCGATACCAGGACCGGCGCGGAAAGCTTGCCTTTCGATTCCGGGAAAAGCGGATCCCCGTAAACGCGATCCCGGAGGTGGACGCGGACACAGGTGATTTCCGGGTATTGCCAGCCGGGTTTGATGTGGGCTCCAAGCTGATTGAAAATGGTGTCCAGCGACTTGGAGGTCCCGATCAACTGAGACACCTGGTACAGGCAGGTCAGTTCCTTGATTCTTTCTCTCAGGATGGACAGCAGCTTTTCCCTGTGGGTTTCCGCCCGGCTCCGCTCCATGACCCGCCCCAGGTGGTACCCCGCCTGCGCCATGATTTCCAGCATTTCGGTCTGGGGTTCCACCGCTTCGGTGGAAAAAAACTCCATCACCCCCACCACCTCTTTTCCGATCAAAACCGGAAAGGCAAAGCCAGCCCGGATGCCGATATCCTCGACCAGTTGGGCCCGGGGAAAGTTTTCATCCTGCGTGGCGTCTGTGATCCAGGCGGGGTTGCCGCTGTCCAGCACCCGGCCCGGGAGCCCGACTCCACGTTCGAATTCGGTGGATTCCGTGACCTGTTTCAGGTTTTCAAAGGCCTCTTTATCCTGGCAGTGCCAGATGTTGGAGGAAACGAGCTTTTTATTTTCCGTTTCTTCTACCACATAGTAATGGCCGACCGGCCACCCGGTATGTTTGCAGAGCAGCGCCAGGGCATATTGCATTGTGTCCTCAACAGACTGGCTCATGTTCGCGGCAGCCGTGAGGTTCTTGTTTAACTCGAGGAAGGATTTTTCACGCAGGAGGTCGGCATGCGCATCGTGCAGTTCCCGCGTCCTGCTTTGAACGTTGATTTCAAGAGCCTGATGGGCTTTTCGCAGCTTCTGCTGGGTGCGCAACTGGAGCAGGCAGACGAAAGAGGTGATCCAGATGGCCATGATAGCCAGAAAACGGTTCAACAGGACTTTCCACAGTTCACCTCCCGGAGGGGAAAGAAAAATACCCACAATGCAGAGCAACGTCCCGGCGGCGGCTTCGGCGAGTATGAACTTCCGGTTTTCCGCAATCAGCCCGAGCAGGACCAGCGCGACATAAAGCACGCCGTCTGATATGCCGAGAGGGCTCACCCAGTCGAGCAGTAAGATTATTCCTGCGGTGACCGCGGAGAGCGCGGAAATGAGCTTCGAGTTGTTTTGAGGTTTGTATGTCAGAGAATTCATGGCGACCGTGTTGGTTAATGGAAGTATAGCACAGGGCTTTTGACCTGCAGGGGGGCAGAATCTCCAATCGGGCCTTTTTCAATGCGTCTGTAAAATCCCGCTATTTAAAGAGGTTATGGCCGGACGGGCTGTTTTTTTCGTCCCGGGATGGGGTGTATACTGAATGTCAGGGATACCGGACCCCCTGCTGTTGCCGGTATTTTCAAAGATCGCCAACCAGGAGATGATTGCCATGACGCTGACTCGAATCTGTGCTTCCCTCCTTCTCGTGTTTTCATTCGCTGTTTCCGCTGGAGCCATAGAGATGCGTGGGGAGTTGGTCCTCAACAAGGGACCCCTTCTTGAATTCGACAACTACCACCGCGAACCGGTTTGTGAAAGCCTGCTGGATTTTCATAAAGGCAAGGACCAGCCCAACTTTTTCAATTACCGGCACAACAACTGCCAGGGCCGTTTCACCTTCACCCTGAGGGGCGACCCCGGCTCCACCGTGACCCTGTTTGGCAACGTGGATTACCGCAAGGAACGGGGATTCCTGATCGTGAAAAAACTGGACGACCAGGAAATCTGGGTGAGGGAAATCGAATCCCTGCCACCCAACCGCTGGGTTTCCATTGAAGGGCAACCGGGATACGGCAGTTATCAGGTGTATTACTCCGCGGCTCCCCAGTTCAGCCAGAACATCGCTTCTGTCAAATGGGGCACGTGGTGGACACAAGAAAACCCGGTGGGCGGTATTCAATGACCGCGCCGGATGGAAAGGACACAATCATGAAACGCACAGTTGTCATTTTTCTTTTTGCACTGCTCCTGGTCCCGTCTCTGGACAGTGTCGCAAAGGGCCGCAGTGGGCTGATCCTGAACGCGGAGGGATTGCGCGAAATGTTCACGTCTTTCGGCGCCAATTATGATCTCTACGACGTTCCGCTGGGGGAAGACAGGAGCCGCATCGATGATTTTTATCTTTATGGCGGGCAGAACCGTTACACCCTCACGCTGGAAGGCGAAGCCGGACGCACGGTGACCCTGTTCGCCCGGGCGGATTTTGGGCGGGAAGGGGGATTCCTGGTCATCCGGAAAACAGACGACCGGCTGGTCTGGATCCGTGACCTGATGGGGTTCCCCGCGGACCGGTGGCATACGGTGAAGGGCGAAAACGGTTACGGTGGCTTTGAGGTTTTTTACTTCCCGGCTCCCCGGTTCGATCAGAACATCGCCTCCGTTAAATGGGGCCACTGGTGGACGGGCGACACGCCGCCTTCATAAACCGCGACAAGGCCGGTCTCCGGGGTTTTTCGGCGGGTTTTCTGGGAGGGAACAACCTCATTCTGCAAACTTCCTCCGGCGACCTGCCGGCCCCGGGAACCCGGCGTCGGCGCGCGGCCCATTTCGTTTTTTTTAAGACGCCCATTTGTTTTAAAATCCGCTTATGAATATCAGTGAGGTTCCGTGCAAATCCATTCTGACCCGGTCGAGCGGCTACCTGACCACGGTTTGCTCCCATTCCATAAACCCTTATATGGGGTGCGGACTGGGGCGGAGCCTGTGCGGCGTGGGGTGCTACGTCCGTTCCAACGGCTGGGTGACCCGGGGCCGGGAATGGGGTGGCTTTCTGGAGGTCAAAACCAACGCGGCGGAAGTGTATGGCGCTACCTGCGAAGGGGAAAGACGCTGGGCCCAACGGAAGAACCGGCCGTTTTCCATTTTTTTATCCAGTTCGACCGAGCCCTGGCAACCGGCGGAAAAAAAATACCGCGTCACCCGGCGGCTGCTGGAAGCGATGTGCCTCCACCCGCCGGATGAGTTGATTCTGCAGACCCACTCCTGCCGCATCCTGGAAGATATTGAAACAATCTCCACCCTGAACGGGCGGACCCGCCTGCGCGTTCACATGTCCATCGAAACCGATTGTGAAAACCTGCAAGGGCTGCCCCGGCATGCCTTCAGCGTTTCCGAACGCATCGGTGCGGTCAACACACTGGCCGGGGCGGGAATTTGCGTCGTGGTGTGTCTCGCGCCCCTGCTTCCTCTGCACGATCCTCAACAGTTTTTCAGCGACATAAAAAACGCCGGAGCCCGCGCGGTGGTCGTGGACCATTTTATGGAAGGGGACGGCACCCCGACAGGAGCGCGGACTTTGAAGACGGAACTGCCGGCAAAAATGGCGGCCATCCTTCCAGAGTCGACCGGTCTTGCCTACCGGAATTCCATCGCGGACATCGCGCTTCAGTTCCTTCCAACGGGAATTTCCAACTCGGGATTCGCCGGGCACTACCGGACGGGATGAATCCATGAACCTTGAAATCCCAAGCGGGCTCCATTCACAGCTGCGATCCCTGGACGGGAAGGGATACAAGGCCTATAAAATCCTGCAGGGCACTTCCTGGAATTTCGGCCCGGTCCGGTTGAAATTCGAACACGTTCAGGGAGACCCTTACGCAGCGCCGTCCCGGCTGTCCGCCACCATTGCGCGGCAAGACAGCGGTTATCCGGACGAAGCCGCGTCAACTCCTCTGCGCCGCCGGGCGATGGAGGATTTTATTCTGCGTCGCTTCTGGCAGGCGAAGTGTGCGGTGACGGACCGGACGGCGGGTTCGGGAAAAAGCGGCGAGATCGGCGCGCTCCGCCCCGGACAGAAAATGTTGCAGCGTTCCGCCGTCGGGGTGGATGAGGCATCGGTCGGCCTGATCTTTTTTGCCGGTCTTCCGGGAGACGGCCGCCGTATTCTGGGACGTGAATGCGCGCGCCTGTTCCAGAACGACATTCCACACATTTTGCTGCACACGCTCACCACTGAATCCCTGGACCCTGGAGCGCTGCGGGCGCACTGGCAGACTCTGGAAGACCACGCCGCCCTGTCCGCGACCCTGCACGAACGGGGGTGGGTGGGATTCGTCGCCAACGGTTCGCGACTTCCCCGGCGCGCGGGCAACTCCGACCTGCCGATGGCGGAGGGGGCGGTGCCGTTCACCGCGCCGCCGGACCTGACCGCTTCGGTCACCCTTCCCCATGCGGGCGAGGTGGAAGGCATGCCGGTTCCGCAGGGCGTCACCTTGCTCGTCGGCGGCGGGTTTCACGGCAAGAGCACGCTGCTGAAAGCGCTGCAGGACGCGGTGTACCCCCACATCCCCGGAGACGGGCGCGAACGCGTCGCCGTCGACCCGACCGCCGTTAAAATCCGCGCCGAGGACGGGCGGTTCGCTCACTCGGTCGATATCTCCCCGTTTCTCGATACCCTGCCGGGTGTTGAATCGACGGGTTCGTTCACGACCCCCAACGCCAGCGGGTCGACCTCGCAGGCGGTGAACATCGTGCAGGCGCTGGAGGCGCGGTGCCAAACCCTGCTGCTGGATGAAGACACCTGCGCCACCAACTTCATGGTGCGGGACGCGCGCATGCAGGCGTTGATCGAAAAGGCGGGGGAGCCGATCACGCCGTTCGTCGATCGCGTGCGGGAGCTGTACGACCGCTTCGGTGTGAGCACGGTGCTGGTGATGGGAGGGTGCGGCGATTATTTCGATCCGGCGGACACGGTGATCGCGATGGAGCGGTTCCAGCCGGCTCTGGTCACGCAGCAGGCGAAAGCAGTGGCCGCGCGCCTGCCCACGGGGCGCGTGCGGGAATCGTCCCGGCCTTTTCCGAAAAGGGCACCGGGGAGAGTTTTTCCGCAGGGGCTCAGCTTCCGGCGGGGCAAGCGCGAAGTCAATATCAGGGTGTTCGGGCTGGAGACCCTGGTGCTGGGAACGAACGAAGTGGAAACCCGTTTTATCGAACAGTTCGTGGAGACGGGGCAACTGGAGGCCTGCGGCTGGCTGCTGACGGCCCTGCGCCAATGGTTGGAAGATGAGCCCGGTTCGACAGTGGACGGCGCGGCCTGCCTGCTCGAAAAAATGAAAGAGCAAGGGCTTTCGATATTCCAGGGCTACAACAGCGGTTTGTTGTCGCTGCCACGTTTGCAGGACGTGATGGCGGTGTTAAATCGTATCCGTTACTGAAGTGTGTTATTCCAGCGGATCGCCGGGACGGTAGTCGACCAGCGGCACGGTTTCCGGCAACGGCAGCGGGCCGGAGTCGAACCGGTGAACGAGCCCCTGCGGATTGGATGGCCAGAGGCCTCTTGCGACATTGACCGGTTCATCGCCTTCAAACACCAGGTAACCGTATTTCCCGTAATGTGGCAGCTTACGCGCCAGTCCCGGTACCGCTTTGTCCGAGTGGATGGACACCCAGGTGAGGGAACGGTCCGGGTTTTCAGGGTGCGGCAGGGTGAGGACCACGCTGTGGCGGTCGCGTGAAAAACTTTTCTTTCCAATCAAAACCCGGTCCTGTTCAATG
>JAGQJZ010000105.1:0-2772 GCA_020430445.1 Nitrospina sp.
CCAGCGATGAAGATCTTGCTTTTGAACAGGAATTTGAAACCCAGGACGAAGGGGCTTCCAAGACCGCGTCTCAAAGCGAGGAAGATTCCTTTTTCTCCGATGATCAGGGGGGTGGGCAGCAGGAAGAAAACTTCGATGGCTTCGACGACGTCGGGCAGATGCCCGCTGGTGGAGATGGTTTCGCCAGTGTGAATCAGGGAGCGGCTTCCAGCGAGTTGCGGACCGATGTTGAAACCCTGCAAGCGCAGCAGGAAGCGCTCATCACCCGTGTGCGGGAACTCCAGGAAATTATCCAGACCATGGAACCCCGTCTGGCCGCGGCTCAGACGCAGTTGGAAAATTCCGCCAGTGGCATCGGGGGACAGGCGGAAGTCATGAAACCCGAAATTGACGGCATGAAAAGTGAGATCGCACGGCTGAATTCTGAAATCAGCCGTTTGAAGGCGCAGGAAGGGCAGGTCCGCACCGCTTCCGTCAGCAGAAGCCAGCCGCGGTCCCGCGCATCCACAGGCGGGGGAAAACTGCCCGCGGCCTACACCCGTGCGCTCAACGCTTACCGCGCGGGGGATTATGACGGTTCGATCATCCAGTTTCAGGAATTTTCCCAGGGCAGCCCCCCCAGCCACCTGAAGGACAACATCCTGTTCTGGATCGGAAACAACTATTTCAAGCTGGACATGTACGACGATGCGATCGCCCAGTTCCAGGCGGTGATCGACAATTACCCTTCCGGAAATAAAGTGCACGACTCGCGTTACATGCTGGGCGTGACTTATTTCAAAAAAGGCGACCGGGGCCGGGCGCTGGACATTCTCGAAGCGGCGCTCAAAACGAATCCTCCGATGGAAGTCCGGGACAAGATTCAAAAGCAATTGATGGAAATTAAATAACTTTCCGCAATCTGTCTTCGGCTGACCAACCCTCCAGACCAAAAATCACCCAAAATCCGGTTGATGCCGGTGGGCAATTGAGCTATTCTTCGACTGGAATGTGGCGGAGTCAAAACTTCGTCTTTTCATTTCCAGGGTGAATTGTAACGGAGCCCGCCTCCGCTGTGATTTCCTTGCCCGGTCGGGTGTTGAACTCTCCCCAGCCTGTCCGGTATTGATTCCGAAACGGGATCCCGCACGAGACGGACTTTTCAATCTGTTGCTGGCAGTACACCCTGCGGCGAAATGTGTATTCAGGGGGCAACTCTCATCTATTTAGAAATATCCGGGCAGAATGACTGAGGGACTCAAGACCGTGGGCATTATTCCGGCTCGTTGGGGGTCTACCCGGTTTCCCGGCAAGCCCCTGGCGCCGATTCTGGGCCGGCCCATGATCCAATGGGTGGTCGAAGCCGCGCTCAAGGCGGTCCGCCTCAGTCAGGTCATTGTCGCGACGGATGATTCGAGGATTCTCGACGCGGTCAAGGGTTTTGGAGGGTGCGCCGAATTGACCTCGGATCAGCACAGAACGGGCTCCGACAGGATTGCGGAGGTGGCCGCACGGGGACAGTGGGACCTTGTGGTCAATATTCAGGGAGACGAACCCTTGATCGATCCCGCAGATATCGACCGGGCTGTGAAAGGGTTGGCGGACAATCCGGATATTCCCGTTTCCACGCTGATGGCTCCGGTAAAAACGGAAGACGAGCGGGATGACGTCAACGTGGTCAAAGTCGTCACCGATGCCCGCGGCCGGGCGCTCTATTTTTCGAGAAGCCCCATCCCGCACAACCGGGATGGCGGCGGCGAGGCTCCGTTGGAAGGCGTGTTCCGCCATCTTGGACTTTATGCTTACCGGTCGTCTTTTTTAAGGGAATTCACCCGGATGCCTTCGACCCCTTTGGAGGAACTGGAGAAACTCGAACAGTTGAGGATTCTTGAGTCCGGCTTTCCCATCCTGGTGTTGAACACTGAAAACAGGTCGCCCGGAGTGGACCGGCCTGAAGATATCGAAAAGCTCGAAACCCTGCTCGCGAAACAGGAGTAACGCATTCATGTCGGCGCATCCCAAAAAACGTGGAAATGGCAAGAAGGTCAAATATATTTTTGTAACCGGTGGGGTTCTTTCCTCACTCGGAAAGGGGATCGCCGCCGCCTCCATCGGTTCCCTGCTGGAAAGCGCGGGCCTGAAAATCACCATATTGAAGCTGGACCCTTATATCAATGTCGACCCCGGGACGATGAACCCGTTCCAGCACGGCGAGGTCTACGTGACCGACGACGGGGCCGAGACCGACCTCGACCTCGGGCATTACGAGCGGTTCACCTCGGCCCGGATGACCCGCAGGAACAATGTCACTGCCGGACGCATCTATTACGATGTCCTGCAAAAGGAGCGGAAGGGGGAATACCTGGGGTCCACCGTTCAGGTCATTCCGCACATCACGGATGAAATCAAACAGCGCATCATCGCCGTGAGCGAAGGGGTGGACGTGGTGATCTGCGAAATCGGCGGGACCGTGGGCGACATCGAAAGCCTGCCGTTTGTGGAAGCCATCCGCCAGTTCCGTTTTGACGTCAGCCCGCGCAACGTTCTGTACATCCACCTCACGCTGGTGCCCTACATCGCGGCCGCCGATGAACTCAAGACCAAACCCACCCAGCACAGTGTCCAGAAGCTGCGGGAAATCGGTATCCAGCCGGATATCCTGCTTTGCCGGGCGGAGCGGGAACTCGGCGACGACATCAAAAAGAAAATCGCCCTGTTCTGTAATGTTGAGACGGAAGCGGTCATCAACGCGGTGGATGTGAAGTCGATCTACCAGGTGCCCCTGCGCTTTCA
>JAGQJZ010000105.1:2872-11789 GCA_020430445.1 Nitrospina sp.
TTCAATGAGGTGCTGGAGAAAACGCCGGACGAGGTCAACATCGCCATCGTCGGCAAATACATCGAGTTGAAGGAATCCTACAAGAGCCTGTGCGAGGCCCTGATCCACGGCGGCGTGGGCAATGGCACCCGGGTCAACATGGTCTGGGTTTCAGCCGAGGACCTCGAAGAAGACGGCGGAACGGCGTTGCTGGAGCAATGCGACGGGGTGCTGGTTCCGGGCGGGTTCGGCGACCGGGGATTCGAAGGCAAGGTGAACGCGGCGCGTTTCGCCCGGGAAAGGAAGGTTCCCTATTTCGGTATCTGCCTGGGGATGCACTGCGCGGTGGTCGAGTTCGCCCGCAATGTGGCCAAGCTGCCCGGCGCCCACAGTACCGAATTCAGTCCTGAAAACGAGCATCCGATCATCGCTCTGATGCAGGACCAGAAAGTCAACGGCAACAAGGGCGGAACCATGCGCCTGGGGGAATACCCGTGCCAGTTGAGAAAAAACTCCGTCGCCTTCAAGGCCTACGGGGCGCGCGAGATATGTGAACGGCACCGGCACCGTTATGAGTTCAACAACAAGTACCGGTTCCAACTGGAAGAGGCCGGGTTGAAGATCAGCGGCATCTCACCCAACGGCAACCTGGTGGAAATCGTCGAACTGGCCGACCACCCCTGGTACCTGGCCGGACAGTTTCATCCCGAGTTCAAATCCTCCCCGAGAAAACCCCATCCTCTTTTCCGCGATTTCATTGCGCAGGCCAAGGTCCTGCATCAAAACCGTCAATCCTGATCCAGCGGAACGCTCACCACGATTCCCCCGATCACGTCGAACAGTTTGAAGTCGTGTTTCGGGCTTTTGGCATGGCTGTTGTGGCAACCGACGCAGGCCGGGGTGACCGCGAGGTCCGGATAGATCGCCTGAAAAAAGTTTTTGTTCCCCACTTTTGTCTGGCCGATGTAGGGTCTTAGAGGCTGTTCCGCCACTTCCTTGAGACCGGTGCTCTCGAATTCATTGGCGGCGCCGTTGTGCGGGTTGATGGGCCACAGGCTGATCAGCCGGAAGTCGAGCCCGGGTTTGCGATGCCGGATCAATTCCGAAGCGTTCAGCAGGAATTGGGCGGGCAGCAGCAGGCTGTTTTCCTCCCACCAGTTTTCCGTGGCGTAGATCACTTTCTTCTTCTGCAGGCGGTGGACGACTTTATCGGCATAAATGTTGCGGTCGGCGTCCAGAACCGCGTGGACGTAATCGGCCACCACCTCGGGAGACACCGCATAGTCCAGCGAGCCGCTGCCGCTCCCGGTTTTTTCGATGGGAAAGGCGATGTGGATGCCTCCCATCACATCCCCTTTTTTAAAGTCATTCCTCGGGCTTTTGGGGTGCGCGTTGTGGCATTCAGCGCAGCTTTTTGTCACGGCAATATCCGGATAGACGGCGTTGAACATGGTCGTGCCGTTGGACTTGCCGATCCAGGTGAACGGTTTGCCCGGGGTTTGCGACACTTCCGTGAGCCCTGCTTTTTCCTTGTCCGATTTGGGACCGTTCTCGGGATTCACCGGCCACAGGCTCATGAGATGGTAACTCATTCCCAACCGGTTCTCCTGCACCAGGCGCGATGCGGCGAGGAGAAACTGCGCGGGAAGCGGGAGGATGTCTTTCTCCTGCCAGTTTTCTCCGGCAGGCAGATTGACGGTGGAATTCAGCCGTTCGACAATGAATTCCGAATAAATGGTCCGGTCCGCTTCAATGACGGAATGAATGTAGTCGGCAGTGGTCTCGGGAGAGATATAGGAACGCTCAACGGCGTTGGCCGGAAGGGGTGGGGCAAAAATGAAAAACAGGTTCAGTGAAAGGGTTAGGGTGATGGCCTGAAACTTGCGCATGCTTCACCTCCCTTGCGGGTTTATTTCCCATTATCCTACGTCTCAATAAATTTTGTCAGTAAAAAACAGGACGAAGGCCGGAGCAGACTCCGCTCAGGTCGGATCTGCTTTGACTTTGGGGGGCTTGTTCTGAAAAATGGCGCGCGATTCTCTGTTGGGAAGGGGAGGGAGGTTGTCCATGGAGAATGGGCGTGTTGTTGGGACCGGCTCCTGTTTTCCGCCGCCGATATTTTGGATGAGGCGGGCGACTTTCCCGGCAAGTCCCGCAGCAAAATCCATAATGCTGTCGAGAATGACGAACGGAATTTCCCGATGCGCTTTGTACACCACCATGAAGGTGAAAGCAGCCAGGATGAGGTTGGGAATCCACACGGAAAGCAGGGGGGGGAGTTTTCCGAAGGAACCCAGGTTTTGCGTGGAAACCAGTCCGACGTAATAAACGAGGATGATCACCGCGCACAGGGCGAATCCACCGGACTTTCCCGACCGGCTCGATTTGATCCCGAGGGGCGCGCCGGTGAGGGCGAACAGGAGACAGGTCAGGGGAATGCTGAATTTTTTACTGAGTTCCACCTCTTCACGGAACACGGTCTCTCCGCGTTCTTTTTTTTCCTTGATGGTCTTTAAAAGAGCGCCGAGGGACATGTCCCGGTTGTTGGCCAGCAATTCATGTTCCAGGATGCCGGTTTTCGGAAGGGCCAGGTTGACGTCGTACCGGTCGAAATTCAGAATCTGGTAGTTGCGTCCCTGCTGGGTGGTGTTGTGAATGGTGCCGTTGCGGAGTTGCAACTGGATTTTGAAGGTGTCCGGGTCGGTGACGATGGTTCCTTTTTTGGACAGGATGATGCGGTTTGAGCCCGGGGTCGAGGTGTCCGCAACGAACAGGTCGCCCAGTTCGGAACCTCCTTTTTTGGACTTGGCGTAAATGATGAGATTGTTGAAGTCCCGGTTGAAGACGTTGGGCTTGATGTCGAGGTTGGCCCGGTGGCGGACGATATCGAACACCATTTTCTTGAAGGAGTAATTGCCCCAGGGCAGGGCGTAAAAAATCACGATGTTGTTCAGGATGTAGGCAATGAGGGCGAAGGTCATCACCGGGCGCATGAGGTAAAGAAAACTCCAGCCGCTGGATTTCATGACCACAAATTCGTTGTCGCCCGATAGCTGGTTGAAGACCACGACGCTCGCCACCAGCACGCTCATGGGAATGGTGATGGCCAGAAAGGCGGGGGAGATGTAGAGCATCATCCGGCTCATTTCTCCCAGGCTCACGCCCCGGTTCAAAATCAGCTTGGCGATGAACAGCAGTTTGTCCAGAAACAGGATGCCGGTCAGAAACACAGTGCTGACAATGAAAATTTTGAGGAGCTCGCCGGTAATGTAACGGTAGATGATTTTCATAAGCGTTGGTACAATTCCCTGGCGGGCCGGCTTGAAGTTTGTTTGAACGGCTTCGAATGAAATGTGTTCAGGCAGGAGTAAAACACCGACCAGCCTGATTATACTACGCGAACCTGTTGAAATTAAGGAAAATCATTGAACGAAAAGGCGTTACAGAAAACCCGGCGGCTGCCCGGCTGGCTGCGGGTCCCGCTTCCGGGGGGAAAGAATTTCACCCGCCTCAAGGCGGAAGTGCAGGCGCGCGGCCTGCACACCGTCTGCGAGTCCGCTTCGTGCCCCAACATGGGCGAGTGCTGGAACTCGGGCACTCTGACCGTCATGATCCTGGGGGACCACTGCACGCGTGCCTGCCGTTTTTGTGATGTCCCCACCGGGCAGTTGATGCCGCCGCGTGAGGAGGAACCGCAGGAGGTCGCGGCGCTGCTGGCCAATCTCAACCTTCGTTATGTGGTGATCACGTCCGTGGACCGCGATGACCTGCCGGATGGCGGGGCGGGGCTTTGGGCGCGGACCGTGGCGGCGGTCCGCCAGTCTTCGCCGGAATTGAAAATCGAAACCCTCATCCCCGATTTCCAGGGGCAGCATGAGTTGATCGCCACCGTCTGCCGGGCGCAGCCGGATGTTTTGTCGCACAATATGGAAACCGTGCGCTCGCTACAGAAAAAAGTCCGGCCCCAGTGCCGCTATGAATGGTCGCTCAAAACGCTTGAAATCGCCCACCGGGAATTCGGCCTGACCGCCAAAAGCGGGCTCATGCTGGGACACGGCGAGAGCAAGGACGAGGTCCTCGAAACCATGCAGGACCTGCTTCAAACAGGGTGCCGGATTCTCACCCTCGGCCAGTACCTGCGCCCGACGCGCGAGCATCTGGAGGTGGCCGAGTACATCCATCCGGATGTGTTTGCCGAATTCAAGCAACTGGGAGAGGCGATGGGGTTCGAGCATGTGGAGTCCGGCCCGCTGGTCCGCAGTTCTTATCTCGCGGATCGTCAGGCGCAGTCCATCGGCATCTAGCCGGCATCCCCCGCCATTAAATTGCCGCATAGCTTCGAGTGCAAAATCGAAGCTCTTGAATTCCCGGCTCTTGCCGTGTTTGTCCATTTTTGGCATGTGGATTGCTCTTCCAACGGAAGCGCCAATCAGAGTCAAAAATCGGACACCCATGTTTTCATCACCCCTAAATTCGCTCGATATCCTGCGCACCCTGGCCCGCGGCCATAAGGGCCCGGAGGCCGCCGGAATGGCCCGGGTTTTTGTTCTGATGTTGCAGCAAAGCCGCTTCGGCTGGCTGAGTGGAGAAGGGCAGGGAGATATCTCTCCGGGGGCTCAGATGAACGCCGGGGTGCATCAGTCTATTCTGAATCATCTGGCGTCCCGGGTTTCGGCGGCCGGTTCTCAACCTGTAATGAAGGCGGTAAAGAATATTCAAGCGTATCAAGCCGCTGGGCCTGAACTGAAGCCGGAGCCGGAGCGACCGGCCCCCTCCGTTCCCCGTTCCATTCCCCTGCTGGCGAAACAGGCGGCGGAGAAACACGGCGTTCCCTCAAAATTGTTCCGCCGGTTGATCTGGGTGGAATCGGGATTCAATCCCGTTGCGGTCAGCCCCAGGGGAGCGATGGGACTCGGCCAGTTGATGCCGGAGACGGCGCGCGAGTTGGGGCTTGCTGTGGAACCGGGGCAGGGGGAGCCCACCGTGTGGGATCCCGAATCCAATCTGGACGCCTCGGCGCGTTATCTGAAATGGCTGCACGGCACGTTCGTCAACAAAGGGATTGATGAAAAGGAAGCCTGGCGTTTTTCCGCCGCCGCCTACAACGCAGGGATCGGCAACATCTCAAAAGCCATGGCGCGGGCGGGAGAAGTGGAAGGATTGGAATGGGACCGGGTGGCCCGGCAGCTTCCGCGTGTGACCGGGCGTGCGTCCGGGGAGACATTGACCTACCTGGAGCGTCTGCGCCTTTAGCGCGTTTGTTTCCTGATCAGAGGCCGTACGGTTTCCACCACCCGTTTTCCCCAGTCGAAGTCGAAACGTCCGGCATCTTCCCGGGTGTGTTGCCGGATCGTTTCCAGAAAAGCTCCATCCTCCCGGCAGTGCGCGATCAACTCCGCCAGCCGGTCCACATCCTCGCAGGCGAAACGCTGCTCCGGACGGGAAATCACTTCCCGGTTTTCCGCAATATCGCTCACAAGACACGGCACTCCACAGGCCAGCGCTTCCATCAGGGAGTTCGACATGCCTTCCTTGAGCGAGGGCAGGATGAACAGGTCGATTCCCGGCAACAAAGCGCTCACATCCTCCCGCCAGCCGCAAAAAGTGACGCGATCGTCCACGCCCAGTTCGGCTGAGAGTTGTTTGAGCGGCTCCAGTTCCTCCCCTTCACCGAAAAGCAGCAATCGGGTGCGCCTGTTTTCCTGTCGGGCCACGGCCCGGAGCAGCGTCTCAATATTCTTTCCCTTGTGGAAGCGGCCTGTGGTGGCGAGGGTGAACGCCTCCTGCGGCAGGAAGAACTCCCGGAATAGTGTTCCCCGCGCGGCTTCACGGTCACAGGGAATGTCCGGCAGGTTATTGGGCAGCACGGTGGTTTTGTTGGCATTGCCCCAGTCGTAAAATTTTTGCGAGGCGGTCAGCACGGTCTCCGAATTGGCCACGATCAGATTCGCCGCCTTCAAGCCGCCGGCGTTCAGGCCGTGTTCAATCCGGTTGGCCCATCCGGCCTGACGGTAGGAGTACAGGGACTCGTTCGGCACCGTGCGCAAAAACACCGCCATGGGGATTTTGCCCAGCCGTTTCAGCAGGCGGCAGATCCAGCCGTAGGGCGGAGAGAACACCGAGATCAGGTGGGGGCGGATATTGAGCCCCACCTTCAGCGTGTAAAGAGGGCAGACGAGGAAGAACCACGCCCAGAACAGCGGCGTGTCGAACCGGGGGGTGGGCGACCACAGAATATGTGGCACGAGATTCGGGTGCGAGTAGGGGTAGGGCTCGACCGCGATGTAATGCACCTCCCAGCCTTCCTGCAGGAAGGCTTCGATCTTCATCCTGAGGCGGTGCGAGTAGCCGCCCGGCTTGTGCCGGTAGTGGACGACCAGAACTTTTACAGAAGGCATTCCATCCAGGACGAAACCTCGCCGGGCAGGCGATCCGGGTCAATGGAGTTTGCCCAGTCCGAACGTTTCGCGGAACAGGCTCTTGAGGACGAACAGGATGTTTTCCTTACGCTCCGCCAGCCGCCTCATCGTGTAGGGCAGCCAGGACTTGCCGTAGGGAACGTAGATCCGCATGCGGTAGCCCTTTTTCAGCAGGTCCTCCTGCAGGTCCCGACGCACACCATACAACATTTCGAAGAAAAATGTACCCGGCGCGATGTTTTCCGCCTCAATGAAGGACAGGATTTCGCGAATGAGGGTTTCGTCGTGCGTCGCGATGGCGGGTTGAAAACCATCCGTCAGCAGCCGCCGGGCCTGTTTGAAAAAGTTGTCGCGGATAGCGTCCATGTCCTGGTAGGCGATGCTCTCCGGCTCCCGGTACGCGCCCTTGCACAGGCGGGTGGAGATGCCTTCCTCGATCACGCGTCCGATGTCTTCTTGCGTGCGGTGCAGGTAAGCCTGCAGGACCAGTCCCAGATTCCTGAACCGGCGGTGCAGGGTCACGCCTTCTTTGATGATCCGCTCCGTGGTGTTGGAACCCTCCATGTCGAAACGGACCGTGTGATGTCCGGCGCGCTCCAGAATATCCACCAGGTTGAGCCGGCAGAACTCGCGGTCGATATCCAGCCCCATCTGCGTCAGCTTGATCGAAAGGTCGAGCGGAAAAGTTTCGGCCTTCATCTGGTCGAGGAGGTTCAGGTATTCCTGTTTGGCGGCAAGCGCCTGTTCGCGTGTTTGCGTGTCTTCACCGAGCACATCGATAGTGGAGAGGAATCCGCTCTGGTTCAGGCTGTGAATGTTCTTGATCGCCGTGCCGAGGTCCTCGCCGGCGATGAAGCGCTTCGCGAATGGATAGAGAATCTGCATGACCGCCTCCTGTTGAGTCTGCCGGGAGCCCAATCACCCCCTATATAAAATATAATCCCGGTTGGCCGAATTTGGTCCAGGTGATTGAAAAAATTTTTATTTCCCTTATAGTGGGCGGAAATTTCCGGGCCGGACGGGAGTTCCGGGCCAAACAAACATCCACTTTTTTTGGGGCGGAACAGTTATGGATCTGCAGGCACTTTTGTTGTCGGGGTTGACCGGCGTGGCTCTGTTGGGGTTTTTGTACTACTTCTTTGGATGCAGAAGGAACAACGGCTGAAAGCCGTCGAGGATCAGCCGGACACCTGTGCGAACTGGCCGCGTTCCTGGTAAGGTTGCGGGATTTCGCGGGGTTCCGGTGGCGTGGGGCCGGTGGGAACGCTGTTTCGGGGATTGAGCTTGAGGGCTTTCTTTAACGGAACCAGCGCTTCCTGATAGCGTCCCAGTTCCATGTAGGCCAGGGCCAGGCCGTGCCAGGTCTTGCCGTTTTCCGGCGCCAGCCGGGTGGCCTGTTTGAACGCCTCCACAGCCTCCTTGTGGCGGTTGGAAAGAAAAAACGACATTCCCAGATAATAATGTCCGTCCGCGTTGCGCGGCGCCAGCTTGAGTGCGGTCTGGTAATGGTGGATCGCTTCCTGATGGTGTTCCTCTGCCGCCAGGGCCTGACCCAGCTTGAGGTGCGCCGGGGCGAAACCCGGTTGCAACCGCAGCACGTTGCGGTACGTCTCCATCTTTTCCTTGTGCCGGCCGAGAGCGCCGTAGGCGAGGCCCAGTTGAAACAGGGCGCGGGCGGATTTCGGTTCCATCTCCACCGCCTTCTGCAAAGGCTCCAGCGCTTCCTCGATACGCCCCGCCTTGAGGTAGGCGAACCCCATGTCCGTCAGGTCGTCCGCCGATTGGGGATTTTCACCCACCACCGTTTTGGCGACGGCCACCTCATCCGGCACCTGGGACGTGGGGGAGTCGGTACAGCCTGTCAACAGAGCCAAGGATAAAACCAGCGCCAGTGTTCGCATAGTAGCCTGCTACGAAAGAGATCGAACTGTTTTCATGTCTAAGGCGACCCAGTGTAGCCATCCCGACCACCAAATGCAACGCTAACCGGGCTGTTATCAAGGAGATAAACATCCCTTGTAAACTTTTATTTTGAGGGCAAACACTTGAAAAACAGTTGGGTGAATTGATCAGACGGAGGCGAAAGCTGGGAGAATTTTCTTCATTCTTTTTCGACAGCATGGCATTTGACGTAGCCTTTGGGGAGCGTGGTCGGGCCGGGGTATTCGCCTTTGCATTTTTGCCGAAGCGGCGAGCCTTCGGGTTCGTTCAGGTAGATGGGGCAGCGCGGATGGAAGTGGCATCCGGAAGGGGGATTGAGCGGCGAGGGGACGTCGCCGACGATCGTCTTGAATTCCACCCGCTCGCCAAGGTTGGGCACGGCTTCGAGCAATGATTTCGTGTACGGGTGTCGGGGGGTCTCGAACAATTCCTTCACCGGTCCGTATTCCACCACGCGTCCGAGGTACATGATCGCCACCTCGTCCGCCATGTACTGCACCACGTTCAGGTTGTGCGTGATGAACAGATAAGTCAGTCCGCGCCGTGACTGCAGATCGCGCAGCAGGTTGAGCACCTGC
>JAGQJZ010000106.1 GCA_020430445.1 Nitrospina sp.
GCTGGACGTTTCACAAAGGGAAACCCTAGAGTTTTTCACTCGCCTAGTTTTTCGGTGAAACGGGCGACCTGTTCGGCGAGGAGCATGAAGCTGTTGTATATCCCGGGCGTGGCCTCCGGTTCCTGATCACCGGAGGATTTGCGGAACGCCATCAGACTGCGCAGTGTTTCCGAATCGAAACCAATCACCGCCGATGCCCGCGCCACAAGGTCCGCGCGGCGCGGCACCTCGCCTTCGGCCAGTTGCACCACGCGGCGCAGCACTTCCATGAATCCGTTCATGTGCTCCCGAATCATGGTGCTCCGCGCGTGCCCCTGCCGGGTCAGGTAATACCGGCGCAGGCGCATGAGCAAGTTCTGCGCTTCCTGCTGGCAGCGCAGGCGCAGGTTGGCGGATTCCACCTCGAGTGCGGCCAGCGCATCCTCTCCCCACAGCACTGTGTACGATTCCTTGAAGGACAAAAGCTTGATCGGAAACACGCGGGTGAACGACCGCAGGTCGTCCGGGGTCATCAGAAGCGGCGCGATATTGTAACGTCGCGCGCTGAGGGTGGTGTCGAGGATGTGATCCAGCGCGGCGGTGTCCACCCGGTCGAGGATGACCAACAGGTTGACGTCGCTGACGCCGGAGCGGTAATGTCCCCGCGCTCCGCTGCCGTAGAGGATGATCCCGGACAACGCCGTCTCTTCCAGTTGATCGTGATAACTTGCAACCAGTTCTTCGACCCCGGCCTTGATTTCATCCGGCAGGGTGACGCCGTCCCAATTCAGTGCGAGTGCGTTCGTGCTCATGGATGGATTTCCTCCCGGGCGGGTTGAGTCGTTGCGTTTTCATTTTCCGTGTCACCGTGCCAGCACCCGGGATCGCGCACAAACGGATCGCCGTGCACAGCGTAGGACAGGCATTTGAGCCCTCCCTTGCACAGGCCGGTATAAAAACAGCCGCCGCACCCTTCGCTGACCTGCTGCGGATCGCGCAATTGCTTAAGAAGCGGATGCGAGTTGTAGATCATTTCCAGCGGCTGTTCGAGCAGGTTGCCGACGTGGATCGGCATGCGCCGGCATGGGTAGACATCGCCGTTGGGCATGAGGGTGATCAGGCTGTCGCCCGCCTTGCAGAAGTAAGGCCGACCGTCGCCCTCGAGAAACTGCAGGGCGCGGTCCATGGCGACCTCCGTCCGGCAGAACCAGCGCCGGCGCGTGGCCTCGCGCACCCCGGCCATGCTGTTGAAATATTCCCGCGTCTCTTCCGGCGTCAACGCTTCGCCCGCCATGTGGTCCATGCCCGCTCCATTGGGCAGGAAGCGATCGGACCAGACCTTGTCGACTTTCAGTTTACAGGCGATCTCGACCACCTCCGGAAACTCGCGGTAGTTTTCGCGATGCGCGGTGAAGGAGACCAGCGTTGGAATGTTTGCCGCCACCAGGTGGCGGATGGCGTCGCAGGTTGTTTCGAAATTACCCGCGCCACGCAGGCGATCGTGGGTTTCAGGACCGCCCTCCATGCTCACCTGCACGAACCGTGGCCGCAGGCGCGAAAGCGCGCGGGCCACCGGCCGGTCGATCATCGAACCGTTGGTGAGAATTGCAAAACTGTAGCGGTGTTTTTCTTCACTGAATTGTTCGAGCAGGCGCATGAAGTCAGGATGCACGAACGGCTCGCCACCGGTGACGGTGATGTGGCCACGCATCCCGGTCTTGCCTGTACCGTTACGCCAGCGCGCGAGCAGCGCGT
Organism: Nitrospina sp.; assembly: GCA_020430445.1. Taxonomy (GTDB): domain Bacteria; phylum Nitrospinota; class Nitrospinia; order Nitrospinales; family Nitrospinaceae; genus Nitronauta. Next base: position 1,735 of record JAGQJZ010000106.1, read on the forward strand.
TGAACTGATCGAGCACCTGCACCCACTGGTCCCAGTGCATCTCGCGCGAGCTGTAATCCTCCTGGTAGCAATGCAGGCAACGCAGGTTGCACCGTTCGGTGATGTGCCATTGCAAAAGCAGGGAACGCGGAACATAGGGCCCCGTGCCGCATTCGGTCTCAATGCCGGACCTCTTTTGCATGAACCGGATCAGCCGCCGCATCCGCCGCACCCTCCACAACCACCGCCGCCGTCCGATCCGCCATCCGACCCGTAGCCGCACCCACCGCATCCGGAGGAATCGGATGTGGACGAACGGTGGAACGTCCGGTTGAACGCATCAAACGCGGGGTTTTTGGAAAACATGCCGGCCCCGAACACCGCCAGCGCCAGAGACGGATCCATGCCGTTTGGAATTTTCCCACCGTCGAGTTCCTGCCGGACCCATTCGAAATGTTGCTTCAGGGTCTTCAGGTACCGCTTGCCGAGGCGGGTGGCGATCTTCCACGGCCGCAGGACCACCAGCATGAGAGTCAGCCCGGCCACAAACTCCAGGATCAGGAAACCGACCGGCTTGCTCCGCGACACACCCCAGATCAGCTTCGCCAGCATGGCCGCGAGCAGAATGAAAAAAGTCATCCAGGCGGTTTTGACCAGGCGTTTCTTTTCTTCAGGCGCGAGCAGGAGGTGCGCGCGGACGAGCGCCTGCCTGTTCGGCTCCAGGTCTTCATTCAGCTCTTTTCTCAGGTTGGGGTTTGAAAACAGGACAAGCGGGTTGTGCGACTGTTTGAGAAATTCGAGCAGCCTCTTTTCGATCCTGTTCCGTCCCTGTTCCGTCCCGACCGTGGCGATGAGGGTGGGGTTTTTATCATCGCCTTCAAAGCGGACCATGTTGCGCGACCACAGTCCGAAGATGACCGTACGGATGACATGCGGGAGGCCGATGAGGCAGGCAATCGAGATGGCGTCGAACTTGGTGGGAGCCGGTTCCCTGAACCCGGAGGAACTGTCCAGCGTGGTGTACCAGCCGATGGCAATCGCCGCCAGCGCCACCGCGGCATAAATAGCCAGATAGGTCTTCCCCGGAATATGCACCAGGAATTCAAACATGCATCTCCCCTGTCGATCCCGTCAACACAGGCATGGCTTTTGCGAGGACCAGTGTACCCGAAAGCGGGAAACATGCAAACGGCCCGCTCATCTCCATTTCAGGTGGTGGGGAGGGCGAGGATGATATGGGTCCCCTCCCCGGGCCGGCCTTCGGCGCGGATGGTGCCGCCGTGGCGTCCGACGATCTTCTTGCACAGGGCCAGGCCTATGCCGCTGCCCCCGTACTGGCTGACCGAGTTGAGCCGTTCGAAAGGTTTGAAGATGCGTTCCCGGCAACTGTCATCGAACCCGATGCCGTTGTCACGGAAGATGATTTCGGCCTGTGACCCGTTGGAGGGATTCGATTCAATTTCGATCTCCGGGTTCACGCCTTCGCGGGAAAATTTAAGGGAATTGCTGAGCAGGTTGGAAAACACCTGACGCATCTGGACGGGATCGGCGGGAACCACAGGCAGGTTCCCCACCTTCAACCGGGCCTGTTTCTCCCCGATCAAAAACTCAAAGTCATGCGCCACTTCCCGCACCACCCGGTTGAGGTCGGTGGGCTTCATCGGACCGGACTCCTCTCCGGCGCGGGAATAGGTCAAAAGATCGTCAATGAACTGTTGCATCCTGAGGGTGCCCCGGATCATTTTTTCAAGGTACTCATTGCCTTTTTCATCCAGCTTTTCAGCATAAAACTTCTTCAACTGTTCGCCAAAGGAAACAATTTTTCTCAAAGGCTCCTGCAAGTCGTGCGAGGCGATACTGGCGAATTCTTCCAGGTCCCGGTTGCTCCGGACCAGTTCCATCGTCTGGTTTTTCACCGTGTCCTCATACCGCTTCCGGGTGATCGCCATTCCGGCAATGAACCCGGCGGAGCGGATGTGCTTCAACTCCTCCACACCGGGGCTTCCAGGCGTTTTGGAGACGATACCCACAACACCGGCCACTTCCCCCGTCGGACCGGCCACGGGAACCAGCCAGCAGGAACGGATACCGTGGTGCAGGCCGATCTCCCTGCAGGAAGGCCAGTGGTCATCCTCTTTAAAATCTTCCACAATCACCACCCGGTTGTCCCGGACGGTGGAAACGAAAACACAGTCCGTCCGGTTGATATCGAACACCCGCATTTCTCTCCGGCAGTCCCGGGTCAGGCCCGGCGCCGATGCCAGTTCCAGCGTTTCCCCGTTTCCATCCAGCCGGTACACCACGCCCCGCGCGCCGGGGCCGATCTGCTTTTCCAGGTTTTCGACGACCTGGTCCAGAACCTCGTTGAGGGGATGTCCGAGGGTGAGCAACTCCAGAATCCGGTTGTGCGTTTTGAGGATATTTTCCGCCCGCTTGCGCATTTTGATTTCAAAATTCATGCGCTCGGTGATCTGGGTGTACTCGATCCACAGACGCGATTCCTCTTCCGCAACGGAACCAGCCCTCTCCCGCCGTCCCGCCCTGTCCACTCCCGTGGATTCGGTCAAATGGGTTTCCTGGAGCATGGGTTCAGGGTTGGATTCGGGTTCCGTTACCGGCGGCGAATCGGGATGAGACAGAACCCGTTCGCCAGCATCGCCGGACCAAAAATCCGGAAAGCTTTTCCAGGCCCATCCGGCGAGAAAGGCAAACATCAACAGAAGGAAAATCAGAGCCCGCCAGGAATCCTGCTGGCCCTCAAAAGAAAACCGGAGATAAAGCGTCCCCAGTGTCCTGCCGTCACGGACCAGCGGATGGGAGGCTTCCAGAAAATGGCCGTCGAACCGGAACTCACCGGTTTCCGGCCGGGAAGGCGGACCACTTGCGGAGGGAGAGCGGGAATGCGTGATAACGGCCGCGCCGGCTTCGTTATATAATACGGCTGACAACAACGAATCGATGCCTGCCAGCTTTTTGAGTTCCGCATCTGCCAGGCCGGGATTGTTTTCCGCCAATGCCGCCACCGCAGAGGGCGAGAGGACGCCCAGGATCAACTCGGCCTGGGCCATGCGCTGTTCGCGGGTATTGACATAATCGTAAATCAGGAAACCCGCCAGCAATAAAACCAGGGTTCCAAACAGGTAAACCTGAACCCTGGCGGCGATTTGTTTTTTCTGACGCAGATCCACCGGAACCATCTGTGCCCCCATCCCTTCATGTCGGAAAACAGTTAATGACTTCCGTACAATTCACTACCAGTCGGGTGGTCAAAACATGAACACTAAATCGGATCTGTTATCTAAGGTAAAGGTTTTCCATGGTTTATTCCATAATTTTTCCGGATATCGAATGTTTTATTTTCCGAATTTTTTAAATTTGGAATGCCAAAGATACAACAAAAAGACCGTTCTCCACACCCGCAACTTTCCGGCAGGAAACTGATGGACGCTGAATTTAAAAGCCTGTTGATCGATGGAGACCGCCTGGCCGCCGAATTTTCTTCCCGGGTGGAAGCGCAGGTCCGCAGCGGCACAACGTACAATGTCCACGCCCAGGAAGAAAAGACCGTAATGGAACTGTCCCAGGCGCTTCAGGGCTGGCAGGACCGGTTTAAAGCGGGCACGATGGAAATCGCCCTGTCCGACACGGCCCATTTCCGGCGTCTCCTGTTTGCCGATTACCAGGCCTACAGCACCATCACCACGCGCGACTCACACCTGCATGGCGCCCTCCTCCAATACCTGCAGCGCAATCACTCCTGCCTCAAATACCCCGGGCTCGAATCGGTCGACGTGCTCGGCATCTGGTCGACGTCCCCCTACCCCCTCAACGAGCCGCGCCTGATCCTCAGTTCCAACCCCAACCTGGGCATGATCCCCGGCTTCGGCTGGAATCCGCGCCAGAGGGAAACCCGGGGGCAGAACCCGGAACCGTTGCGCGGCGAAGCGGACCCCTCTCCGCATGGCGCGGACGACCCGGTGCAAACCAGCCGTTTTCTCGCCGACCTGTTGTTTTTTCAACAGGCGCTCACCGGCCGGCCGGCAGACAATTTTGAAGGATGTCCGGGAATCAACGCGGACCGCGCCCGGCAAATTCGGCATCCGTTTGAGGAAGCGGTGGCACAATACCGCGAAGATTACGATGGATGGAAGGCGGGACTCTGGAAAGCGGTGGTGGCAGAATATCAGAAAGCCGGGAAAGACGAGGCCGACGCCCTCTTCTGCGCCCGGCTGGCCCGCATCTGCCGCTATGCGGATTACGACTTCGAAAAGAGACGTGTCATCCCCTGGGAACCGCCGGCCTTGCAGAAATGACCTTTATGGCGGGGGGTCTTGCCGCGAAATTTATCGTCAATGGATTTTTCTGCCGAATCATTTGTGAAAAAGCAAACGCACCAGGCGTGTCATTCTGAATGGAACCGCAACGAAGGACCCCGGACCTTGCGGCCGGAAACCTGAAAACGGTTCACTCAGAACGACACGTCTGGGATGGTAGATTCGCCTGTATGATTCTGCAGTAAAACCCACCGAAGGAATTTTGCGCGCCAGGACGTTAGCCGTCCGCAAGGACCTAGGAGGCGAAGGGATCCGGAGGGGCGAAGTCGTCCGGATTGGCGGTGGATTTCGCCTCTTCCGCGTCGAACTCGATCTCGTATTCAGAGTCGTTCTTCCAGGTGATTTTCAGGTAGGAGGGCAGGCGGGTGTTGCGGTCAATCACGCCGGCGCGGAGTTGCTGTTCCGACAGGTTCTCCGCCAGGGAAAAATCGGCGCCCTTCAGGTTCGTGCCGTCAAAAATAGCACCGGGCACCTTGGCCGCCCGCAGGTTCGCCCCTTCCAGATTGGCATTCGTCAGATCGGCGTAACTCAGGTCCGAGCCATGGCCGATGTCGGCCTTGTGCAGGTTGGCTCCATTCAACACCCCTTCGCTGAGGTCGGTTTTGGCCAGGTTGGCCTCAAGGAAATTCGCCTCGGTCATGTCGGCGTTGTACAGGTTGGCGCCGCCGAGATTGGCCTTGAAGAAGTTCGTCCGCACCAGATCGGCCTGGGTGAGGTTGCTCCCCACCAGGAGCGCGTGGCTCAGGTCGGCCTCGGTGAAGTCGACGTAAGTCAGGTCAAGCGAGCACAGGTCGGCCTTCGACATGGGCACGCCGCTCATGTCCGGCAGGTTGCTTCTATACCTCACCAACGTCCGGATTGTTTCGGCTTTGAGTTGGATCATCTCCTCCTCGGCGCTTTTCAGGATCGATTTCAACTGGTCGAGGAATTCTTTCGGATCCACATTGGGATCAGGCGGATCTTCGTACATTGTGATTTCTCCCTTGTTTTTTTTAACCGGTATTGCGATTCCTGCGGACTCAGCCGCAGTGCGTCATGCCGCGCTTTTCGAGATAGCGCTGATGGTATTCTTCCGCATCATAAAATACCGCAGCAGGTTTGATCTCCGTGGCAATGGGCTGGCGGTAACGGCCGGACTGCCCGAGTTGGTCGCGTGACCGGCTCGCCGCGTCCTTCTGTTCTTCCGAATGATAATAAATCCCGGACCGGTACTGCGTGCCCACGTCCGGCCCCTGACGGTTGACCTGCGTGGGATCGTGCTTTTTCCAAAACACGTCCAGCAGTTCGTCATAGGAAATCACACCGGGATCGTATTCCACCAGCACCGCCTCGGCATGGCCGGTCTGGCCGGTGCACACCATGTGGTAATTGGGATTTTCCACATGGCCCTGGGTGTACCCCACCCGGGTGCCCGTCACCCCTTTCAGTTTCTGGAACGCCAGCTCCACTCCCCAGAAACAGCCTGCGGCAAACGTCGCCTGTGCCATGGTCTCCTCCGCTTGATTAAGGTTCCTTTTTTAGATGGCACGGGGGTATTCCGGATTCAAAGGAATCCGGCCTGGGTGCCGATAATTTTCAATAATTTCCGGATCATTCAGGCAATGAGGGGAGCCAGGGGCGCGCCTTGTCGACCCATTTCCAGTTGAACCATCCGCCGTGGTGCTTGAAAAACGCCGCGCAGATGGCCGCCAGGCGTTCCGTGTCTTCGGCCAGCCGCTCGACCTCCACCCAGAAATTCCATTCCCGCGCCAGGCTCCAGCCCTCGTCGTTCAACCGGCAGTCCGGCAGCCGGTAGTGATAAGTGGGCCGTGCCGAGGACAGGCCGTCATCCAGAACCGCGTCAACCCGCTCCCGGTCCAGATACATGAACAGGGGCACCAGGTCCAGTTCGCGGTTCCGGGTCGGGTTGTGCCTGAGATAATCGTCAATCAGGCACGGCAGGTCCGGGCGGTAGGCGGCGGGCATGATCAAAAGCGCGTAGTCGGTGGGGAATTTCTGGATATAGGGAGAAAGTTTCCGCGTGAGGTCGATGTCCATCATCGCATGCAACCAGTCGGAAAGGGCAATGAAGGCGCGCAGGTGGTTCAAAATCGATTCCGTCGTGAACGCGGACGCCTCCGGGTTCAGGTGCAGGCCGAAGGCGTAGAAGGGATTTTCGTCCGTGCCTTCGGCGCCAAAAGCACGCAAGGCTTCAAGGAGAGGCTCCAGCACATCAAGGCGGTCCACGGGGATCGGTGGCGTCACGATTTCATACGGCACGAGGGTTTTCGCCACATGCCCGATGACGGAGTGGAAATATTTGTCGATCTCGAAATCCAGCCACTGGTCCAACGGATTGTCCCATTGCTTGCCGTCCTCTGTTTTAGAAGGATGCGCGTACTGGGTGTCGAGCTCAATGGTAAACGCACCGAACTCCGTTCCCACAACCCGGTAACGGTGGTCGTTTTCCTTCTCCCGGTTGCCTTTAAAAATACGCGCGACCCGCGCGGCGATCTCTTCCGCGTTCTCAAAGGCGAACTCGATCTCGACACCGACCCTGCGGGTTTCCCCGTCCTTGTTTTTCAGAAGCGGGGGGAGATTGAACCGGGATCCGTTGTTCGCCATTTTTCTTTCACTCCATTGAAAACTGAAACCATCGTTCTATATTAAACCGGAGCCGGAGCGTGAGTGAAAACTATTTCTTGCTGACGTCATAGGAGCATTCCATCCCTTAATATTAAGGTTGATTGCCCCTGCGGATTTGTTAGGGTGATGGGTGACCGTCACCGGACCCGGCGATCCACTCCAACAAGGATTCCGATTTGAACACGCTCGATCTCATGGCCTGGCTTTTATTTTTCACCGCCGGGTTCAGCTACCTCAACCACCGTTTTTTAAAACTTCCCGCCAGTATCGGCGTGATGGCGATCTCCCTGGTGTTTTCCCTGGGACTGCTGCTCGGCGGCGTGACGGGCCTGTTGCCGGACCTCGAAGCCTCCGCCGAGGCGCTGCTGTCCGGCCTCGACTTTGAAAAGCTGGTCCTGCACGGCATGCTCGGGGCCCTGCTCTTCGCCGGAGCGCTGCACATCAACCTGGAAGACCTCGCCCAGCAGAAATGGATCATCACCCTGCTGGCCACGTTCGGCGTCCTGCTCTCGACGGCCCTGATCGGCGGGCTCACCTACGTTCTCGCCGGCGTGCTCGGTCTTGGGCTGCCTTTTATTTACTGCCTGCTGTTCGGCTCCCTCATTTCGCCAACCGATCCCATCGCCGTGCTGTCGATCATGAAAACCGCCGGCGCGCCGAAGGAACTCGAAACCAAGATCGCCGGTGAATCCCTGTTCAACGACGGCATCGCGGTGGTGGTGTTCCTCGTGATCCTCGGCATCGCCACCGGCGAAAGCGAACCGACGTTCGGTTCCATCGCGATCCTGTTTCTGGAAGAAGCGGTGGGCGGCGCGCTGTTCGGTCTCGCCGTGGGCTACATCGCCTACCGCATGATGAAAAGCATCGACGAATACCGGGTGGAAGTGCTCATCACCTTAGCGCTGGTGTTCTGCGGTTACGCCCTGGCCGAAACCCTGCACGTCTCCGCGCCCATTGCCGCCGTCACCGCCGGGCTGATGATCGGCAACCACGGACGCAGTTTCGCCATGTCCGACACCACCGTCGAACACGTCGACACCTTCTGGGAATTGGTCGATGAAATCCTCAACGCTGTTTTGTTCGTCCTGCTCGGCCTGGAGGTTTTGATCCTGACGTTCCAGGGAAGTCATCTCCTTGCCGGAGTGCTGGCGATTCCCGTGGTGCTGACATCGCGCCTGGCCGGGGTTTCGCTTCCGGTATTGCTGCTCAAATGGAAACGCGAGTTCCCCCGGCACACCATCCGCATCCTCACCTGGGGCGGCCTGCGCGGCGGGATTTCCGTGGCCCTGGCCCTGTCCATCCCCGTCTCCCCCGAACGCAATGTCCTCCTGACCATGACCTATGTTGTCGTCATTTTCTCCATACTGGTTCAGGGGCTGACCATCGGCGGGCTGATCCAAAATGCGTTTTCCGAAGACAAGCCAGCCGCTTGACATCGTTTCAAACGGCATGAGAAAATTTTGAGTGATTCAGTTCCACCGGATGCGCCCTGCCCGGGAGGCGCGGACGAAACGTTCCTCTTTTTGAATTCCCCGAACGCCCCGTCGCAAACCGTTTTCATCCGCCAAGCGCACGTTCGAAGCAAGGCGCGTCCGGCCAACAGAACAGACACATCCACTTTCATTTCACTCCCTGTCCCTCAAGAGGCTGTCATGACCCCATTTCTGACCCGCACATCACCCTTTGTCCTGCTGTTGCTTCTTTCCGCGTGCTCCACAATCAACACACCGATTCTGGACGACGCCACCAACGTGGGCGACACCAAAGAGGTCCGTCAACTCCTCGACAAAGGATACGATCCCAACGTGCTGACTCCTTCCGAAGGGACACCGCTTCACTCCGCCGCCAAACGGGGACACACTGAGATCGTGGAACTGCTGCTCCAACGGGGCGCGCAAACGAACATAGCGGATAAAGAAGGCAACATCGCCCTGCACTACGCCGCCCAGGGTGGCTACACGCTCATCGTGCATGAACTCATCGACAAGGGCGCCTCGGTACACGCGCTCAACAACCAGCACCACACGCCCCTGCACCTGGCGGCTGAAAAAGGGAAAACCACCACCGCCGAATACCTGGTCGAGTCCGGAGCGCGGCTGAAGGACAAGGACGACCACGGCTTCACCGCACTGCACCTGGCGGCACGGGAAGGCTGGCCCGAAACGGCCCGCTTCCTGGTGGAACGCGGCACGCCGGTCGACATCCGCGACAGCTTCGGCGTCCCGCCGCTCAACCACGCCGCGATCAACGGTCAATCGGACGTGGCCGAAGTGCTGGTTTCCCTGGGAGCGCCGATCAACCCGACACAGGGCTCACCGCTGGCCGCCGCCGCCAAAGGGGGCAAGGACAAAACGGCGGAACTGCTCATCCAGCTTGGGGCCAACGTGAACGGCTCGCCGAACGATCCCATCAAACCCCTCTACCACGCGGCGCGGGAGGGCCATGAAGATGTCGTCGACGTGCTGCTCAATCACGGAGCGGACATCCGCGCGCTCGACCCACTCGGCCGCTCGGCCCTGTTCGCCGCCGTGCAGGCGGACCACACGGGCCTGGTGGAAATGATGGTGGAGCGCAAGGCGCCGGTGAACGAACGCGACAAGGAAGGCAACACGCTGCTGCACGAGGCCGCCGCCAACGGCAACATCAAACTGACGGAACTGTTCATCCGTTATGGCATCGATCCGAAGATCAAGAACAAGGAAGGGAAAACCGCCCTCGACCGCGCCGTTGAAAACGGGCACCTGCACGCCGCGCGCATCATGGACCCGGAGATCATCGAGCGTCAAAAAACACAGGACAATTACTGAGTTTCCATTCGGAGGGAATCACCCTGCTTCGCGTCCCTCTTTACAAGAGGGCATATTGGATCCACCCAAAAATCAAAAGCAAAACCGGCCACGCAGGAGCGCGAAACCAACAGCCCTTGCGGTCGGCCGCGTTCACTCAAAATGACACGTCCGGGCCGGTTGCTTTATCCACGCCGATTCTGCAAGAAAACTTTTTAGAGAAAACTTCGGGTAGGAAGAAGCTGCCCCCCACGGCGAGTGGCCCTCCGCAAGGAGATGCTTGCGCACGGCCAGCAAA
>JAGQJZ010000107.1 GCA_020430445.1 Nitrospina sp.
AAAGGCAAAATTAAATTTGGGGGATTTTATCCTGCTGGTGCTGCTGGGGGGCTCTTCACCCGCCAACCCGGGAAATGGCCAGGCCTTATTCTGCCAGAATGTAGTTTCTCGGATTGACCGGCACGCCGTTCAACAGAACTTCGTAATGGAGGTGGGGGCCTGTGCTGCGGCCCGTGCTGCCCACCAGAGCGATGACCTGCCCCCGCCGAACCCGGTCGCCCACCTTCACCAGATGTTTCGAGTTGTGGCCGAAGCGGGTGACAAGACCGTACCCGTGGTCGATTTCCACCATATTGCCGTATCCGGTTGTACGCCCGGAGACAATGACCTTGCCTTCTGCCGGGGCCACAACCTTGGCCCCTTTGCGGGTGGCAATGTCGAGACCTTCATGTTTCTCGGGAAGACTGGTGAAGGGAGATTTACGGAATCCAAACCCGGAGGTCACCCAACCTTTGGTCGGCCAGATGGAGGGAGTGGACAGGAGCAGGGAACGCTGGCTTTTGAAGTATTCGTCCAGTTCCTGAAAGCTGATCTGCTGGATCTTCGCCTGGTTGGTCATCATGTCGACGTTGGAGGAAATCCGGTCCAGCATCGCCTGGGCGTCACGCTCCAGGGAAGTCGTGAAACTGACCGAAGTGAGACCGTACGGTCCACCCACGCCCCAGTTTTTCTCAGCAACCTCGGTGGTGTTTTCCTGCGCCGTGATCACGCGGAGTTTCTTTTCAAACCGCTCCAGCCGCGCCATCTCGGATTCAAAATTCCGCACCTGATGGCCGAACTTCTCAATTTGGATTTTCTGGACCTTGCTCTCCCGGCGGAGAGACGCCAATTCGGATTCGCTTTCCTGATACTTCAGGTACTGCTGAGACAAAAAGAACGTCGCTCCGGTGAGAACCAACACCAGAGTCAAGAGGGATCCCAACGCCAGCTTGATCCGGATTTTGGAAAGCTGGTACTTTTGGGGAGCACTGGTTGAACCCGGGAAGACAACAACGGTCAACTCGTCTTTTTTCACCCGACCTCCTTGAATTCGTTCGTTTTACTCTTTAAAAACACATTTGGCGAAGGTTTGAAACGGCAGCAGAATATCCCGTAACCCCCTATTTTGTCAAGGGTTATTTGAATTTCGCCACCTGAGTTTCGCTTCATATTTTCCCCGACATCGGGTGGCTTCGGTAAGCTATTGATTTTTAATATCTTGCTCCAACGCCTGCAAACGCTCCCGGCCCTGGATGTGGTTTGGACTGATTTTCAGAAGCGTCCGGTAGAGGTCCAGGGCGCTCGATTTATTCCCTCTTTCTTCCTCAAGCAACCCCAGGCTGAACAATGCCGATACCTCTCCCGAAGAATATTTTATATCCCGATAGACCTCCAACATGGTTTTCATTTTCATGTAAGCGCCGTCGAGGTTTCCAGCCTGATACTCTTTGAATCCCTGCTGGCGCAAACTCCCCGCATAGGCCCGGCCGTATCCGAGAATCCGGGGCGTGGCATTTTCCTGCCGGGCCTGTTCAAATTCCTTGTGAAACAACGCGGTCTTGTCCATCGCGGCGTAGGTGCGCCAGAGGTTGCGGTACACCAGCAGGTCGCCGGGGCTTTTCTCGACAGCCTGGTGCAGCCGGTCGATCGCCGCCTGGTACTCTTTTCTTTCATACAGGGAAACCGCAAGTGTGTTGAGCGCCGGCGCGTTGGCCGGGTCGATAGAGATGGCTTTATTCAGAAACTCCTCCGCCGGTCCGGTCTTCCGTTCCATCAGGTGGATCAGCCCCATCCCGTACAAAACCGCCGAGGACTCCGGATGGTCCTTCAGATAGGCCTCAAGCTGCTCTCTCGCCTTTTCCAGCTTGTTCATCCCCGCCAAGGACTTGACCAGGCCACGGACGACATAGGCGTCTTCAGCCTGCGTCTCGAACAGGCGGGAAAAAATCGCCTGGGCAGGCTCAAGCTGCCCCATATTGAGCAGGGTCTCCCCCATCTCCAGGGGCGGCAGGGCGAACTCCTGTTCGTGGGACTGAGTAAACCCAATTGAAACGCAAAAGGAAAACAGGAACAGACAGACGGCAAGAACAAAACCGGCGCGCTTGGGAAGCAAGGTCACCTCACAGGGTGGGAACCGCGGCGGATTCAGGCAGGGCCGCGGCGCTGTCCTCGAAGCGGCTCAGATTGTCAAAACGGGTGCAGTCCTTGGTGAACGCCAAGCGGGCGTCGCCAATAGGACCGTTTCTCTGTTTGCGGATGAGGATTTCAGCCACCCCCACATCGGGAGACTCGGGATTGTAGACTTCGTCGCGGTAAATGAACATGACCACGTCCGCGTCCTGCTCGATCGAACCGGATTCGCGCAGGTCGGACAACAACGGACGTTTGTCGGTCCGGCTTTCCACGGCACGGCTGAGCTGCGACAGGGCAATGATGGGGACATTTAATTCCTTCGCCAGTCCCTTGATGCTGCGCGATATTTCGGAGATTTCGAGCTGACGGCTTTCCGTGCCCGAACGCCCGTGCATGAGTTGCAGGTAATCGATCACGATCAGGCTCAGGCCATGCTCGGCCATCAGCCGCCGGGCCCGGGCTCTCAAATCCAGCGGTGAAAGGTCGGCGCTGTCGTCGATGAACAGCGGCGCCTCGGACAGACGTCCGGCGGCGGCGGTGAGGTCTCCCCAACTGGAACTGGGGATGAAACCGGTCCGCAATTTGACCGAACTGATTCTCGCCTCGGAGCAGAGCAGGCGCAGACCGATCTGCTCCTTCGACATTTCCAGACTGAACAGGCCGACGGGCTTCTGCCTCTTGGTGGCGGCAAAACGTGCCATGTCGAGCGCGAAGCTGGTCTTTCCCATACTGGGGCGGCCGGCGACGATGATCAGGTCCGAAGGCTGGAAGCCGGAAGTGAGCTGGTCGAGGTCCTTGAATCCCGATTCCAGCCCGGTAACGGTGCCCGGATTCTCAAACAGTTTTTCAATCGCGTCGAAGTTACTCTTGACGATTTCCTTGATGCTGAAAAAACTGCGTTTGGTTTTGCGTTCCGAGATTTGGAAAATCGCCTGCTCGGCGCGATCCAGAATGACTTCCGCTTCCTCCGTATCGTCATAACTGTGGGTGACGATTTCCGTCGCGGTCTCGATCAAATCGCGCAGGATCCGTTTCTCGCGGACGATTTTGGCGTGATGGGTGATCGCCGCCGAAGTCGGCACCAGACCTTCAAGAAAATCGAGATAGTCCAGCCCGCCCACGGCATCGAGTTCGTTTTCCTTTCGCAGAGCCTCGGCGAGGGTCAGGACGTCGATCGGCTGGTCGGCCTCAAACAACCGGCACATGGTGGAGAACAGTTTCCGGTGCGCCGTTTTGTAAAAGTCGCTTTCTTCCAGGCTTTCCAGCGCGCGCGAGATGGCGTCGGGTGCGAACAGACAGGCACCCAGCACATATTGCTCGGCCTCTTCGAGATAAGGCGGCAGCTTACGGAGGGAAATATCAGCGGGGTTGGCCATGCCCCTTTATAACATTTTTTCCGGCCCCGAAGGACCGGAAAGTTTTCACACAGAACTCTCGTGAACGGGCCGGGTCACGGGAACGAGCTCACCTGAGAGCCCCGGATTTTTCCGGGAACTCCCGTCCGGCCCGCCCTGCATGACCCTGCGTCACACACAAACTGAAAAATCGATCTTCACTACTTCAATCACCCGGCTTGCCCGGGCAAAGCGTTTCCAGAAAGACAGGTTTCGCCGACTCAGGATTCGTCGGCGTCTCCCGTTTCTTCCGTCGCTTCCCCTTCCTCGGGAGCCTCGGTGGCGGCTTCGGCTTCGGCGGTCTCCGCGGCCTCTACAGGCTCGGACACTTCCGGCTCCGGATCTTCGGATTCCACCACCACCTTGATCTGCGCGGTCACTTCCGGATGCAGTTTGACCGGAACGGAAAACTCGCCGAGCTTCTTGATCGGCTCGCTCAACTGGATCCGGCGGCGGTCGATTTCAACGCCCTCTGAACGGAGGAACTCCGCCAGTTCCTGGCTGGTCACGGAACCGAACAGCTTGCCCTGGTCGCCCACCTTCTTCTTGACGGTACAGGTCAGCGCCGCGATTTTGTCGGCGATTTCCTGCGCTCCCGCCTGCATCTTTTTCAGTTTCTTCTGCACCACCATCTTCTGGTGGGTGTAGGCCTTGACGTTCTTAGGCGTCGAAAGCAGAGCCTTGCCGCGCGGGATGAGAAAGTTGCGGGCGTAGCCGTCCTTGACGTCGACTTCGTCGCCCACCGATCCCAGGTTCTCCACGTCTTCTTTCAGCAACACTTTCATAACCGGTTCCTTTCACACACTTCTTTGGGTTTTATTTCCGTATAGTCAGCAATTCAGTTTTCGTAATCGTCCGGGTCCCGGTCCTCTTCCGGCTGCCCGGCCTGCGGCCGTATTTTCCTGAAATCGATCCAGACATCGAACAATCCCAGGCCGATGACCAGCCCCATCAAAAGCGGCTGGGTGAACACCAGCAGGTAGACCAGAACCGCGATTGCCGGATGCGCCCTTTTGGCGCTCAGGATGGACGAGGCAATGGCCAGGCCCTGAAAAAAGTACAACGCCAGCATGACGATGAACACGTTCATGCCAACGAGCGTGAGCGCGCCCTCGCCCAGAAACAGAGCCGCGGCGGAGGCGATGAACCCCCAGACCATCGGGTCCGGCAGCATCCACTGGTTCGGCGCGGCGTCCTGGAAATAACTTCTCGGGTAAAACCGCAACCACAGCGCCCGCACCAGCACGTAATTGAGCACGGCGGTGATGAGCGACCCCACCGCCAGAACGGCGAACAGCGCCCTTGCCATCATCGGCGTGTAGCGCTCCGCCACTCCCTGCATGAATTGCAGTTCGTCTTCCGGCGTCCCGGCTTCTTTCAGCGCCTTCAAATATTCGTTCGCGCTGACTTGCAACTGGCTTTCAAAGAACGTCAACAGCGACTGGTTTTCGCCCGAAACGGCCATCCACAACAGGACCCCGGACAAGACGGTGGCGGACAATGCCGCCACGCCGATGGTCTTTTCCGGCGCCAGTTGAAAACGGATGCCTTCCGCCAGCAGGATCACCACCAGCGCATAAGCGGCGGCAAACCCCATGGCCGCCTCCATCCCCACCATCCACGCCAGCAGGATCACCACCGCGCCGACCGAGATCAGCCCCGCCGATTTTCCATGCTGCAGGTAAAGCAAAATGAGCGGTGCCGGAGTGAAGAGGCTCAGCATGATCCCCAGCCCGGGCGCGATCACCGTTCCGATCATGATGATCAGAAACAGGCCGAAAGGCAGAAACGCCGTTGCCGGATGGGGTGGTGCTTCGGGCAAAACTAGTATTCGACTGAAAAGGGCAGCAGCGCGATGTTGCGCGCCCGTTTGACCGCTTCCGTCAATTGCCTCTGATGATGGGCGCAATTGCCCGAGATCCGCGAAGGCACGATCTTGCCCCGCTCGGAGATCAGGGGCTTGAGCAGTTTGGTGTCATGAAAATCGATGTATTCGATTTTTTCGGCACAAAACCGGCAAATCTTCTGAGTAAAAAAACCGCGTTTTTTTCCAGTTGCCATAAAAGATGTTCCTATCCTGATTTTTCTATCGTCACGTTAAAACGGAATGTCGTCCCTGCCCGCATCGCCCTGGAAACCGCCCCCGTCTTCCATATCCATCGGGGCCTTGCCGGAGCCGGCTTTCCCGAGGAACTGGACCGTGTTGGCGACCACTTCCAGCTTGTTGCGCTTTTGCCCGTCCTGGGTCTCCCAGGACTGCATGTTGAGCCTGCCTTCCACGAAGACGCCGCTTCCCTTGTTGAGATACTCGGCGCAGTTTTCTCCCTGGCGGCCCCAGACGGTGATGTCCACAAAACAGACATCCTCCTTCCAGTCATCGCCGCTTTTGTACTTGCGGTTCACCGCCAGTCCGAATCCGGCGACGGCGGTACCGCTCGCGGTAAAACGAAGTTCGGGGTCACGGGTCAGGTTCCCCATCAAAAGGACTTTGTTATAGCTTGGCATGGACGATTATTTAGAGGTTGAGTGCAGCCGGTTTCCGATTCAGGCCGGAGCCGCTTCCTTGTTGTCTTCTTTTTTATCTGCTTCGGACCCTTCTTTTTTGGCTTCTTCCTTGGCGGGCTCTTCCTTATCGCCCTCTTCCGAAGCCTCGCTCTGGTCCGACTGCTTCAACACGCGTTCGAAATCCTTCTCTTCCAGCTTGATGACCATGTATTTGATCACCTGGTCGAATAACTGGAGTTCTTTTTCAAACGGAGCGATGCCGGCCGGGTCGCAGGTATGGAACCAGTTCAGGTAATAACCAAACTTGTTCTTCCGGATCCGGTAGGCCAGCCTCTTTTTGCCCCATTTTTCGAGACGGGTGCTTTTACCACCGTTTTTTTCAAGGAAACCGGTGAGTTTTTCCACGGCCTCGTCAACATGGCCTTCATCGAGGTCGGGCTTTAAAATAATAACGGTTTGATAGTGACGCAAGGGATCCTCCTCCTGAGTTATAGCCCCGGCCACCGTGAGCCGGAGCGAGGGGTAGGTTGGAATTTCGCTCATCCTGTCATATAAAGTGTTTGAATGCAAGCCATTTCACAGAGTCTCCGGTAATGCAACATTCTGTTTTCAGGCAACTCGCAGGTCCGGGAACGCGGGGCGCCGCCGGTGTCCCGCCTCATTTTCGTTAATGCCCGTAAAGGAGATCGCCCGCTTGCAAGCATCTGCTCACAAAATACCGGGCCTGCCCCGGAAGCCGGGCCGCCTTCCCGGTTCGCTGCGGGAGCTCTCGCTCCAGGTTCTGGCGGGATGCCTGACCGTCCTGCTCCCGGCCTGCGATGTGAAAATGCCAGAGCCTCCTCCGGATATCTTTCACAAATCCCAGGTCGTGCCGGTGGGACAGGGGCCGGGTTACCTGACGGCGGGCGACCTCAACCAGGACGGTTTTGACGACCTGGTGGTCTGCAACTCCAAAAGCCACAGCATCTCCCTGATCTTCGGCAAAGGCGACGGCACTTTTGAAACCCCAGTCACGGAGAAAACTCCGCTCGAGCCCTCCTTCGCCCTGATCGCCGATCTCAACCGGGATCAGATTCCGGACCTGGTCTACAACTCCCGCGGGGCGGACGCCATCCTCACCCGGCTCGGACGCGGCGAAGGCCGGTTCCTGCCCGCAATGCATCTGAAAACAGGGAAAGTGCCGCTGGCGGTGATCCCGGGGGATTTCAACCAGGACGGCGCGCTCGACCTTGCCGTGACGCTGACGTTCAATAAGGTGCAGATTTTTCTCGGCGCCGGCGATGGCACGTTCAAACCAGGCGACACCTATCAGACGGGATCGCGGTCGCTGTCCGGAGTGGCGGGAGATTTCAACCGCGACGGGCACCCCGACCTGGCCCTGGCGGTCAGCAGCAACACCAGCAGCTCCATCCGCCTCTATTCAGGGGACGGCACCGGGACCTTCCATCAAACCGGACGCATCGGTCTCAATATCCGGCCGCTGGTTTTGGTCAAACGCGACATGAACGCGGACGGGCTGGACGACCTCGTCTGCTCCACCGCCATCCAGGACAACCTGTACGCGTTCTTTGCCCGGCCGGACGGAAGTTTCGCCGAGCCGGTGGCTTTCTCCGGCGGAGGCGGGCCTCTTTCGCTGGCGGTGGAATTGTTTGACGGCGACCGCTGGCCGGATGTGGTGGTGGCCAATTCGCGGAGCAGTTCCTTTTCACTGATCACGAGAAACCGTGACGGGGGATTTTACTTTCCCACGCGCGACTACGTCACCGGCGGCACCCCCCTGGCGCTGGCCAGCGGGGATTTCAACGCCGATGGCAAACGGGACGTGGCGGTGGCCAGCAGCACGGACGCAACGGTCGAAATATTTTTAAACCAGACCCGCCTGCCCTGATCACCCGGTCGGAGAAAACTCCGGCTGGTGGTCCAGCTTGCGCCAGCGGTTGAAGTGGTACCGGATATTACCGCCACGCACGGGATAAATTTTCTGGTATCGCTCGGAGCCGTCCGGCTGGCGATTGACGATGACGATTTTCTTGTCGAGCAGGCGCGTTGCCCGGCCGACGAACAGGAAGGTATACGGCTGCGCCTCGGCGATCAGCCGATGGAGTTCCCGCGCCATTTCCACCTGCCGGTCGCGGTTGTATTCCTGACGGATGCGGACGATCAACTCATCCGCCTTTTCACTTTTGTATCCCACGAAGTTGAGTTGCTTCGGGTTGGTCTGGCTGGAATGCCAGAGCTGATACAGGTCCGGGTCGGTGCCCATGCTCCATCCCAGAATCAGGGCGTCGAACTTGAGGGAGTTGACGAAGTCCTTGAGAAATACCGCCCACTCGAATAACTGGGTGTTGCACTTGATCCCGATCTTGCGCCACTGGTTCTGCACCACGGTGAGGATGGCCTTCCGCGTCGGGTTGCCGTTGTTGGTGATCAGGTTGAACTCAAACACCTTGCCGTCTTTCTCCAGCCAGCCTTCCTGATTCTTCTTCCAGCCCAGGCGGTGCAGAATGGCAAGCGCGCCTTCGGGATCGTAAGGAAGCGGCTTCACGTTGGGATCGTACCAGTCGGTTATTTTCGGATAAGGACCGGTCACGCGTTCCCCCTGGTCGTAGATCACGTACTTGATGATTTTTTCGACATCGATTGCCATGCCCAGCGCGCGTCTCACCTCCGGGTCATGGAACAAAGGCTTGCGCATGTTGTACGCGATGTAAGAGTAGTTAAAACCCACAGTGGAGAAACTCTGGTATTTGGGATTGTCTTTCAACCGGTCGACCTGATAGGGCTGCACGCTGTAATTGTCCACGGCGCCGGAGTAAAACTCCATTTCCTGGGTCAGTGCGTCCGGAAGGATGCGCATGATGTATTCATGGTATTCAGGAGCGCCTTCCCAGTAATCCTCGTTGCGCTCCAGCCGGATCATTTCATCGGACTCCCATTCGACAAAACGGAAGGGTCCGGTTCCGACCGGATTGCGGCTGAATTTACTGTCGCGCAGGGTGAACTTTTTAAGATCGTCCCCCGTCAGCCCCTTGTCCCGGCCTTCTTTTTCCAGGGCGTCGCGATTGAGCAGGTGTTCCGGCAGAACCCCCATGCTCCAGGCCGAAATAGCGGGAGAGAACAACCGCTTGTAGGTAAACTTGATTTTGTACGGCCCCTGGGTTTCGGCGGTTTTAACCGGCTCGTAGTCGGACCGCCGGGGCGACAGATTGGCGGTGTCCATGATGGCCTGGTAAGTGAACAGGACATCGCTGGAGTCGAAGGGATGGCCATCGTGAAAACGCACGTTTTTCCGCAGGTCAAACACGATGACGGGATTGTGCTCTTTGACCTGAATCAGGGAGGGATAACCGGACGCCAGGGCCTCCTGCTCCGCCGGCTCCCGCGCCCGGATCAGTTTTTCGTAAGGGAAGAACTGAAAATATTCCTGCCCGAGCAGTTTTTCCAGTGGGAGGAAAAAATCCTGATCGATTTCCTTGAGGGTGAACTTCAGCGCCGTCACCGGGGACCGGCTCCAGGCGATTTTTTTCATTACCGGACGGCCGTTTTCCAACACCGGCTCGCCTGTTTCGTTGAGCCGGGGAACTTCATACTCCCCCTCCCCTGCTTTTTCCTCGACGATCTCCACGGATTTGAGGTTGTTCACCCACGCGGGATGAGCGGCCATGCGATCGAGAATATAGTGTTTGAACTGCGCCGGAGAACCGGCGCCCTCTACGGTAAAGTCCGGGTTCCACCTCAGGTAGGCTTCTTCATACTGGACCCAGCCCGTGGCCAGACGGGGGCGATAGCGGAGTTCGTCGTCCAGATCGAGCAAGCCGTCGAAAACGTATTCGTTGATTTCGCTGCTGGCGGTATCCGCGCTCAGGATGGGGTTCAGGATCTCCGCGTCACCGATGCTGGCGTTGATGAAACGGAGCAGGCGTTCGGGATTTCCCGTTGCTTGCGAATCGTAGGTGGGCACCCAGAAAAAGGACTGCACCAGGATGAGCACCAGAAGCGCGGGAATGCCTATTAAGAATCGCTTGACCCACATGACGTCAGCCTATCGGGACGCTTCTGAAAACGGCCCGGAGCGGCGGCAAGCCTCGATTTTCCAGGGCGGCGGCCTGCCGAAATTAAAAATGCCGGATTATGAGAGCGTTCCTCCAACGCCCGGTGCATCTGTTTAGCGGAGGAATAATCCCTTCAAAAGCAACCGGTCATCCATTTTGCCACGGATAAAGGGTTTTATTAATGGCGTCTCCAAAATTTCCGCCAACTACGGGCCGGTCCCCGGTTTTTCAAAGCCCGCCAGGTTGACGAGGCAAAATATCGAATTATTAAAGGCTCCCTTGGATCGAGGGCATAATTCCTTGACAAATCACTCCAATCATTATAATAGCCTAGTTTGGAACAGGTTAAGGATATTAAATCCGCATTTGAATTTCCCTTGGCCTTGAATTAAGATACACTTTCCATTGACGTTGCCGTCTGCCACCGGTTGCGTGGACACGGAATCCGCACAGCGACTAAAACTTTGGGTTAGTTTTATAAATAAATTATTTCATCAATCTTTAGAAGGAAATGCATTATGGCCACCATCATCACTGACGAATGTATTAACTGCGGTGTCTGCGAACCCGAATGTCCCAACGAAGCCATCGATGATGGGACCAAGGGTGGAATTGATTTTTATTATATCGACCCGGACCTCTGTACGGAATGTGTCGGGTTCCACGGCGAGGAAGCCTGTCAGGAAGTCTGTCCCGTGGACTGTTGTATCCCCGATGTGGACCGCAAGGAAACCGAAGAAGAACTGCTTGAAAAAGCCAAGAAGATTCATCCGGATCAGACGTTCCCCGGAGTGGACGAACTGACGAACGAAACGTCCCTGTTCCGCAACCCGGACCGCAAGAACGCTCATCTGAGCGAAGAGTAATTACAGAAAACTTCCGGAGCGGTTCGGGCTAAAAGCCCGAACCGCTCTTGCTATTTTTGTAAAACTCTAATAGATTGCACCTAGCAGGTCACAAACCGGAATTATGAAACCGCCGGTCCCTCCCGGTTTTACGATTCAGGCAAGCACATCGTATCGATCCCCCACAAGGGACTTGATAAAAAATCAGTGCGGGGTGGAGCAGTCTGGTAGCTCGTTGGGCTCATAACCCAAAGGTCGCAGGTTCAAATCCTGTCCCCGCTACCTAATAAAAAAGGGGTTAAACCAAATCGGTTTAACCCCTTTTGCGTTTTCCCCCATCTTTATTCTCCCCAAGCCTTTTCCGGACTGCCCCGGAGCGCTCCCCGGTTGTTGGAATTCCGGGTTTCAGGGGAAGGTTCCACAAAATC
>JAGQJZ010000108.1 GCA_020430445.1 Nitrospina sp.
ACCCCTTAGAAGAGGGTATTTTACAACAAAATCTGCTAATCTCTTCGTTATTTTGCTAGTTGATATTAGCTACTCAAATTTTTTGTTAGTTATGGCTTAGAAAATGGTCCTTTATTGTATCAACCAGCTAGATTTGCTTTTTCGATCCGAAACCCCTTTTATTACAAACAAAAGATATTTGCTATTTTGAATTAGTAGACGGACTTTTTTGTTATTTTAAGCTAGTTCCAACCTGCTCAATTCTGCTTCACAAATAATACCTATCGAAAAACCCCACATGTAGTAGTACGTTTTCATTATTCCACAAGGGATGGTATAATTCGCTTTACAGTGGTTTCGCTTTGCGATAACCTTCCCGAAGGTCTTTCAAACACACATCCACCCTATCGCACGCCTGAGCTAACCTCATGATTTTAAAGAACCTGGAACTCGCTGGATTCAAATCCTTCGTTGACGGCACCCATCTCGATTTCACCCAGGGGTTCACCGCCGTCGTCGGTCCCAACGGTTGCGGTAAAAGCAATATCTCGGACGCCATCCGCTGGGTCATCGGCGAACAGAGCTCGAAGCAGTTGCGCGGCACCCGCGTGGCCGACCTCATCTTCAACGGCACGGCCCACCGCAAGCCGGTCAACCGCGCCGAGGTCACCCTCACCCTGTCGGACGTGCCGGAAGGCCTGCGCATCGCCAGCGTGCCCAACGTGGCGGAGGAGATCAAGGTCACCCGCTGCTACCACCGCTCCGGCGAAAGCGAGTTCTACATCAACAACGTGCCCTGCCGCCTGAAGGACATCACCGACCTGTTCCTCGACATCGGCATCAGCCCCAAGGTGCTCACGGTCATCGAGCAGGGCCACGTACAGGACATCGTCACCTCCAAGCCGGAAGACCGGCGCATCTGGATCGAGGAGGCGGCGGGCGTGCTCAAGTTCAAGGTGCGCAAGAACGAGGCCCTGCGCAAGCTCGACGCGGCGGGACAAAACCTCGACCGCATCTCCGATATCGTGCAGGAACTGGAGCGGCAGGTGGAATCGCTCAAGCGCCAGGCGGCCAAGGCCGAGCGCTATAAGGAACACCACGGTGAGATGAAAGATCTCTCGCTGCGCCTGTTCGCCAAGCGCATTCGCCGTTACCAGAAGGAACTGGAGGAACTGGAAACCGAACACGCCCGGCTGGCGGAATCGAAAACGCAGAAACAGGCCCGCGTCTCGGAACTGGAAACGAAATCCGAACAACTGAAATTCGACATCGACGAGCTGGCAGCGGAACTCAACTCGAAAAAGGAAACGCGCCACGCCCTGTCGGACGCCATCGGCAAGAACGAACACCGCATCGACCTGAAAAAACAGCAGATCGAGCAAGCGAAGACGGACATCGAAACGGCGCGTCAGGACGCGGAACAGATGACCGCCGAGATCACGAAGCAGGAAGAGGAAACCGTGGCCCAGCGGGCGGAACTGACCCGCATCGGCGAGGAAATCAACGAGCGCGAGAACGTTCTCGAATCGCGCACCACCGAGCAGACGGCGCAAAAGCAGAAGCAACAGGAGATCGAATCGCAGTTGACCGAGGTGGAACGGCGCGTGCTCGACCTGTGGCACCGCACCTCGCAAAAACGCAACGAGATCACCGCGCTGACGACCCGGCAGGAGCATCTCGAAACGCGGCAGGCCAACCTCGAACGCGAGGAACAGGAAACCCGCGCCCTGCGCGAGGCGGCAGTGGGCCAGGAAAGCACGGCGCTGGAAACGCACAAGCAAAAGGAAACGGCCTTCCAGGAATTGAAGACGCGGCTCGATGAAACACAGAAAACGCTGGCGCAGGCGAAGGACGAAGTCCGGCAGAAACGCGCCCACGCGCTGCAATCAAAAGAGGCGTTCCTCGGCAAGCAGTCGCTGTACAACTCCCTGTCCGAACTCCGGCGCAAATTCGAAGGGTTCGACGAGGGCGTGAAGTCGCTCATGGGCGCGACCAACGGCGACCGCATCTCCGGCCTGCGCGAGGTGCTGGGCAACGTGCTCAAGGCGCCGGAACAATACGAAACCGCCGTGGAAGCGGTGCTCGGCGGGCGGCTCAACGGCGTCATCGTCGACTCCTACACCGACAGCGCCCAGGCGATCCGCTACCTGAGCGAAAACAAATCCGGACGCGGCACCTTCATTCCGCTCAATCCGAAATCCACCCCCCGGCCGGAGCTCTACCTCAACGGACATCCCGGCGTGCTCGGCAAGGCGCGCGACTTCGTGGAAGCCACCGGCGACTACCGCGCCGTGATCGACCATCTCCTGAACGATGTGGTGATCGTGCGCGATTTCGACACCGCCCTGCACCTGCACGGACAGGAACAGTTTCAGGGCACCGTCGTGACCCTGGCCGGTGAGGTGATCGATTCCATGGGCCTTGTCAGCGGCGGCGCGATGGAGGAAAACGCCGAGGGCCCGCTGGCGCGCAACCGCGAGATGGAACAGCTCAATCGCGAGGTGGCCGTGCTCGAAACCGCCGTTGCCGAAGCCGATGAGGCGATGGCCCGGCAGGAGGAGCGCGTCTCCCAGGCGGAGACGGCGCTCGAGACCGTGAGCCGGCAGACGCAGCAGGCGCAGATCGAACTGGCGCACAGCAGCAAGGACCTCGAAACCGTTTCGGCGGAGGGCGCGCGCCTCATGAGAAAGCTCGAGACCATCGGCCTCGACCGGCAGGCGGCGGCGCAGGAACGCGAGGAACTCACCGGCCACCACGCCACGCTGACGGAAGAACTGACGCGCGAGGAACAGGAAAAAACCGATCACGAAACACGGGTCAGCCAGCTCAAGGCAGAAGCCGAACAGCAACGACAGGTCCTCGACCAGATCAACGCCGGCATCCACGAAATCCAGGTGTGGGTCACCTCCCTCACCGGCAAGCGCGAAACCGTGCTCAACGAGATCAAGCGCCTGCAGCAGCAGGTGGAGAACCTGAAACACCGCATCCGCCAGCGCGAGGGCGAACAGGGCCTCAACCGCGACAAGATCGAGGATTGCGAACGGGTCATCGCCGAAACCGAAGCGCAGATCTTAGAGCAGGCACGCGACAAGGACACGCTGTCGGAAGACATCACGCAGGGCGAGGAGGAACTGCGCGAACTGGAAGAGCGGCTGTCGGCACAGGAAAAGGAAACGCGCGTGCTGCTGCAGGAAGTGTCCGAAACCAGCGAGGCGGTCTTCCAGATCGAACAGAAGCGCACCGAAACGCGCCTGCAGGTGGCGCATATCGAGGAAAAGGCGTTCGAGGATTTCAGCGTCAACACGGAAGAATTGCTGCACGGCACTTTCGAGGATGTCGAAGAAGGGCCGGCTGCCAGCCGCATCAACGAACTGCGCGAGAAGATCCGCAAGATCGGCGACGTCAACCTGGCGGCGCTTTCCGATTTTCAGGTGGCCAACGAGCGCTACCTGTTCCTGCACGAACAGGAGCAGGACCTCGCGGCGTCGATCCAGACGCTGCACCAGACCATCGAGAAAATCGATGAGACCACGCGGCAGCTGTTTCTCGACACCTTCCACGAGGTCAACGGACATTTCAAGCACCTGTTCTCGCGCCTGTTCCAGGGCGGCCGGGCGGAACTCTCGCTCGACAACCCCGACAACCCGCTGGAGTCCGGCGTGGACATCACCGCGAGCCCCGCGGGCAAGGCCATGCACAACATCACCCTCATGTCCGGCGGCGAGAAAACGATGACCGCCATCGCGCTCATCTTCGCCCTGCTCAAAGTGCGGCCCAGCCCTTTCTGCCTGCTCGACGAAATCGACGCGCCGCTGGACGAGGCCAACGTGGTGCGGTTCCAGGAAATGCTGCAGGAGTTTTCGAACGAAACGCAGTTCATCATCATCACGCACAACCAGAAAACCATGGGCTTCGCCGACACACTGTACGGCGTGACCATGGAAGAGCACGGTGTTTCGAAGGTTGTCTCCGTGCACCTGAACAACTGATTCCACAACCTTCAACAGCCTGGTACTCTCCGTTCCGGCAATCGGCGCGCCCTTTCACGGGCACACCGGTTGCCGGTTTTTTTCATCCCTGCCTCAGAGTCCCCGCCGGCCGCAGCCAATAAAAAGGTGGTATAAAGGAGCGTCACCAATCCGGCGGCAAACCGGATGCGGCGGCGGTGTTCGAAACAATCCATTTATGTATTTTGATGGGAGGCGTTATGCCCCGATTTATCCTGGCATTCCACGGTGGGAAACAACCCGCGTCCCCGGCGGAAGGGGCGAAGCAGATGGAGCATTACAAGAACTGGCTGGACAAACTGGGGAACGCCATCGCGGAACCGGGCATGCCGCTGGGCGCGTCCAAGGTGGTGAGCCCGGACGGAGTCAATGACCGTGATACTACCAACCGCTGCATGGGCCTCCAGTTCGTGAATGCGGACAACCTCGACGCCGCGCTGGCCATGGCGCAGGCCTGCCCTTTTCTCGATACCGGCGGCACGATTGAAGTCACCGAGGTCATGAGCCTGGGCAAGCGTTGACCGGCGTTCTCATCAACCCGGATAACCGCATCCCACCCTCCCGCCCGACGCGCACTCCGCGACTTTAAAATGCTATAATTCCCTTTTCACGCGGGAGAGTGGCACATGGCCGAAGCGAAGGACCTCGACGACAGCCTGGATTTTTTGCGTTATTTCGAAAAATACACCGAAGCGCGCGACCTCATCACCATCGTCCAGAACAAGCTGGAAAAAAAAACCGGCACGCTTGAGCTGCGGCTCGAGACCCTGAACGAGGACGATTGCAAGGTCCTCGCCGACCTGGAGCCGCTGGCCAAAGTCACCTGCCTGGATTTGACCGAGACCGGCGTGAGCACCGCGGGACTGGTGCACCTGGCCGGTTCCAAACACCTCAAGAACCTGAACCAGCTCCTCCTGGGCAACAACAACATCGACGACGACGGTTGTTTCTATCTGTCCAAGGTTTCGACGTTCTCCAATCTGGTGGAACTCAATCTTTCGGCGAACGAGATCGGCCCCCTGGGGGCGAAACTGCTTTCCGCCTCCGAAACCCTGACGCAACTGGAAACGCTCGACCTCTCTTACAACCGCATCCAGAGCGCCGGCATCCAGGCGCTGGCCGAATCCAGCCTGGGCGGGCGGCTCAAGCGGCTCACCCTGACCGACACCGGCATGGGCGACGATGGCCTCGACCAGTTCGGCCGCAAAGCCTCCATGCGCCAGCTCGAATCGCTGGACCTCTCGGACAACCAGCTCACGGACCGGTCGGTCGGCCCGCTGGCCCGTTCGGAGGGTTTCCCCAGCCTGCGGCGTCTCGTTCTCGACAACAATCACCTGGGCGACGACGGCATCTACGAACTGGCGGAAGGAACGCTCGGCGCACGGCTCGAAGAACTGTGCCTGCGCTGCAACGGGCTGACCACCGACAGCGCCATCTCCATCGCAAAATCAAAATCGCTGACGCAGCTCCGCCAGCTCGACCTGAACAACAACGACGTGCGGGCGGAAGGGACGCAGGCGCTGGCCCAGTCGGCGAACATACAATATATGGAAAAACTCGACCTCGGCGAGAACCGGTTGAACGCCGAGGGCGCCCGCGCCCTGGCCGAGAGCCCGCACCTCGGTAATCTGCGCGAACTCCGCCTCAACAACGACAACATCGCCGACGAAGGGGTGACCGCCCTGGCGCAGTCGGACAAACTGCCGTCGCTCGAGGCGTTGTACCTGGAACAGGACAACTGGATACGCGCTGCGGGCGCGCGCGCCATCGCCGAATCCGACCATTTTTCAAAACTCAAAACACTCGTCCTCGGACTCAACGTCATTGGCGATGAAGGAGCGCGTTACCTCGCCGAGTCAGAAAAACTTTCCAGCCTTGTCTTCCTCAACGTCATCGGCAACAAACTTTCCTCCGCCGGTGAGGACGCCCTGCGCTTTTCCTCGCAATTAAACAGCCTCAAAACCCTCGAATTAGTCTAATTTTTTCAATTCATTTAACCGATATTAAAATTGTAATCATTTGAAATTCCGGTAATTAAAAAATTAAAAGGCCGTCACATCTACCCCCAAATGGGGTATTTTTGACTCCTCATATTGAAATCACACCATGTAAGTAATACCATGACCTGAATTGACAGGACATTTATATGCAAATACTTAGAGATTCCCTTATACAGATCGTCAGCCAGCACAGTGAAGATGACGAAGCCTTGCTTAAGGAAGTTGAATGCCTTGTGCAATCCAAAGGGGAACGTGTGCTGCCCATCCTCCTGCACCTGTTCACCCACCTGGAATTTGACGACAGGGAATCCAAACAGATCTGGGAAGACATCCTCCAAAATCACAGGAATTTAAATTCCACCCTGGGCCGCGAGGTGAAACTCATCACCTCCATTTGCGATTATTTCCTGTCGATCAGGAAATCGTTCACCAATCCCAAGGTGGTCGAACTGCAACTGTTCGAGGAAGCCAACCACAATTCCAAATGCGATATCATGACCGGCCTGCACAATCGGGGTTACTTCACCGACGCCCTCACCGGCGAGGTCTCGCGGTCCAAGCGCCAGCACTCGGAATTCAGCCTGATTTTTTTCGACCTCGACAATTTCAAGGCCGTCAATGACCAATACGGCCACCTGGCCGGTGACATGGTGCTCACCCGCCTGGCGGGAATGGTGAAAAAAGAAAAACGCATGGAAGATACGGCGGCGCGTTTCGGCGGCGAGGAAATCCTCCTCCTGCTCGCCGGCACCAACAAGGTCAACGCGCTGGTCAAGGCGGACCGCATCCGCCAGCGCATCGAAGCCCTGCAGTTCAATTACAAGGGGAACAAATTTCACGTCACCGTCAGCGGCGGCATCGCCTCCTTCCCCACGGACGGGCAAACGGGAAAAGACCTGATCGACGCCGCCGACCGGGCCATGTACCGCGCCAAGAGCGCGGGCAAGAACCAGATCGCCCTGTTCTCGCAGGACAAGCGGCAGTACATGCGGGTCGATTTCCACGGACCGGTCAAGGTACAGCGTCTCGGCAAAACCAAACCCGTCACCGCGTTCAAGGCCCGGTCCAAAGACCTCAGCATGGCCGGGATGCTGTTCGAAACCGACAAGAAACTCGAGATCGGGTCCCGCGTCCAGTTGGAAGTCCCGCTGAATCACCCCAAAAACCCTCTCATCATCGTCGGTACCGTGGTTCGCCTGGAAACCCTGGACCACAAAAAATGGGACGCCGGTATCTCCTTCCTGCAAATGGAAGTCGACCACCGCAACGCGATCCACAGCTTCTTCTCCCAGTTCCAGATCGAACCCCTCGCCATCTCCGCCTCCAGCGCCTGACTGCTCGCAGGGGCAGCGTCTTGCTCCACAAAATAACGTCGATGAGTTATCCGCAGAATCGGTGCAATCTATCAGGCAACCGTTCCAGATACGTCATTCTGAGGGCCACAGGCTGAGCCTGTCGAAGGAAAGAATCTCGCCTTGGACTTTTTGCTTTTGACTCTGAGTTTTATATTGGCCGTCCGCAAGGACCCGTGCACCCAGCACCTAGAATTTGCGGGCGAGGAGGTTGAAGGTGTTGGCGGTGCCGAGGAGGCGGTTGGCGATCCACGCGGCCCAGGCCGTGCGCCGCGCGCAGTAGGCAGTTTTTTCCAGCAGGCCGAGGCCACTGTCATTAAGGAGGTGGGTCAGGTGATCGGGATCGATCCCGCCGAAACGGCGCTGATAGTCGGCCACTTCGTAATCGTCGCGGATGAGAGGAATGCCGCGCCGGTGCATGTCGCGTTCATACCGGGCTTCGTCCAGACGGCCCAGCAGGCGGTGCAGGCGGAACCTGAGTTTCGACGCGATACGCTGCTTCAACGGTTCGAAAAAGATGAGCAGGATGCCACCGGGCTTGAGCCGCTCGGCCAGTTGCCGCACCGCCGACTCATAATCGTACAGGTGATGCAGAATGGCGGAGCACACGATGCCGTCATACCGTTTCGTTTCCTGCTGCAGAAACGATTCAACATCCTGCGCCACCAGCCGGACATCATCGACAAACTCTTTCCGCACCCGGCGGTCCAGCACCTCGACCAGCGTTTCGGAAAGGTCGACCCCGGTCATTTGAAAACCGCGCCTGAGCAGCGGCAGGAACAGGTAACCCGTGCCGCAGCCCACGTCGAGCACCTCGCCACCGGGACGGTCGAGATGCCGTTCGAATTCATCGAGTGCGTTTTTCAGGATGCGCTTCTGGTAGCGGTTGGTCTGCTCGGGGTGCCGATCGAGGTAATGCGCGTTTTCCAGCGTGTGCACGCGCCGGTTTTCCTCGAGCACCTGTTCGCGCACCGGATCCAGCGCCTGTGCTTCGGCTTCGGTTTTCATTTCGACATCCATATCCGTCACACCGCCTGCGTGAAGAAGAAGCGTTTTTCCGTGACCGGCGTTTCGCACTCCTGGCATTCGGCGCACCGGTCGGGGAATTCACCTTCCAGGTGCCGCGCGCGCAGACGGTGCATCTCTTCCGCCCGCCAGAGCTGCGTCACCGGCGTCTCCCAGGCGTTGCCGAGTTTCAGCGTCGCGTTGTAATCGACGCAGCAGGGAATGACCGTGCCGTCCCACAGCACCACCAGCTTGCCGTAGTCCTTGCCGAACAGTTCCGGGCAGGCGTCGATGCGCGGGCCCTCGACCAGTTTCGGTTGCAGACGCACGTGGTCGACGATGCGGCTCCATTCCTCGATGTATTCTTCCGCGTCCTGCCAGGTGTCTTCCTCCACCGTGAACACGACGCCCATGGAAAGCTCCGGCCGTTCCTTCTCTTTCAGTTCGCGCAGGCGCAGGATGTTGTCGCGAATGTTCTCCAGTTCCACGCCGCGCACGCGCTTGAACGTCTCCGCCGAACCATCGATGGAAAAACGGATGATCGACAGCGGGCTTTCGACAATACGGCGGCGCATCTTCGGCGACAGCAGGGTGCCGTTGGTATTCATCACCAGCCATTTCACACCCGCATTGTGGGCGTAGTCGAACATGGAAAAGATGTCCTTGTTCAACAGCGGCTCGCCCCAGTTGTGCATGCACAGGTGTTCCAGTCCCGGGCAGTCGTCCACCACCTTCTTGAACAGGTCGAGGCTCATAAAACCTTCGGGCCGCTCCATGCCTTCGGTGACGTAGCAGAACGAGCAGCGCAGGTTGCAGGTGTTGGTCGGCTCGATGATGAGCGAAGTCAGATTCTTGATGTCCATCAGTCCAGCACCTTTTCGACGATGTAGTCCGGCCGGTTCTGCACCTGCAGATAGACGCGTCCCAGGTACTCTCCCAGAATGCCGATGGAGAACAACTGCACCCCGGCAAAAAAAGCGAACACGGCGCACATCACCACCAGCCCGTCGACGAGGATGCCGTTGACGAAACGCTGGTAGAGCAGGAACGCGGTGAGCAGGAAACCGAGACAGGACCCGGCGATGCCGAGATACGTCACCAGCCTCAACGGCATGTTGGAATAGCCGGTGACCATGTCCCACGCCAGCCGCACCAGGTTGAAGAACGGGTACTTGGTGTCACCGGAAGGACGCGGATGGTGCTCGACTTCGATCTCCACCGTGGGCACCGCCATCCAGCTCATCAAAACGGCGAGGTAACGCGAGCGGTCGGTACAGGTCTCGATTTTTTCCAGCACGCTGCGGCGCAGGGCGCGGAACGAACTGAGGTTGAGTTGAAAACGGTTGCCGGAGATGAGCCGGCCCAACCGCATGAGCAGGCGGGAGCCCACCACGCGCAGGAGACCGTCCTTCCTTTTTTTCACCACCGTGGTGACCAGGTCCACATCGTCCGTCATCGCCGCCAGCAGTTTCGGAATTTCTTCCGGCGGGTTCTGCAAATCCGAGTCGATCTGCACCATCACCGGTCCGGCGCTGTTGCGGAAGCCCGCCAGCACCGCCGCCTGCTGGCCGAAATTGCGCGTGAAGCGGATCACTTTGACGCGTTCATCCGTCTCGCGCAGTTTTTTCAGCCGTTCATAAGAACCGTCGGTGCTGCCGTCGTCGACGAACACCAGTTCGTAATGCGGCTCGCACTGTTCCATGACGCGGGTGAGGCGTTCGCACAGTTCTTCAAGCAGACCCGCCTCGTTGAACACGGGGATCACCACCGACACCTTGACGGGCGTCAGTTTTTCTCCGCGCAGGGCGAGACGTGCCGAAGGTTTGGTCATGACGTCCTCAATTCTGCAATTGCGGTTCGCGTCCCACCGGCGCGTTGGTGGGGGCGATGGCGTTGCGCCACAACAGGGCGAACGGCGTTTTGAACGCGGTGCGGATCAGCCATTTCGGTTCCACCGCTTCCAGCACGTGGCGCACACGCTTGCCGGAAAAGTAAAACCGGCGGTTGGCCTCGCGCTTGAGTTCAATCAATTCTTCATCGGCCACGCGCGAGGCGTTGCATTCCGCCGCGTCGAACGAGTAATCGGAAAAACCGTCGTTGGCCAGTTCCATTTCCTCGATGAACGTCTCGCGGAGCTCCGTGCCCGGATTCGGAATCACCAGCGAAAAGTTCGCCGTGGTGAGGCCGAGGTTACAGGCGAAATCGATGGTGCCTTCCATTTCCTCCCGTGTCTCGGTGGGAAACCCGAGCATGAAGAACCCGTGCACGCTGATACGCGATTTTGTGAGTTGCTTCACCACGCCGGGCAGGATGGCGATGTCGAGGTCCTTCTTGATCATGTCCTGGATGCGCTGGGACCCCGACTCGATGCCGAGCGCCATACGGTAAGCGCCCGCCTTGGCCATTTTGCCGATCAACTCCTCGTCGAAGAAATCGGCACGGAGTCCATTGGGAAACGACAGGTGCACCTTCAGACCGCGCTCGACAATCATGTCCATGATGCGCTTGGCGCGTTTCATGTTCAGGTTGAAGGTGTCGTCGACGATGTGGAATTCCTCGATGCCGTATTGTTTGACCAGCAGTTCCATTTCGTCGACCACCACCTCCGGCGAGCGGTACTGGATCGACTTGGCGAAGATGTCATGGCAGTAGGTGCATTTGAACGGGCACCCGCGCGAGGTCACCAGCGGGATGAAGCGCGGGCTGCGGTACACCGGGAAGAAGTCCATCGAGCATTTGAAATTGAAATACGCCTCCAGGTCGATCAGATCGTATTCCTGTGGGAAGTCGTCTAAGTTGCGGATGATCGGCCGGGGCGCGGTGGTGACGTATTCGCCGTCCCTGCGGAAAGCGATCCCCGCCACCGTGTCGAGCGGTCTGTTGTGCGCCATGGCGTCGATCAACTCGACGATGGTCACATCGCCCTCGCCGACAACCATGATGTCCACCTGCTTGTGGTTCAGAATGTACTGCGGCTCGTGCTTG
>JAGQJZ010000009.1:0-30287 GCA_020430445.1 Nitrospina sp.
CTCGCCGTGGGTTTCGGCTTTGGAGTTGACTCAATATTCCCTCTTGCAAAGAGGGACGCGAAGCAGGGTGATTCCTTTTTTCAGCACCAGCCGGAAAATCTGACTTCTCACAAAAGAGTCCTCAGAAAAAATCAAGGAAGAAGCCCCCCAGCCCCTTCGGAGAAGGGGGAGGCGCCGGGCACGGTCATCAGGCGCGCAGGTGGCTGTTTCACACAAAATATTTCTTTCAGCCGTTTTTCTGCACAACCTGAAAAACTTCACCCATCCAGTTTTTCGGTGAAACGGGTGACCTGTTCGGCGAGGAGCATGAAGCTGTTGTATATCCCGGGCGTGGCCTCCGGTTCCTGATCACCGGAAGACTTGCGGAACGCCATCAGACTGCGCAATGTTTCCGAATCAAAACCAATCACCGCCGACGCCCGCGCTACAAGGCCCCTATCCGGCGAGGATCCACCAGCAGCCGATGCTGGCGAAGTATCCCACCAGTATGGCCGGACTCCATTTCAGGTGTTTCAGAAAGGTGTAATTTTCCCGGTCCATGCCCATCACCGCCACGCCCGCGGCGGACCCGATGGAAAGCAGGCTTCCGCCGACCCCGGCGGTCAGCGTGATGAGCAGCCATTGGTCGACCCCCATTTCCGGGTTCATCTTCAGCACCGCGAACATGATGGGAATATTGTCGATAATGGCGGAAAGGACACCGATCAGGATATTGGACGCGGTGAAGCCGAGATTGCCGTACAGCTCCGTGCTGAGAAGCGCGAGAAACCCCATGTATTGCAGGGCTCCAACAGAGACGAGCACACCGAAAAAGAACAGCAGGGTATCGAACTCCACCTTTTCGATCATGTGAAAAATATCAAAGGATTCATGCGGGTTGTGGGCGACATCCGCCCCCACCCCCAGCCGGTCCCGGCGATGTTTCCGCCGCTCCAACATGTAGCTGGTTAACATCAGGCAGGCCAGCCCCATCATCATCCCCAGGAAAGGCGGGAGATCAAGAAACTGGTGAAAACTCACAGCGGTGGCAATGGTGAGAATACCGAGGAATATGATTCCTCTGGCGCCGGGTTTCAGGTGAATGCGTTCCTTACTCGAGGCAGGGTGTCCCTTGGGGACGAAAGGCACCATGATCAACGCCGGGACCAGCCAGTTGATGACGGAGGGGATCATCAGATGAACAAAATCCTGGGTTTGCACTTTCTTGTCCACCCACACCATGAGCGTCGTGATATCCCCAAAAGGACTCCAGGCGCCGCCGGCATTGGCGGCCACGACGATGCTGACGAAGGTGGGCACGATGAAACGCGGATTGCCGTCGCTGACGGCCAACGCGACGGAAGACATCAGCAAGGCGGTGGTCATGTTGTCCGCAACCGGGGACAGAAAAAATGCAATGAGCCCGGTAGCCCAGAACAGCTTGCGGAAGCCGAACCCACGGTTCAGCAACCAGCCACGAAGGGCGCGAAAAACGTTGCGCTCCTCCAGGGTATTGATGAACGTCATCGCCACCAGGAGGAAAAAGAACAGCCCCCCGATCTCCGCAATGAGGTGTTCGACAAACTCGTGGGCATGCGGGTGACCGTGCATCGACTCGTAAATACCAATGCCCATCCACATCAGGCACCCGCTGAACAGGACCGGTTTGGATTTTTTCAGTTCGATCTTTTCTTCGACAATCACCAACGTATAGGCGGCAACAAAAGCAATCAGTCCCAGATAACCTGCCCACGTGTGGGTTAGCGACTCCATGATATTGACTCCATCCTTTCACCGGACACCAATTGAAGCCCATTTCCAGCCGGAATCAGGAAACCGGGAGACCCTCCGTCCGTCCCACTCATATTGAGGGAGAGTGGGTCTACCTCAAGCATAGGGCGGATGAGGGCCCGCTTTAAATAGAACAAATTCGAAATACCGGCCTGAAATATGGAAAGTCTTCTCCAAGTTTTTTATTTTCCCCCTTGAAAATTTCTGACAGGAAGACCCGTTCAAAATCAGCGTTGTCCGCAAACAGTTCGCGACTTTTCAGGCCCTGCGAGTTGCCGGATTTAATGCACTGGATTATTGGAGTTTCTAAAAACAGCACCTCACCTGCTCATCCAGAAAAACCCAGCGAAAACACCCACCAGGCATACGGCCAACGTCTTGGTGCAAAAAATTTCCTCGACGGGTTTTTCTACAGAATCAGGATCGTTGAACGCCGCCCACCGCCAGATGCCAGGCCACACGCCCTTTCTCCCCTCCAAAAAATCTTCATAAATCCTTTTTCTCTGCTATAACATCTCAATGAAGCGAACCGCTTTTTCCCTGTTTTCCATGGAGGTCCGTTTAAATGATGGTGCTTGGGCGCGAGGAGCCCCTGGTCAAGAACAAACTCGTTTATGCGTTCAATGAAATCTCGGGAGAGGTCGAGTTGAGCAAGGTGGAAGATGATGGCCTGAATCGCTACTCTTTTCTGTGGCGCGGCGAATTCGATCGCCGCAACGCCCGCTTTGCCGACCTCATTCGCCACATCGGAGCGCATCTCAACCAGGACCCGTGCTGGTTCCTCGTCTGGGGCACGCCCCGGCGCGACCGAAACCTGGTGCCCGATCCGAAGATCGATCAACGCGAAACCGAAGGCTGGGCCACGCACAAGGGGGAGGTCATCACCATCGGCCAGAAAATGGACGAACCGGACAACATCACCGGTCCCGAACCGGCGGGCCACACCCACCAGTACGGCGACGGCGGCACCTTCCTCCTCATGGGAGACGTTCCCGCGGCGACGGACCTCGTCGGCCCCCCTGCGGAAAAAACCCTGCGCAAGTTCGCCGAAACGCGCGAGATGGCGCCAAGCAGCCCCTTCCTCAGCTTCGTGCGCGAACGCGGCCTCACCCTGGCCTACTTCCTGCGCGACAACCAAAGCCAGCTCGGAATGATCACGGTCACGCCACACCAACTGAACCTCGACTCTCTGAAAGAAAACGGCTTCGCCGACACGCTCCACGACGGCGACGACGCGCTCCTCGCCTGGGGAGTTCCTCACTGGCAATAAGCCCGCTCGGCGCGGGGCCAGTACCTTAGCGTAATAAATCTCTTCGACGGTTTTTTCTGCAGAATCGTATGGGGCATGACGTCAGTCGTGCGCAAGCACCCGCTCGGCGCGGGGCCAGCATCTTGACGCGAAAAATTTCGTCGACAGATTTTTCTGCAGAACTCCTGGGCGGAGTGGCCAGTACCTTAGCGTAATAAATCTCTTCGACGGGTTTTTCTGCAGAATAGTGTGGGGTATGACATCGGCCCAAGCACCTAGAAGAAGGTGATGTTGCCTTCGTCGTCGAACTCGATGCCGTTGGCGGAGAGGTAGTGCAGGACGTACTGGAAGTCCTTCAGCATTTGCAATTGCTCGTTGATCTGGCGGAAATGTTTCAGGCTGGTGACCGGCACGCGCCGCAGCGCCGGGGCCTCGATGGGATTGCCCAAAAGCAGCATGCCGATGTCCATGCTCAGGTTGCCGTAGGCCACCTTCACGTGCATGTTCTGCGGGATGGCGAGATCGAGTTTCGAACGCGTGTCGACGATCGCCGGTGAGCTTTCCTCCGGGTCGATGAACAGCAGGATGCGGTCGAGCACCTGCTTGCCGATGTGGGTGATGTTCAACTCCAGCCCGATCTGGTCGAGGTTGATCTTCTGGTTGGCGCTTCCCTGGTTCACCTTGAAATTGAACTTGAGGTTGCCGTCCACCTCCGCGTCGCGTTCGCTGGCGCTGACCTGGTTCTTGACCAGCTTGTTGAAGTCGATGTGGGCGAAGTCGGTGGCGAATTCAAGTTCCGGGCCTTCCGGCGTTTGCGAGAGGAACAGGTTGCCCGCCACGCCGCCGCCCAGCACCTCCATCAGGAAGCGGTCGAGGAACAACTGGTTGCCGCGGTAGTAGATGTCCATCCCGATGTTGGACGCGGTGTGCGGACCAAACTTCAACGCGCCGACACGGAAAATATTCTTGTAAGGCGAGAACTCCCTCAGTTCATTGAAAAACCCGCGGCGTGAAGCACTGAACTGCTTCTGGTCCTTGTACAACAGGCGGTCGAGCAGCAGTTTCTTGTTGATCATGAAACGTCCGTCGAGGTCCTCCACCTTGCCGCCGGAAGAATGTTCCGCATTGAGATGACCGATGTCGATCTCTCCGTTCAGGTTCACCTCCTGCCCGGCGATCAACGTAACATCCAGGTTCGAATTCACCGTGCCCTCCGCCTTCACCCCCGGAACCATCGGCGCCACCGTTCCCATGTCCACGCCCAGACTGGTTTTCAGAGCCACGTCCAGTGTTTTCAAAAACTGATGCGGCGTCTTTTCCTTTTTACCGGAGAGGAACGGCCGCAGGCCCTCCACCCTTCCGGAAATGGCATGGCTGATATTCTGTCCCGGCAGCTTCAACGCGTGGCGTTCCACCTTGACCGTGTCCCAGTTGTCGACCTTGTAATGGAAATCGAACTCCGGCGTCAGCTTCATTCCCGGTTCCAGGTCCGTTTTGGTGATCCCCTTCGCCGCCGTCTTCCCCGAGAGATTGATGTTGTTGTCCGCCAGAGTCAGGGCGGTGTCGAAATTCAACCCTTCGACGAGCAGGTTGCGTTCCGGCCACTCCACATGGATATCCGCCAGTTTCAATTTTGAATCCACCGTCACCGGAATCTCCATCTTCTTGAGGGCCACCTCGTCCGGTTTAGCGCCTTTCGCCTTCGCTTCCAGAACCGCCGCGCCCGCCAGTTTCATGCCCGCAATCGCTTCCTTGAATTTTTCCGGAACCAGCGCCAGCAGTTTTTCCAGGTCCATGCGGTCCATCCGCGTTTCCACGTCGAAATGTTCTCCCCAGGACTCGATCGTTCCTTTCGTTCTCCAATCGACCACGCCGGGGAGCACAACGTTCAACAGCCCCAGTTCCACGTCACCGCTTTTAAGGTTCTGCCGGCTCCGGGTTTCAAACTGGAGGTCCTCCAACGCCAGTTGCATGTCCTCCTGTTTCACGGACGGCTTGACGACCCGCCCTTTGACGCGGGCATGCGTTTTCTGGAGATTGAGATCCTTCACCTCCATGCTGAAATCCGTTTCAAATCCCTCTGCAGAAAACTGTTGCATGGCGCTCATGCCTGAAACGTTCAGCCTGCCGGTGGTGCTGATATTTTCCGCGTCACCCGGAGGCAGCATGTCCGCCCGGGAATCCAGTTGCAGCGCAACCGCGTCCACCCGGATTTCCGGCTCCGCCCCCACGATGCCCGTGGATTTCAAAGTGAACTTCTGCTCCAGCGGCACCCGGCCGAGATTGCCCTCGAGCGGCAGGTACTTGTCGAGTTTCATGAAAGAAGTGAATTGCGTCGCCCCCGCTTCGTACTGACCGAGGGCCTTGACCGAATCCAGCGAGCCTTTGAAATCCACCCCCGGCAGGCGCACTCCCTTTTTAGCGATCAATTCAACCGGCACGCGCATTTCCGTATTCAGGTTGGTCACGGAGAAGGCCGGCTGGGTCAGTTCGGCGTGCAGCCCAACGATTGAGGTCCTGGCATCCCCCGTCAGGTTGACCGGCATGAATTCCTTGTCGAGGTTGCCCGAAGCCTTCTGCACCATGGCCAGTTTTCCCTGGAGAACGCCCAGCCCGAACTCCTTTTCCATGTCCGGCGGCACCAGCCGACGCACGCTTTCCAGGTCACTTTCCATAATATTGGTCAGGGAAAATCCCCCACGGCCGAATTCCTTCGCCTTCAAGGCCATGACCGATTTGAGCAGCGGACCGGCGTCGACGGTGGAACCGAACTCATCGATCGCGCCTGTTTCCATATTGCCTTTGAATTTTCCCTTCAGTTTCAGGGGAATGGCCACTTCGCCCAGTTGCGGCACATCCGTCGAAATCTGTTCCACGTCCGTCGCATAACCGCTTTCCATATCCGCCAGGTTAGCGCCGCTGCCCTTGAAGTTGAAAGCGTGTTTGAGCCGCTCGACGAACACGCCGAAGGATTCGCCTTCCGTCACGCTCAGGTCACCCGTCACTTCCACCGTTTCCGGCACCGTACCGTTCAGGCGGATGTTTTTCAGGTCCATGCCCATGCCCAGCCCGCTCAGCCGCGTTTTCGTCGCGGGGTGGCGCAGGCGCGCATCGGCCAGGTCGATCCGGGCACGGGACATCGTGATCTTGTCCGGCTGGTAATTTTTGAGCCGCCCCCTGACATCGATATCAGTCAATGAGAGTTTCCCCGTCACCGACATCGGCGGCATGAAGGGCTTGGCGAGCGACGTCAGTTCAACGAGATCGAACTCCCCTTTCGGCAGGGTGAGATTGAAATCCGGACTGTGCCCCATGAATTGCCGCACCTGCCCGGCGAGCGCTACCCGGTTCGCCCGGCCGATGGACAGGGCGACACGGGTCAGGTCCAGCACCTGCGCTTCCAGGTTCACCGCCGTGGCGAAATCCAGGCGGGTCGAGGTCTTCGGCAACACCTGATCCAGTTTCGCGTAGACATCGGTCAGGCCCAGCGTTCCCGTCGCCAGGGCGCGGTTGATGTCCTGCGCGCTCAGGGCGATGTCCGTGTCCATCCACGAATGGAAATGGACCGCCGGTCCCTGTTTCGAAAAATAGGAAATATTGACCGCGTCGTTCTCATGCGGTTCCTGCCCCATGTGGACACGCACCCGCACGTCGATTCCCTGGGTGTCGGCCTTGCCTTTCGCTTCCAGGGACAATCCCCCGACATGCGCCGTCATCGTGTCGTCCATGCGCGCGTTGAACTGGATATTGTTGATGGCGAATTCGGTCAGCTTCACCGGGATGGGAATAACCGGCAATTCCAGTTTGCCCGGCTCCGACGGTGGCGGTTGCGCCGCCGGAGGACCCGCCAGATCCAGCAGGGGCTGAAAATTCCACACGCCCTTGTTGGACACCAGATTGATACGCGGGCTTTGCACCTGTATCCGGTGCACGGTGAACGAACCGTCGAGCAGTTCGCGCAGATCATAGCCCAGGATCACGCGGTCCACATGAAAAAGAGGGCCGTCGTTTTCGGGCCCCTTCTCTCCCAACTGGACATTGACCAGTTCGAATCCGGTCAGCAGGTTGAATTCAAGCTGGCCGATTTTCACCGGCATCTTGAGGTGCGTCATCAACTGGTCTTCGGCGATGGGGCGTATCTCTTCCGACGGGAAATAATAGGTGAGGATGGCCGCAAGCCCCGCCACGATGAGCACGAGCATGACGACCAGGGACAGCGTCCAGCCGAGAAGCCGCCGCAGAAACGATTTTTTGCGGGGAGGCGGCGTTTGTTCCGGCACATCCGCCGCAACGGGTTCACCGTTTTCCGGTGCGCTGTCTTTTTCTTCCTGAATGTCTTGTTTCTTTTTCATTTGGGAAAACTCAAACTCCCGTTTGCAGGAAACCTGCCAGTCCCCGTGTCACCTGGCCCAGAAACTCCAGGTCCAGCGTGTCCAGCGTGTCCGTGGGCTGGTGGTAATGCGGGTTGCGGAAATTGGCCGTGTCCGTAACCATGACCGCAGGGTAGCCCGCCTGCCAAAAGGACACATGGTCACTCCGCCGGACGTCGGGGATCAGATCGCCCTCCCCCGGCACCACCAGGCTCTCCACCCCCAGCCCCGGTTCCGCCCCTTTCATTCCCGCCACAACCGATTGTACCAGTCGCACCGACGGTTCATTGCCCACCACGGCGATGAAATCTCCCGTGTCCGGGTACCGCGACGGGTCGACCAGCGACGGGTATTTCTGCGATCCCGGACGGCGGTCGGTGTAGCCGAGCATTTCAAGCGAGATCATGCCGCCGAGGCTCCGGTTTTCGAGGCACATGCGTTGGACCAACGCATCGCTGCCAACAAACCCGGACTCTTCCAGCGCGAAAGCCACCAGCGTCACCGGTCCAGCCGGCGGGTTCTCCACCAGGCACCGCCCGATCTCCAGCAATGCCGCCACAGCACTGGCGTTGTCGTCCGCACCGGGGCAATCGGGCACCGAATCGTAATGCGCGCCGATTAAAACAGGCGGCGCCCCGGAGTTTCGGCCTTCCACCCCGGCCAGCACGTTGAACGATTCAAGGCCGTCCAGGGTCACCGTTTCTTTCACCGGCTGTAACCCCAGATCGACAAACTGTTCGACTATATAGCGTCCCACCCGCTCCAGATGCTCCGGCGCCGTGAAGGGACTGCGGTCGCCGACAATGACCTCCAGATGTTCCAGCAGATGGTTTACCGTTGCGTCCGTCAAATCTGAATCCTGAAAATTTTCCGGAAACCCGCCTTCTCCAGCTTCCGTGAAGGCCCTGGCTCCCAACCGCCCACGGGCCAGTTTCAAATCCCGCAAAAATCAAAAAACAGTTTACATTTCAGTGGTTTCAACCTAACATACCCGAAGGCAAAAGGTCGAGTGTTATTCCTGTTTTCGAGTCAACCGGGGACCTTTTCCGAACCATCGGTTCCTTCTCGAATTGTCCCGAAAAAATCGGATCAACCGAAATTTTTAGCGGGGGATCGGGGAAGGAACAGTTTAAGGCCTGCCTGTGGGCGGGTCAATTCTCCCGGAGGCAGACCCAGGGCTTCCCCTGTTCCGGTTTTTTGCAGAAGCGCATCTGCAGCAGACCCTTCATTTATCGGCCATTCTCATGACACCCTCCACCACCACACAGCAGATTTTCTCCGGCCAGCGGCGCAAAATGATCGAGGAACAACTGGTCGAGCGCGACATCAACCATCTGGGCGTGCTGGAGGTGATGAGCCGCCTGCCCCGGCACCTGTTCGTTCCAGACTACCTGCAACACAAGGCGTATGGGGAACATCCGCTGCCCATCGGCCACCACCAGACCATTTCGCACCCGTACGCACAGGCGAGGATGACACAGGCCCTGAACCTGACAGGCGAGGAACGGATTCTGGAAATCGGCACCGGGTCCGGATATCAGACCGCCGTGCTGGCGGAACTGGGGGCGCAGGTGTTCACCATCGAACGCATCAAACCCCTCGGGCAAAAAGCAAAAACCCTGCTCGGCCATCTGGGGTACACCAATATCAATTACCGCTTTTGCGACGGGACCTACGGCTGGCGGGACATGGGCCCCTACGACGCCATCCTGTTCGCCGCCGGCGCGCCGGAAGTGCCGAAGGCCCTGGTGGAACAACTCGCCACCGGCGGCCGGCTGGTCGGCCCGGCAGGCGAGAACGGCTCGCAAAAACTGATTCTGCTGACCCGTACCGAATCCGGCATCCACCGGGAGGAACTCGGCGATTGCAATTTTGTCCCGCTCATAGGAAAATTCGGTTGGCCCACTGGGCGTGGAGCCGACGTAGCGGGCTGAAGAATTCCGCCTAACCGGCGCTGTGGGCTGTTTAATGTAGCAAATTGCCGTGCAACGATTGTTTGATTATTTTGTGATTTAAAAGGGGGCCGTTTCGTGTTCAATCGTATTCGCAAGGAAGGTAATTTCGTATTCGGACCGGGCATCCGGTCCAAAGTCGATTTCGACTACGCGTCCATGTCCGACGCCATGAACGAAGCGTATTGCAGCCAGTTGCTGATCAAGCTGGAAGCCTGGCAGAAGCAGCATGGACGGTTCGATGTGATCGTCGGCCTGGAAACGGAAGGCATCCGCATCGGCCATCACCTGTCCCGGGTTCTGAATCTGCCCTTTCACATCATGCCGCACCGCAAGGTGGAACTGGCGCATTGCCCCATCCCCAAGTACCCGGTGGACACGCATTGGCTGCTGGTCGACGACATCGTCGTCACCGGAACGCAGTTCCTCCAGTCGGTCGACGCGCTGGAGATCGAGGAAAAACCGGAGACCATCACCTACGCCTGCATGATCAAGCGCAATCCGAAGAGCCTGGACTATTCCGCCGTCACCGGGGACCCGGAAAAAGAACAATTGTGGGTGCGCAACGAGCGGTTCGATTTCGTCGACCGGCGGCTCGTGTACCTCTTCGCCGAACCCGAATAAGCGGAAGCCTCGCATCACCTCCTAAACGAGGGGTTCCATGCCGAAGGAAGAGTGGCGGACCTTCACCATCTACAATTGCGGTACCGCCTTCAACCGCAACAACAGAACGGAACTGGTGGCCGACCTCGCGGCGCGCACCTGCGGCGAGGAAGGCGAAAACTGGATCGTCAACGCCGGCCCCGGCAGCAACCCGGAAGCCAACCTCGAATACTTCGGCAAGGACCAGGAAACCGGCATCTACGGCATCCACCACCTGACCCCGCAGGCGCGGCCCGGGACCTTCAACCCCATCACCAAAAAAAAGAAAAACTGGCTGACCCGCACCTCCGGTATCTGGGGCATGGCCACGGGCTCCGGCTGGGAGGACAACGTCAAGTCCACCCTGCACCATATCGACGGCCTCAACGCCATCGGCCGCCTGCCGGAGACGATCAACATGGCGGGCTGGAGCCGCGGCGCGGTGACCTGCCACATGATCGCCAACGCGCTCTATAAAAAATACCGCACCATCAAGGTCAACATCTTCGCGCTCGACCCCGTACCCGGCCTCGGCCAGTGGCGCAAGCACCGCACGCGCATCGACCACAACGTCAAGAACTACGCCGTGGTGTACCAGGAAGACGAGCGCCGGGGCTCGTTCAAGGCGGTGGTGGTGACGCACGACAAGAGCACGCGCTTCACCATCTACAACATGCCGGGGGAGCACTCCACCGGGGTCCAGGGGAACAAAACGATTTACGGCGGCAACATCGACATGGCCGTGCTGGTGCAGGACTTGGCGGAAAAGTTTCTCACCGAACACGGCACGAACATCCGCAACCGGCTCGGCCTTTCCGACCAGCAAAGCCTGGAGCATTACGCCAAGGTGCGGGAGAACATCCTGCGCTACCGGGTGGACACGAAAGGTTTCTGGGGCGGGAAGGTGGACAAGCACCACCGGAAAGTGCAGGCCGGGCTGGGTTCGGCTTCACACGAATTCTTCATCAACGAACACCACGACCAACTCTTCCTGAAACGCTATCCCCTGCTGTACGGCTTTCTCGTCGCCGCCAACCCGACGCGCATGCAGCAGAAAGCGCCCGATGCGGCGCGGGACCTCAAGCGGGTGAAGATGGAACTGCCCATCACCTACCGCGTGTTGACCCACAACACCGTGCTCGGCAACGCCCTCGAACCTTTTCTGAAACCCCAACCGCAGACACGCCCCAGGCGCTGAACCGGTGGCCGG
This sequence comes from Nitrospina sp., assembly GCA_020430445.1. Taxonomy (GTDB): domain Bacteria; phylum Nitrospinota; class Nitrospinia; order Nitrospinales; family Nitrospinaceae; genus Nitronauta. The sequence goes on from JAGQJZ010000009.1 coordinate 11,194, forward strand.
TCAATTGCCGCTGACGTGAGCGTCCGGAGCCTGATGGCCGCTGTCGGGAGAAGTCGGCGCACCGCTGATGTGGGAGTTCGCATCCGGGGCAGCGGTATCCGACCCGCTGACATGCGCATCGGGGCCCGCATCCGCTGATCCCCCACGGGAGGGCGTGCGGCCTTCACTCCTCAAACGGCGTTCGGCCTCCAGTTGTTCCCGGCGGAGACGGTTCTTCTCGAGAATGGACTGGCGCCTCTCCTCGATCTGCCGCCGCCGTTCGTCCATGCCGGGGGAATCCACGTGTCCGGAATCCGCGCCGCCCGCCGAGCCGGAAACACCCGCGTCCGGGTTACCCGGGTCGCGGTCACGCGCTTTTTGCATGACGTCCTTGTGCCGTTCCTGCCTTTGCTTGTCACGCAATTCGCGCTGGGTCCGGACCCGTTCCTGCATGGCCTTGCGGCGGGCGTCGAGCCGTTCTTTTTCCTTTTTCTGCACTTCCGGGGCCTTGCCCTGCATGCGGTCGGTTCCGGCGTCGATACGGTCGCGCCGCAATTGCTTTTTCTCGGCCCGCTTTTTTTTCATTTCTTCACGGCGTTGTTCAATCGCGTGTTTTCGCTCTTCCATTTGCTGCTGCCGATTTTCATTGACGCCGCTATCCGGCGCGGCGGCATCGGCCGGCAGCTTGTCTCCGTATTTCTGATAGAAGCGTTCACGGGCGCTCATGCCGCGGTCCGCATCCAGGGAATCCTGCGCCGGAGCGGGCAGGGGCACAAGAAACGTCAGGGTGAACAGGGAAAACAGGAAAAGAACTTTCGGTACTGGACAGTGCAGGGTCATGGGAATCTCACTCCCGGGCAATAGGGTTATGGGGACTCGACTCCATTCTATATCAGGCGGGGGCGATTGCCCAAGGGACAATTCCCACTCCGCTCGGCCAAGGTCCGTTCAAAATCTCTTGAAATCCCGACCCCATTTCGGTCACAATGCCACCATCCATTAATTGAAACGGTAATTTGGGTACATGCTCGCATTTTCGAAAGACATCACCGACCACGAACTCCAGCATTCGGAAGAAGACAAGAACGCGAAATTCCGGCAGTATATGGAATACCACCGCAAGCTGAACCATGAAAAGATGGTGTTTCACGCCCTGGAGCACGCCAAAGCCCAGCTCGAAAAAAACATCAATGATTTCCGGGGCGACGCCGCGAAGCTGGAACCCTATGTCGCGCAGGCGTTTCCCAGTTCGCACCGGTTCAGCAATCACGACAACCTGATGCTGATGCTGCGCAAACTCATCAACGCCCACAACGCCACCAACAACTGGTACAGGATGAACGGCTTCTACTGGAGCGTGGTGTACGACTGCCTGGAGAACTTTGTCAGGACCTACAACCGCCTCCACCGGGAGTCTCCGGAGAAGGCGAAAGAGTACGGCATCATCGACGGGATGGAAATCGACTTCGACGACTGGGTGGGGCTGTTTTTCAACGACCTCGATTTCCTGATCGGGCAGAAGGTCAATTACGTCCATTTCATTTTCATGAAACGCAACCGCGAGATCGAGTCCCTGCTCCAGGTGGAGCAGAACGCCGGCCTTTCCCTGGAGGACACGCTCGAGAAGATCGAGGAGGAATACCATCTCGAGCCTTCCGCCAAGAAAATCCTGCTGGGCCAGGCGCTGGACCAGAAAGACCTCGAATTGTTTTACACCTCCGTGGAAAACCCAATCTACGAATTCCTTTACGACCCGCATTCGCAGGAAAGCCTGCTCGACGGGGAACCCCTGATCCAGCACGCCTATTTCATTGCATTCCAGTTCCGCGGACTGAGCCAGGCGGACGCCGAATCGGTGATCAACGAACTCGGTCAGATTTCCAAAAAGTAAAAACATGTTACACTGTCTTCCACCGTTGAACGACCGGCCTTCTGGGCCATTGTCATATCCAAGACAAGAAAGGACATCCGAGAATTAAAATGGCCTGGGACGATTTACACGATTCCAAACCACCCGAAGATCCTCCAAGAAGCGGCCCCAGAGGTACCCCTCCCGGCGGAAGCGGCGGGGGCGGTGGTCCGCAATTCGAAATTCCACAGTTCAAACTGCCGAAGCTGAAGGGCTCTTCCGTACTGTTCGGAATCCTCCTGCTTCTGGCTTTATGGATCCTCCCCAGTGTTTTCTACTTCGTCGATCAGGACGAGGAAGGGGTTGTGGTCCGTTTCGGCAAATACGTGCGCACCACGGAACCGGGGCCGCACCTGAAAATGCCCTCGCCCATCGAGCACGTCTACACCCCGAAGGTGACCCAGGTGCGGGTGACGGAAATCGGTTTCCGTTCCAGCCGTTCCGGGCAGGCCAAGGATTTTCCGCATGAGTCCCTCATGCTGACCGGCGACCAGAACATCGTCGATATCGACGTGGTCGTCCAGTGGAAAATCAAGGACGCCAAGGACTTCCTGTTCAACGTGGAGGACCAGAACCGGGCGGTTCACAACGCTGCGGAAACCACCTTGCGCGGGATCATCGGCCAGCACAAGATCGACGACGTCCTGACCACCGGCCGCGCGGCGATCCAAATCGAGTTGATGCAGGAGATGCAGTTGCTCCTCGACACTTACGGCTCCGGTATCGAGATCACCACCACCCAGTTGAAGGACGTGGACCCCCCGGCCCAGGTCATCGCCGCGTTCAACGACGTGACCAGCGCCAAGGAAGACCGGGAACGCATGATCCACGAAGCGGAAGGTTACCGCAACGCGATCATCCCGGAAACGCGGGGTAAAGCGGCGCAGGTCCTGCGCGTGGCCGAAGCCTACAAGGAGGAAGTCATCCAGCGGGCGGAAGGTGACGTGTCGCGCTTCAACCAGCAATACAACGAATACAAGAAAGCGCCTGAAATCACACGCAAGCGGATTTACCTGGAAACGATGGAAGAAGTGTTTCCCCGCGTTAACAAGTTTGTGATGCCGGAAGGCGGCAGCGGCGTGGTTCCCCTGTTGCCGTTGAACCAGGGTCTTGACAAGGCATTGCAAGGCGGTGCCGGCCGATGAAGGAATGGAAAGGATTTATAAATGAAACCAGGTAAAGTCATCCTTCTTGCGATCATGGGGCTCTTCCTCTACGGATCGATGTTCACCGTAGACATGACCCAGCACGCCATCGTTCTGCAGATGCAGGCGTACAAGAAGACCATCAGCGAACCCGGGCTGTACTTCAAGATCCCCTTCATCCAGGACGTCACCTACTACTCCAAGCAGTTGCTGGTCAGCGACGCGGAGCCGGCCGAATTGATCACCCTGGACAAGAAGAACCTGCAGATCGACAACTATTCCATGTGGCGGATCGTCGATCCTCTTCAGTTCCTGAAAACCGTGCGCACCGTTCGCTCCGCCAGTTCCCGTCTCGACGACATCATCAACTCCGAGTTGCGGGGCGAACTCAGCCGGCACAACCTGATCGATGTGGTCCGCAACACGCGTGAAGAGATCATGAAAAACGTGGCGCGGGAGTCGGCCAAAAAGGTAGCCGACATGGGAATCGAGATCCTCGACGTGCGCATCAAACGGGCGGACCTGCCGGCCAAGATCGCCGACTCGGTATTCAACCGCATGCGCACGGAGCGTGAGCGGATCGCCAAGGAATACCGTTCCGAAGGTAAGGAAGAGGCGACCAAGATCCGCGCCGAAACCGACAAGGAAAAGGTCATCATCCTCGCCGAAGCCTACAAGCAGGAACAGGAAGTCCGCGGTGAAGGCGACGGACAAGCGACCAAAATTTACGCGGATGCGTTTCAGCAGGACCCCGGTTTCTATTCCTTCATCCGGTCCATGCAGGCTTACAAGAATTCGTTCAAATCGGACACCACCTTTCTCCTGTCCGAGAAAAGCGATTTCCTGGAGTTCTTAAACAAAGACCATTGATCATGGACTCCAACAGTCCCCATCCATCCCCTGCATCTTGTCCTGACCCGGACCCCGACCCACCTCCCGGTGAGGCGGCGTCATGAACGTCGTCATTGTCGGCGCGGGCATCGTTGGCTTTAACCTGGCACAGGAACTGTCCCAGGAAGGTCACGATATCGCCATCATCGACCAGGACAAAAAAAAGATAAAACTCATTTCCGAGAAGCTGGATGTGCTGGCGATTCACGGCAACGCCTGCCTGCCCAGCGTGCTGGTGAAAGCGCGGATCAAGGACGCGCACATGGTCATCGCCGTCACGGAAAAGGACGAGGTCAACCTGATGGTCTGCTTCCTCGCCCACAAATTCAACGTGTCCCGGCGGATGGCGCGGCTGCGCCACATGGAATTCACCAACCAGAGCCGGGTCTTCCCGCCGGAGGAACTGTACGTCAACCACGCCATCAACCCCGGCGAGATCATCATCGATTCGATCACCAAGATCATCAAGACGCCGGGCGCCAACAACGTCGCCGATTTTGGCGACGGTGAAATCCTCCTGCGCGGATTCGACGTGCCGGAAAACGCCCCCATCGCGGGAAAATCCATGGCCGAAATCAGCGCCGTGTCCGAATTCAACAGCTTCCAGGTCCTGGCCATCGTACACGAAGGCAAAATGATTCTACCCAAACCGGAAGACGTCATTCACGCGGGGGACAAGGTTTTCATACTGGTCGACAAGGAGTTCCTGCCGCTGGTGCTCCCCATGCTCAACCGCCAGGTGGACGAAATCCAGAAGGTGGTCATCTTCGGAGCCAACCGCCTGGCCGTCCAGTTGGCGGAGGTTCTTGAAAAATTCATTCATGACGTGTCGCTCATCGAACCCAACCTGGAGATCGCCAACGCGGCGGCCGACCGGTTGAGCCGGGCCGTGGTCCTGCACGGCAACGGAACCGACCCGGACCTCCTGGCGGACATCAACATCCAGGAAGCGCACCTGTTCCTTTCGCTGACCAACGACGACGAAGCCAACATCCTCTCCGCGCTCCTCGCCAAACGGCACGGCGCGAAACGCACCGTCGTCATGGCACAGGACCCGGATTACCTGCCGATCCTCGACTCGATCGGCATGGACGTCACCATCAACCCGAGGCTGATCACGGTCAGCGCCCTGCTGAAACACCTGCGGCGCGGCCAGGTGGCTTCGGTGTACAAGCTCATCGCCGATGAAGCGGAAGTGATGGAGATCATCCCGACGGAAGAATCGTCGGTGATCCGCAAAAAAGTGAGCAAACTCAAACTGCCGGACCATTCCCGCCTGGGGGCCATTCTCCGGGCCGGGGAAATGCTGGTGCCCAACGGGGACACCACAATTGAGCTCGGGGACACGGTGATCGTCATCACCCTGCCCGACTGTATCGAAAAAATCGAAAAGATCTTCGGCAAACGTCCGTTCTTTCTCGACTGATGAACCTTCGGGCCATCCTCAACGTAGTCGGCATTCTGCTGATTCTGCTGGCGGTCATCCTGATCCTGCCGGTGGCGGTCTCCCTGTATTACGACGATCCCGCCCTGAACGGCCACATGGGGGAAACCACCGCCTTCGGCTGGACGGCCTTTCTGTCCGGCGCCTTCGGACTGGCCCTGTGGAAGATATTCCCGCCGGGCATCGACCACCTGCGCGACCGTGAAGGCTTCGCCATCGTCGGTTTTTCCTGGATCGCCATCGTCGCCTTCGGCGCGCTGCCGATGTACCTCTCCGGCGCCTGTCCGCGCTTCGTCGACGCCTACTTCGAAACCATGAGCGGGTTCACCACCTCCGGTGCCTCGATCCTCACCATGATCGACGGGCTGCCGCACGGCATCCTGTTCTGGCGCAACCTGATGCAGTGGATGGGCGGCATGGGGATCATCCTGCTGTCGCTGGCGATCTTCCCGGCGCTGGGTATCGGCAGTTTCCACCTGTTCAAGGCGGAGATCCCCGGCGGCGCAACGGTGGAACGCATGCTGCCGCGCCTGGCGGAGACGGCCAAGGTGCTCTGGAAAACCTACGTCGTGCTGACGCTGGCCGAGGTGGCGCTCCTGATGATGGGCGGCATGGGCCCCTTCGATGCGGTCTGCCATTCCTTCTCCACCGTCGCCACGGGCGGCTTTTCCCCGCATACGGCAAGCATCGCCCATTTCGACAATCTTTATTTCGAGGTCGTCATCACGGTGTTCATGGTGCTCGGGGGGATCAACTTCGCCTTGCACTACCAGGTTGTGAACGGCAACTTCAAAATGGTATGGGAAAATCCGGAACTGCGGGTCTACCTGTGCCTGCTGCTGGTGGGGGTGGGCCTGGCCACGATGGCGCTGTACAACCATTTTCCGGAGTACAGCCTCGGCCATTCCCTGCGGCTGGCCTCGTTCAACGTTGTCTCGGTTAACACCACAACCGGCTACGCGACGCACGATTTCGATATCTGGCCGCATTACATGCGGCTGTTTCTCCTGCTCATCATGATGGTGGGGGGCTGCGCCGGATCGACCAGCGGCTCCCTCAAAACAATTCGCTTCATCATCCTGTTCAAGGTGGTGATGCGCGAGTTCCAGAAACTCATCCACCCGCGCGCGGTCATTCCGATCAAGGTCGCGGGAAAGTCGCTCGACCCGGACCATGTCATGAACGTGGTGGCCCTGACGGCCCTGTTCATGGGCATCGCCATCTTCAGTTCGTTTCTTCTGGTGTTCCTCGGGGTCGATTTGACCAGCGCCATCTCCGCTTCGATCGCCACCCTGTTCAATATCGGCCCGGGGCTGGGCGAGGTCGGCCCGGTGGCCAACTACGCCGCCATGCCGGACATGGGCAAATGGCTCCTCATTTTGTGGATGCTCATGGGCCGGCTCGAAATCTTCGGCATCATGCTCCTCTTCCTGCCCATGACCTGGCGCAAATAACCGCTCGGCGCGGGGCCAGGTCCTTCACACGAAAAATTTCATCAAAGCTTTTTAGAGCAGAACCTTTATGGGTTTCCACGCCAGCCGTGCGCAAGCACTCCTTGCGGAGGGCTGCTCGCCGCAGGGGCGGCTTCTTCACACGAATGATCTTTTCGATGGGGTTTGCTGCAGAATCTGTATTGGCAAGGAAAGCGTTCAAAAGTCAAAAGCAAAGGCGAGATTCTGAGGACTCTAGAGCTCTCAGAATGACACTTTGATATTTTTATAAGTCTGGCGTTTGGGTTGCCACATTGAACTGATCGAAATGGGGTAATCTGCGGGGAGCAACGCAGAACCTGTCCTGAGCACAGCCGAAGTAAAGTCTCTCTCCTCGAAGGGTTTTCAGGTTTTTACACAGCCAGTAGCTAATTAAAACACCGTTTGCACCAGCAATCGTCTGTTTCGAGAACGAAATAACGCCCTTTTGAATCCCGGGATTCGATCTGGCAGGCGCTGAGCCATTCCCCGATAAAACGTTTTTCATTGCCGTTTTCGTCATACAGGCAGCCTTCGGCACGGCCCGAATATTGTTTTACGATTTCCTTTCCCCGGGTCTTAACATGGCCTTGGAAGTAATAACCGCCGCCATCGAACCCAGCTACCGGTTCGTAATCGAAGTCCCGCAGGCCAAGGCAACGCGGTCCCCCAGGCGCACCGGGCAGGGAGGAACCTTTTTCGATGCCCTCTTGCGCGCTTTGGCTCTGAACCGGGTCCGGGGGGTGCGCCAGCGTTTTCAAGGGGATCATTAAAACGATCAACAATGTGAGGAAATGTTTCATTTCAGTTCATCCTTCATTCAACGGGGAATCTTTTCCGTTGTGCTGGAAACTTATTAAAACTTAGGTCCCCGGGGCCAGCCGGTCAATTCCGAAGAGAAAATATCCAAATAAAAAATAATCAAAACAAGATTTTCATTCGCTTATAACGAACACAAGCTTTTAAACATTTGAATTGATTTTAACCGCTCAATCCTATAGTATTCCAGCGTTCCAGACCCCGTCACCCGTGCGCCTAGGTGTTGATATTTAAAGGCGTTTCCCAGTCAAGGGAAACCGGGAGGCGGCCCGGGGCTCCGTGCCTTCCGGCTAAACCCAAATTTTTCGGCCCATCCGGTACCCAACAGGGCCTTTTCCACCCCCTTAAGGAAGTAAGATGGCAGACGCGAATCCTTTGAAGATTACGGACGTCATCCTGCGTGACGCGCACCAGTCCCTGCTCGCCACTCGGATGAAAACCGAAGACATGCTCCCCATCGCCGAGAAACTGGACCAGGTGGGGTTTTTCTCCCTGGAGATGTGGGGGGGAGCGACTTTTGACTCCTGCATCCGTTTCCTCAACGAGGACCCGTGGGAACGCGTCCGCCTGCTCAAGAAAAAAGCACCCAAAACCCCGTTCCAGATGCTCCTGCGTGGCCAGAACCTGCTGGGTTACCGCCATTACGCCGACGACATTGTCGAACGGTTCGTCAAGCATTCCTGCGACGTGGGGATCGATATTTTCCGAATTTTCGATGCGCTGAACGATTTTCGCAATATCCAGAAAGCAGTGGAAACCGCAAAAAAATACGGCGGCACCGTGGAAGGGACCATCAGCTACACCGTCAGCCCCGTGCACACGGTGGACCTGTACGTCAAGATGTCCAAGACCCTGGAAGACATGGGGTCCGACATCATCTGTCTGAAGGACATGGCCGGCCTGCTGACGCCGGAGGTCACCGGAGAGCTGGTGCGGCGGATCAAGGAAACCGTCAACCTGCCGATCCACCTGCACACGCACGCCACCACGGGTCTGGTGGGAATGAACCTGATGCGCGCCATCGACAACGGGGTCGACATGGTGGACACGGCGATTTCGGCCATGTCCATGGGCACCTCGCATTACGCCACCGAATGTCTGGTCGCGGGCCTCAAGGGAACGTCGCGCGACACCGGGCTGGACCTCAATCTGCTGCACGAGATCGCCGATTATTTCAAGGAAGTGCGCAAGCATTACGCCGCGTTTGAAAGCGATTTCAAGAGCGTGGACGTGAAAATCCTCGACTCGCAGATTCCCGGCGGCATGATCTCCAACATGGAAAACCAGCTCAAGGAACAAAACGCCATCGACAAGCTCGACGAGGTGCTTCTGGAAGTGCCGCGCGTGCGCAAGGACATGGGCTACCCGCCTCTGGTCACGCCCACCAGCCAGATCGTGGGCTCGCAGGCCACGCTGAATGTCCTCACCGGCGAGCGTTACAAGGTCATCACCAAGGAAACGCGCGAATGCGTCATGGGCAAGTACGGCAAGCTGCCCGCCGAGATCGACCCCGAATTACTGGAAAAAGTGAGAGAGGGGCAGGAAATCATCGACTGCCGCCCGGCGGACCTGCTGGAACCGGAATGGGACACGATCTGCAAGGAACTGGGGAGCCAGGTCACCTCCGACGAAGACCGGCTGACCTACGCCATGTTCCCCAAAGTGGCGCTGAAATTTTTCGAGACCCGCGGCAAGCCGCTTCCCGAACCGGTTGCCTCGGGCAACGGTTCCAAACCCGCGGCGGCCCCTGCGGCGCAACCGGCAGCAACTCCGGTTGCCGCGGCAGCCGCGACCGGTCCGGCGGCTTATACGGTGCACGTCAACGGCAAGGCCTACAATGTGGAAGTGGCTCCGGCAGGAACGGCCGTGACGGCCGCTCCCGCAGCGCCGGCGGCCCCTGCGGCAGCACCGGCTCCCGCCCCGGCCTCAACCGGCGGTGGCGGCGGACAGGCGGTGACTTCCCCCCTGCCGGGCTCGGTCTTCGCCCTGAAGTGCAAGGTGGGCGACACCGTCAATGAAGGCGATACCGTGATCGTGCTGGAATCCATGAAGATGGAGACCGAAGTCCACTCCCCCTTCTCCGGACGGGTGGAAGCCATACCGGCTCAGGAAGGCGCCAACGTGCAAACCGGTGACACGCTGGTGATAATCGCCTGATGGAAGAACTGACTTTCCAAGAATCGATTTCCCGGATCGCCGGCTCAACGGGATTCACGGCCCTCACAGGCGGGCATGTGGTGATGTTGCTGGTGGCCTGTGTCCTGTTTTACCTTGCCATCTGGAAAAAATTCGAACCCCTGCTGCTGCTCCCCATCGGCATGGGGTGTCTGCTGGCCAACCTGCCCTTGAGCGGAATGACCGCTGAAACAGAGGGAGGGCTGCTGGCGTTCTTCTACGGCGGGGTCAAGCATGAAATCATTCCTCCCCTGATCTTCATGGGGGTGGGAGCGCTCACCGATTTCGGCCCCTTGCTGGCCAATCCCTACACTTTCCTTCTCGGAGCCGCGGCGCAGGTCGGCGTCTACACGACCCTCATCGGAGCGGTGGCGCTCGGTTTCAACATGCAGGAGGCCAGCGCTATCGGCATCATCGGCGGAGCGGACGGACCGACGTCGATTTTCCTGGCCACCAAGCTGGCCCCGCACCTGTTGGGGCCCATCGCCGTGGCGGCGTATTCGTACATGTCGCTGGTGCCGCTGATCCAGCCGCCCATCATGCGGTTGCTCACCACGAAGAAGGAACGCCAGGTCCAGATGCAGCAGCTCAAGCCGATCTCGCAATCGGTCAAAATCCTGTTCCCAATTGTGGTCACGATTATCTGCGTGTTGATGCTGCCCCCGGTCGCGCCTCTTTTGGGGATGCTGATGCTCGGCAACCTGTTCCGCGAAAGCGGCGTCACCCAGCGCCTGAGCGAAACCTCGCAGACGCACCTGATCAACACGGTCACGATCATGCTGGGCACCTCAGTGGGAGCCTCCATGACTGCTGAGACCTTCCTGACCCTGGACACCATCAAGATCATCATCCTCGGCCTGTTGGCGTTCTGTTTCGCCACGGCGGGGGGCGTGTTGTTTGGCAAGTTGATGTACTACATCACCGGCGGCAAGATCAATCCGCTGATCGGATCGGCGGGTGTCTCGGCCGTTCCCATGGCCGCACGCGTCTCGCAGAAGGTCGGGGCGGAGGAGTTGAAAGGCAACTACCTGCTCATGCACGCGATGGGACCGAACGTCGCCGGCGTGATCGGCAGCGCGGTCGCTGCGGGAGTGTTCCTGTCCCTGTTCGGCGACACCGCCGGAGCGGAGCACGCAGCCATGATTTACACGTTGGTGGAATAAACGGCCATGGTAGGAAGCGCAATCAAGGTATCCTTTATCGCGATGGGGGTCATTTTTCTGGTCCTCACCATTTTGATCGGGTTGATCCAGATCCTGGTAAAACTCATCCCCTACGAAGCCCCGCCCGCCCCTCCGGCCAAGCCCCAAGCTGCGGCGGGTCCGGATGAGGGAGAGACGGTCGCCGCCATTCATGCCGCCGTGGCCCGGCATCGTGGCCAGACACCCGAATCCATTCAGATCACCCACATCCAGCCGCGTTGACCTGAACCTTTTTTTGGCGGCAGTCTCCCCGCCTGGTCCCTTCGCACTTTCGCCTTCAAGCAACAAGCCCCGTTATTCGGGTGCCGGGATGTTGTCCGGTATCAAATCGCCGGGAGACTGCAGGATTCCCTGAAAAATACCCACGACCTTTTTCCCCAGGGAAGTGAAGGGAATGGTGTTGACTTCCGGCCGGCTGAAGCTGCCCTTGACGGTGTAATAGTTTTTGAACAGGCTTTCCTCGTCCCCGGCGGTGATGATCTTGCCCACCACGGGAATTTTAGTCAGAAACCGGTCGAGTTCCCGCAGAGGGGAAACGCCGACGACGGTGTCCATCTCGAAAGTCCCCATATTGAAATCGCCGACGAGCGACATGCGCTGGTCGGGCTCCTCGAACTGGAAGTTCTCCGTGCGGGCGATCCCGTTCTTGACCACAAACTCACCGAAGATATCGACGAAGGGGGTGAGCGGCATTTTCAGTTTTTCGGGGTCGATGTCTCCCGTGAACTCGAACAACCGGTTCACGCCGTGGCGCAGGCGGTAGGTCTGGAGCTGCCCCTTGGCTAGGTCGAACGCAAGGTCCCCGTTCAGATTGCTGAAAGCTTCATTGAGGTTGCTGCCACGGCTGTTGAGTTTGGCCTTGAACCAGTTGAGGTGCCCGTTCAGGCTTCCATCGAAAACAGGCCCGAAGATGCCAAGCAGCCCTTCCGCCCGGATATGATTGGCCAGCACGAGGCCGTCGAACTCGATGCGTTTCGGATCGCGGAGGGAGAGGCTCCCCTGTGCTTCGATGCGGTCGCGGGCTTCGGTGCCCACGGCGAAGTTCTTGAAGTCGAACGTCTGGTTCCTGAACTCCACCTGCCCTTTCAACTCGCGCAGGTTCCAGTGCTTGTACTTGAAGCGGTCCAGTTCAATGTCCAGCGACCCCGAACCGCGATTGAGCAGTTTGGACGTGCGCCACCACCCCGGCAATTCCAGATCTTCCTTTGAACCGGGTTCCGGGAAAAAATCCTTGAGGTAAATCGCATCGCCACGGAGTTTCAATTCGATCCTCGGCGCGGGACCGGCAAAAAACCGGCCTTCGAACCGTGTACGCGATTTCTCCAGTTCGAGCCGCCCGTTGGTGATGCTGAAATCCGGACCGGTCCATTTTAAATCACCGTCGAGCAGAAAAGATTTGATGAAACCGTCGGGTTGGAATTCCAACTGGTTCAGGCTGGCCTGTCCCCGGTACACCGCGTCCTCGAGGCGGCGGACATTGCCCTGACCGTCCAGGCTCAGGTTGACGGCACCGCCACGGTTCGAAAGTAACGCCGGAACGTAAGGCGCCATGGGAAGGGTTTTAAAGTTTTCCGCCTCCAGATGCGCCGAGAACTGGGGATTGGACGGTTGCTCCACCCGCGCGTGACCGGTCACCCGGTTGCCCGCCAGTTCGAATACCAGTTCGTTCAGGTCGATACCGCCCTTGGGCAAGACACGGCCAGCGGCGGCGATGCGGTTGGGCACCCCTTTGGGCTTGATGAGCCAGTCGCCGTAGTGGTAATCCACGCCGGTGAGGTCGACATGGTTTTCAAACTTCCGGTACTGGTCGTTGCTCTGCCAGATGAATTCCATTTTGGCATGCCCGTCGTATTCCAGCGTTTCCAGAAACGGGATGTCGGTAAAATCCTCCGGCTCGAACTCGGACGAACTGGCGCGCAGAACAAGCTCCGGATTTTTCGAGTCCATGAACAGGTACTGTCCCTTGATCTCGACTGGCGAGTCTCCGTACCAGGCTTCGCGGGTTTCAACGCGGATTTTGTTTTCATCAAAAAACAGGATGCCCGAGACATCGATCAGCGGCCGGTAGCCCGCCTTGTGCTGCAGGGTCACCTTCTTCAACTCCACCAGCCCGATCGGTCCGGACGGATCGAGCGAAAAGGTCGGTCCCTCGCCACGGAAATCGAGCAGGACTTCTCCGCCGGAAAACGTCACATCGCGTAAAAAGTTTTCCAGTTTGCCCAACAGGGAACTCGAAACCAACTCCGCCGCCTCAAGCAGTCCCAGTTTGACCTTGCCGTACACCCGGCGCACGGGACTGCCCTTTTCCAGGGTCGTCTCTCCGGCCAGTTCAGTGATTTGATGCGGCCCCAGGGTTCCGGAAAAGCCTTCCAGCTTCACTTCCCAGGGCGGCGGCCCGTCGCCGGTTTTGAGCATCGGGTTGTCCGGATGATTGGTGAAACGGATGCGCCCCTGAATATTTTCAAAAGGCTTGTTGAGCTGGGCCTGCTGGAACGAGGCGTTCTCCAGTTCCATCGCCCCTTCGATCTCCAGTTTCTCCGGCTCCTTGAGAGGCCCCCTCAAATGCAGGTGCACCGACCCTTCTCCTTTAAGGTCGCGGAAAAACTCCAACTGTTCCTCGAAAGAGCGGGTGTCCATGATGCGCCGCAGCATGCCTTTCAACTCACCCAGCTTGAACTGCCCGTCCACCGTCCAGGCCACGACGGGGTCCGTCATCACGTTCGAAACGTTTCCCGACAGGCCGGAAATAGAAAAATCCTCGTACCGGGCCTCGCTGATGTTGATACCGTTGTTCTCCGGCGTGAGGATGAGCCCGCCGCTGACCGCCTCCATTTTGGGAAAACGAGGACCGAAGTCTACTTTGTGCAGCAACAATTCCGCACGAACGCGCTTGAGATTTTCCCGTTCGGCAAGGTGGTTGAGTTGATCCAGGGATCCGGAAAACTGGAACGAACGGATTTCAAGCATGCCCTGACGGAACCGTTCATGAAAGGCTTCGTGCGTTTTCGCAAAAAACAATTTGAAGGGGAGCAGATCGCGCGTGCGGTCCACCCGGAACGGACTGCTCGACACCTCCACCTGGACCTGCGGGTTGTCTCCGGCAAACCCGGAATAACTCCCCTTGAAGTCGAACCGGAAATCTCCGGACCGGTAATCGAGTTGCCTGAACTTTACCGAGTCCGGTTGCACACGGACGTCAAAGTCGATCTGCCCGTCGGAATGTTGCGGAAGTTCAAAACGGCCCTCCCCGATCGGCGCGTGAGCGCGTGCCAACAGGATTTTCCCCTGGCATTCCACCTCGCGGGCGGGATCCCAGGTGAAGTCCGTCTCAGTCGAAATCGACTGTTCCACCGGCTGGAAGGAAAACACCTGATCCAGATAATTGGAAAACAGGGGCAGGTGCCCCTCCACCAACTGGAACTTGCCTTTCAAGCGGGGAGACCCCACGGTGTCTTCGGTCTCATGCCAACGTCCGTTCATGCGAAACGGGGCGTGCTGACTGCCGGGTCCCTTGAGACGCCCCTCCAGCGAAAACAGGAGGGCGGTCTGGAGAATGGTTTTGGAAAGGGAAGCGTTCACATTCTCCGCCACCAGGCGAACGGGAACCTTTTCGGTGATCCAGGGATCGAACAGGACAATCGTGGTGTCCAGCAGGTCGAGGCGTTTGACGCGCTTCCAGTTTTCCGAAAGCCGCCCTCCGGGGTCCATCTGGTCGGTGTGCAGCGTGCCCAGTCCTTCGATGCCCCATTCGCGGCGGCCTTTCCGCGTGACGATCAACTTCGCGCCGCGAAAACTGACGGCCTGGATCTGCGCATCCTGCCGGATCAACGACCACAGCCCCATGGTCACCCCGGCTTCCTCGGCCCGAAAGTGCTCCTGGGGATTTTCCGGATCGGTCAGCACCAGGCGGTGCAGGCGCAGGCCGACCCCCACCGAGAGGTCGAACTCAATGGCTCCGATCTCCACCTTGCGGTCGGTGAGCGTCTCCAACTGGTCCCGGACCAGCAACCGGATATTTTCCAGGTCGCGGAACTGCCAGTACACCAGGACGGAGATTGCCGCCAGCACAAACATCACACTGAGCAACAGGCTATTAAAACGTTTACGGGTGATTAGGGGCACGGAACCCGATGGATTTTCCGAAAGTTTTTGTCAACTAACGGATCAATTTCTGATAGGTTTGTGGAAGACCCGATCCTGAACCGGAAAGGTGAATGGTGTCCCCGGGAACTTTCGGTACGGGGGTCGTACAGGTTATCATCAGTATAAAATGATGTCCGGTTTTATTCAATTGTCTGACCCGTTTCTCAAACACCCCCGGCCCGCCGGTACACGGCTTGACACCGGGTTTTCCACCGTCTCGCTGCCATGGACTCCAAGGACACTGAAATGATCTCCGGCCTGCACCCGGTCCGCCGGGCGCTGGAAGCCGGCGGCCGCTCCTGCAGGAAAATCGTCATCGAATCGGGGGGCCGCAACCCCCGCCTCCACTCCATTCTCGATCTCGCGCGAAAAAAAGGGGTTCCGGTCGAAACGTTGTCGTCCGGAATCTTCCGAAAGCGTTTCAAATCGGAAAACAACCAGAGCGTGGTCGGCTATTTCGACCGCCGGCCCGCGCAGGACCTCGACGGCTTGCTGCAACTGGCGGGTGGCCATCCGAGCCCTATCCTCGTCCTGCTTGATGAAATCCAGGACCCGCACAACCTGGGGGCCGTCCTGCGTTCGGCGGAAGTGCTGGGGCTGCAGGGCGCGGTCGTTCCCAACCGCAGGTCCGCGCCCCTGAACGCCACGGTCGCCAAATGCGCCTCCGGCGCACTGGAAACGCTGCCGATCGCCCAGGTCACCAACCTGGTGCGCGCGGTGGAGGAACTGAAGGAAAACGGGTACTGGGTGGTGGGGCTGGATATGGACGGAGAAGCCGATTGCGGGGAACTGGATTACAATTTTCCGCTGGCGCTGGTCCTGGGCGGCGAGGAAAAGGGCATCCGCTCCCTGTTAAGAAAATCCTGCGACACCCTGGTGCGGATTCCCATGCAGGGGCAGGTGGAATCCCTCAACGCTTCCGCCGCCGCGTCGATTGTGTTTTATGAAGCGGTGAAAAATAGGGGCCAATAAAAAAACGGCTGGACCCAAGGTCCAGCCGTTCGTCAATCCCGGGTCGCTTAGCCGGTTCAGCCGACACTGCGCCGCATCGCGGATTTTCTTTTCTTCTTGGCTTCCTTCTGCTTCCGTTTTTTCTTAACGGAAGGTTTCTCGTAAAACCGGCGGCGCTTCAATTCCTTGAGCAGACCTTCTTTGGTCATCTGGCGTTTCAGCGCCTTCAACGCCTTATCGACCTGGTTTTGATGAACGGTGACTTCCAACAAAAAGCAACAACCTCCTTTATTATGGAATAAGAAGCGGAGATGTGGGAAGCTAAAGACAATACCGCGCTTCACCGCAACGCCGCCCGTCAGGCGTCCCGCTGGACGCGCTGGGGGTCAAAAAATGAAAGAGGTATTATCTTTCATCCCATTACCATTGTCAATACGCACTGTGGGAACCGTCTCATGAAAAGGCGCACCATCCTCAACCTTCTGTTTTTTATCGTTCTCCTGCCTGCTCTGGCCTGGGGAGAACAGTTTTCCGTGCCCCACAACGGCTCCCCTTACCGGAGCGTGGCCGAGCTGGAAGACAACCAGATCCTGCACCTGCCCACCGGAATCGTGGTCACGCAAAAGCAGATGATCGATACCGTCGCCGGCTCCCGCGTGATCTACATCGGAGAAACGCACGACAACCTGGAGGCGCACCGGGTTCAGCTCGACATCCTGCGGGACCTGCACGCCCGCTTTCCCGGGAAAGTCGCCGTCGGCATGGAAATGTTCCGCCGCTCCGCCCAGCCGTGGCTCGACGACTGGCACCGGGGCGACCTGTCGGCCGAGGATTTCCGTGAACTGTTTCGCAGAAACTGGGGGGCGGGTTACCGGCTTTACCTGCCGATCACGGATTTCATCCAATCCCAAAAAATCCCGCTGATCGGCCTCAAGTCCACCACGGAAACGGAGCAGAACCTGCGCGACAACGGACCGGAAGCGCCGGAGCTTCCTGAAATAGATTTCGACGACCCCTACCACCGCGCCTATTCGATGTCCCTGTTCGGCGCCAACAAGGACCACGCGCCGGAAGTCCTCCGCCCTTACCAGATGCTGCTGCTCTGGGAAGAGTCGATGGCGCAAACCGTGTCCGAATTTCTACAAAACCCGAAATACTCCGGATGGAAACTGGTCGTCCTCGCCGGGGGGTTCCATGTGCAGTACGGCTACGGCATCCCCAAGCGCGCCTTCCGCAGAACGCCGCACGCGTACTCCATCGTCCTGCCGACCGTCACGGACATGCCGGACGAGTTGAAGGACCGGGAGATGAACCTCGACCCGGTCAGCATCCCCCTGTACAGCGCCGACTTTGCCTGGAAGGTGCCCTACGCCGTTGAAGAAGACGACAGCATCCGGCTCGGGGTCATGCTCAAGGAAAACGAGGAGGACGGCCTGCTGGTCACCTCGGTGCTGCCGGACTCCAACGCGCAGCGCATGGGCATCCTGTCCGAAGACCGGTTGATTGAAATCGACGGACAGGCCCTCGACAACATCGACGATTTGCGTGGCGTCCTGCAGGGGAAAGTGCCGGGCGATTCGACCACAATGCATGTGTTGCGCGCCGGGGAAACGCTGCACCTCACCATCGACCTGAAAAAAGCCCCATAAAAAAAGACCCGGAGCACCCCGCTCCGGGTCCCACCGATTGTTTCACCGAAACAAAAACGCTAGCTGGACTTGCCCGCTCCCTTGAACAGGCCCAGATACTCGCCGTACCCTTCCGCTTCCATTTGGTCCACCGGGATAAACCGGAGCGAGGCGGAATTGATGCAGTAGCGCAGACCGGTCGGTTTCGGTCCATCGTTGAACACGTGACCGAGATGGGAATCGCCGTGCCGGGACCGCACCTCCGTACGCACCATGAAGAAGGATGAATCTTTTTTCTCGACGATATTTTCCGGATCGATCGGCCGGGTGAACGACGGCCAGCCGGTGCCGGAATCGAACTTGTCCGTTGAACTGAACAGCGGTTCGCCGGAGACGATGTCGACATAAATACCGGGTTTCTTGTTGTCCCAGAACGCGTTGTCGAACGGCGGTTCCGTTCCCTCGTGCTGGGTCACCTTGAACTGAAGCGGTGTCAGCCGGCTTTTCAGTTCGCTTTCCGAAGGTTTGCTATAGGGCTGGCTCATGTTCGAGACCTTTCTGATTTTGTAAATCCGCTCCTCGCCCCAGTGCTTCTCAATGAACTGGTCGCGCCCGGAGCCGGACCGGTAACGGTGATAATGTTTCGGGTCTTTCTTGTAAAAATCCTGATGGTACTCCTCGGCGCGGTAAAACACCTGCGCCGGGAGGATGGGCGTGACGATGTCCCGGTCAAACCGGCCGCTTTTCGCCAGACGTTCTTTCGAGGCGAGGGCCAGTTGCTTCTGCATTTTATCGTGATAGAAAATGCCCGTGGCGTACTGGTCTCCCCGGTCGACAAACTGCCCTCCGGCATCCGTCGGGTCGATGTTGCGCCAGAACACTTCCAGCAGGTCGTTGTATGAAATCACTGCAGGATCGAAGGTGACCTGCACCGCTTCGACGTGGCCGGTGGAACCGTAAGACACCTCGCCATACGTCGGGTTCTTCTTGTGGCCGCCGGTATAACCCGAAATCACCTGCCGGACTCCGGGCAGTTTCTCAAACGGCGGCTCCATGCACCAGAAACACCCGCCGGCGAATGTCGCCTGTTGTTCGTTCGGGACGGACGCGGCGGATGCCGCCTGTGCCCGGCTTTCTTTCACGCAATAGGCATTGAAGCTGAACAGGGCCACCGCCAGAACCCCGATCAACAACGCCAACGGCTGCATATATTTTTTCATGGCTCGTTTCCTTCTGTTGTTCCAGGGAAACCGGCAGGGTCCGGGTTTCCCGGTTTTTCCTGCATGTTGGTCGCCCTTTGGCGGAAATCATTACAGACCCATGAGTGAAAAATAAAACA
>JAGQJZ010000009.1:30386-50707 GCA_020430445.1 Nitrospina sp.
CGGGCCCGGGTCCACTTGCATCCAGATTACCACATTGAAGGAGAGGCACTCCAATTGCCGCATGAACCGTGGGTTCCCCGGACCTCACGGCAGCTGAATAACGACGGCAGGATATCCCGCCTCCAAGGGGTTTCGGATAGCGCCGGGGTTTCCCTGGAAACCGTCGAAACACAGGGCGGTCTAGGGCGTGCTGATTTTGTGGATGAGGTTTTCGAGGTCGCTGTCGCCGGTCAGTTCCAGGAACAGGTCTTCCAGCCGTTCGTGTTCCTTCTTCGCCTGGCGGCGCAGGTCTTCCATCGTTCCGAGGGCGATGACCCGGCCGTGCTGGATGATGCCGATGCGGTCGCACATCGCCTCGGCGATGCCCAGTGAGTGCGTTGACATGAACACAGTCGCCCCTTTCCGGCAGATATCGGTGAACAGGTCCTTCACCTGACGCGCGCCCTTCGGATCGAGTCCCACCATCGGTTCGTCGACCACGATCACCTTCGGCTCGTGCAACAACGCGCCGGAGATCACCAGCTTCTGCTTCATGCCATGGGAATAGCCCTCGATCAATTCTCCGCCGTGTTCCTGCAGGTCGAAAAACTCGAGATAGCGTTCCGCCCTCGGACCGGAAACGGCGGGGTCCATCTCATACAGTTCGGCGATGAATTGAAGGTATTCCAGACCGGTGAGCTTGTCGTAGATAAAAGGACGGTCGGGGATGTAGCCGATGGCCGCCTTCGCTTTTTCCGGCTCGGCGGCGATGTCGTGCCCGCCGATTTTGACGCTCCCCTGGGTGGGCTTGAGGATGCCCACCATCATCTTGATCGTCGTCGTCTTGCCCGCGCCGTTGGGCCCGAGGCAGCCGAAAAACTCCCCCGCTGGAATGTCCAGATCGATCCCCTTGACCGCGGTGAACTTGCCGTAGGTTTTGACGAGGTTGCGGATCTGGATCACGGATCACCTGATTTCAAACGACGCAAAACCCCGCGGCTCGGTCCATTCAACATCGACCGAGTCGACGCGCGCCAGGGGCGGGCCCTCGTGACACCACTGGATGAAGACATCCAGTTCGGTGCCTTCGGCGAAAATCTCGACGGAGCCGTCGTTGCAATTGCGCACCCAGCCGCAAATGCCCAGCCGCGCCGCTTCCTTCTCCGTCGAAGCGCGAAACCACACGCCCTGCACTTTGCCGCTGACGACCAGCCGCGCCGCCCGGTTGCCTGTCAGGTTCCCCGGTTGCATTGATCGTAAAGATTCTGCACTTCGCGATAGATCGAAAACTTGCTGCCATCGCCGATCTTCTCCCCGAACTTGCCCAGGTCGCGCATGATACGCTGGAATTCGGAAATGGAACCGTTGAAGTTTTCGATCAGCGGGCGGAAATAAGCCTGTTCGTCCGGATCCAACCGGTCGGCAATGATCAGCAACCGTGATTTCAGAGGTTCAAAGTCTTTAGCCATGCGCTCTATGTTAATGCGGCAGGCCTTGCATTTCAACGACTTTTACCTTGACATTGCGTTATATCCTACTATATATATCCAGAGACCGCACATTCACTTCTTCCGCCGGAACCCGACCCATGGAAACGGTTTCATTCGACTGGCAACCGCTCCTCCTCACCCTGAAACTGGCCGGGGCGACGGTGCTCCTGCTCCTGATTGTGGGAACGCCGCTGGCCTGGTGGCTGGCGCACGCGCGCTCGCGCTGGCGCGTCGCTGTCGAAGCGGTGGTCGCCCTGCCGCTGGTGCTGCCGCCAACGGTCCTCGGGTTTTACCTGTTGATCCTCATGGGATCGAACGGGGCGCTCGGCGGCTGGTTTCAGAAAATCGCCGGACACCCGCTGGCCTTCTCCTTCACCGGTCTTGTGATCGCCTCGGCGCTGTATTCGCTCCCGTTCGTGGTGCAACCGCTGCAAGGAGCGTTCGAGTCGGTGGGCCGTTCGCCTCTGGAGGCGGCGTGGACGCTCCGGGCTTCGCCCCGGGATGCGTTTTTCTCCGTGGCGTCTCCGCTGGCGCTGCGCGGATACCTCACGGCGGTGGTGCTGGGCTTCGCGCACACCCTGGGCGAATTCGGCGTGGTGCTGATGGTCGGCGGCAACATTCCGGGCGAAACCCGCATGCTGTCCATCGCCATTTACGACCACGTGGAAACCCTCGAATACGCACAGGCGCACACGCTGTCGGCGGTGCTGCTGGGCTTCTCGTTTCTGGTGCTGCTGGTGGTGTACGGCCTCAACCGGCGGCTTCCGGTGCGTGTCTGATGAACCGGCTGGAAGCACGGCTCGACGTGCGCTATCCCGGGTTCCGGCTGAACGTCGACCTTTCGCTGGCGCTGGACGGGGTGACGGTGTTGTTCGGCCCTTCCGGCTGCGGCAAAACGACGTTCCTGCGCTGCATCGCCGGCCTCGAAACCCCGCCGGAGGGGCACGTCCGTGTCGGCGGTGAAACCTGGCAGGACGGGTCCCGCTGCCTGCCAACGCACAAAAGGTCGATCGGGTTCGTCTTCCAGGACGCCCGCCTGTTTCCGCACAAAACCGTGCACGACAACCTGCTCTACGGCTACCGGAGGATTCCCGGTACGGAGCGGAAAATCCAGCCCGACACGGTGACCGGCCTTCTCGGCCTGGGCACCCTGTTGAACCGCCGGCCGCTGTCGCTTTCCGCCGGCGAGAAACAGCGGGTGGCGATTGGCCGGGCCCTGTTGACGAGCCCGCGCCTGCTGCTGATGGACGAACCGCTGGCCAATCTCGACGCGCAGCGCAAGCAGGAGATCCTGCCCTACCTTTCGCGCATGCGCGCGGAACTGGACTGCCCGATCCTGTACGTCAGCCATTCCATGGACGAGGTTTTGCAACTGGTGGACACGCTGGTGCTGATGGAAAAAGGTCAGGTGCGGGCGGTCGGGCCGGCGGCGGAAGTGCTGACCCGGATCCAACCGGACAAAGCCCTTCCCGCTTCGCTCGCCGGATCGCTTCTGGAAACCCGGGTGACCGGACACGAACGGGAATACGGCCTCTCCCTGCTTTCCTGCAACGGCCAGCCGCTGCACGTGCCGCATCAGGACCTGGCGGCGGGCAGCCGGTTGCGGCTGCATGTGCTGGCTCAGGACGTGAGCCTCGTCACCGGGCCGCGGGAAATGCAAACCAGCGTGCTGAACATTCTGGCGGGAAAGATCACCGCAATCGAACCGGCCGGGGAAGGCGGTTATTCGGTGAACGTCCTGATCGATGTCGGCCAGCCGCTACTGGCGACGATCACCAAAAAATCGTTGGCCAACCTGAAGCTGCAACCGGGGCAGGAAGTCTTCGCCTACATCAAGGCGCTGAAGATGATCCACAACTGAGGAAAAGGAGCCGGCCTTATTCTTCTTCCTCTGCCGGTTTTTTCCGGCTTTTCATTTCCATGAGGCGGGTGGCCATGATCGACCGGATACGACGGATGCCCGGGTTGTCCGGCGGGAGCTTACGGTACACTTCCTGGGTGAGGATGGACAGGGTGCAATCTTCCAATGCGCGGACATTGGCGGTGCGGACGCAGTCGGAAATGAGAGCCATTTCGCCGAAGACATCCTGCTCTTTTAAAATGGCCAGTTCCTTTTTGTTGCCGTCCGCGTCCAGTTGAAACACCTCGACGGACCCGCGCTCAATGATGAAGGCGCTGGTCCCGTGGGTTCCCTGGCGGATGATGTACTTTCCTTTGGGAATATCGCGTTTGGTGAAAACTCCCATGGCTCCTCAATACCGGCGGCATTCCGGCCCGGTTCCCACCGGGGCGGGGCAATAAATAAATCAGGCTGGCTTGAATGAATCCGGAACCGTTTTTCTGTGGTGGAAGCTGCGGCCGGTCCGGCATCCCTTGACGCCCAATCAGGCGGGACATTTTCAAGGTTAATGATAATCGCAGTCCGGTGCAACCTAAAGTCGCGCGAAGAGGCGTGACCTCTTCCTGGGGCAAGGGGTGCCCCTATCCGCCCATTTCACTTTCGATATTGGGGTTGAGCTTGATCGCCATCTGGTAGTGTTTCTGCGCGGCGTCTTCGTTGCCAACCAGTTCATTGATCATGCACAGGTTGTAATGCGCCTTGGCGAGTTTCGGATTGATCCGCACGGCCTGATTGAACGGGCCGAGCGCTTCCTGGTAATTCTGCAATTTGTAATAAATATCCCCTAGTTGGAAATGGATTTCCGCCTCCCGGGGCATGACCTTGGCGGCCATTTTCATGGGGTCGATGGCTTCCTGGAAACGCTGCGTCTTGATGTAGACCATGCCCAGTTGGTAGAGGGCGCGGCCTTCCCGGGGGTTCTTGCTGAGAATTTGCTTGAGCTTGGCGATTTCGGCTTCAACCGGATCGCTGGGCGTGGAGGGCTTTGCCGCTGATGACGCCACGGGCGTGGGAGCGGGTGCCGGCGCTGCTTTCGGCGGGTCCGAAGGCGGCGGGGCGGTCTGTTTTGCCGCGGCGCTCTGCGCTTCCTTCAGGGATTTTTGAGCCGCCTCCAGGTCGGCGGTCAGGGCCGCCAGTTTTTCCTCAAGCTGGGCGTTGGCTTCCTTCAGGGCCTCCTCAGATGTCTGCAACCGGTCGATTTCCTGCTGGAACTCCGTATCCGAAACCGTGTCCGAAAGCGATTCCTTGATCGCTTCCTCCAGCCGTGCCTGGGCTTCCTTGAGCTGGGTTTTGAGTTCATCCCGCTCTGCCTTGACTTTATCGAGAGAAGCCCCGGTTTCTTCAAGCGCCTTTTTGGTGGATTCCGCCGCGTCCGACCCTTTGAGCGCCTGGGCCAGTTCCTGCCGCACGCTTTTGATCTCGGCTTCCATGGTGGCCTTTTCGGTCTTGAACGCCTCGCGGTCCTGATGCAGTTTTTCGATTTCCTTTTCCAGGCTTTCCGCCGCTCCCGACCCCTTCGCGGATTCCTTCCAGGCCTCATCGAGCTTGCCGTTCAACTCGGTGATTTCCTTTTCGTAGCTTTCTTTCTGCTTCTGGAAGTCCTCTTCTTTCTGTTTCCAGGCGTTGAGTTCCGCCTGCAGAGCTTCCACCTCTCCGGCGAACTTGGCGGATTCCTTCAAGGCCTTTTCCGTATTGGCCGTCGCCTCTTCAACTTCTGATTTCAGGCGCTGTTTTTCGCTGGACTCAAGTTCGACCTGGTTCGCCAGGACAAGAACCTTCTCGCCTTCCTCCCGGGCTTCGTTGACCAACTGGGCCTTTTCTTCCTCCCATTCCTGCTGAGCTTTCTGCAACTCCTCCAGTTCGCTTCTCAACACTTCAACGGCGCCGGCTTCCTTGGCGGACTCCATTTTGGCCTCGTCGAGCTTGCCCTGGATCTCCCTTACTTTTTCCTCCGACTCGAGCAGTTCCTTATCGGTGATGGCCACCTTGTCCGTCAGGTTCTGGCATTCCTTTTCCAGGTCCTGGGCCCGGCTCTCGAGATTTTTTTCCTTTTCGGAGAACGCCTGCTCCAGTTCCTCTTTCTGGACCTTGCTGCTGCTTTCGATGGCTTCGAGCCGGGTCTGGTAGTCACTTTCCGCGGCTTGCAGTTTTCCCCTCAGTTCGGCTTCCGACTTCCTCAGCGCCTCGACTTCCTTCTGAATCGCTTCGCTGATTCCGGCGCCTTCCGCCGCCTGCTTCTGGGAAGCTTCGAGTTTAAACCGGACGTCCTTGAGCTCCGCTTCGTACTTCTCCCGGACCTTTTCGACTTCCCCGCCGTGTTTCTGTTCCAACTCCTTGAGCCGAAGCTCCATCTTGTCCCGCTCAAGCTGGACGTCTTCCTGCTGGCTCTTCAGTTCCTCGAGTTCTTTCAGGATTTCGGTGTTCGCGGTCCCTTCGACGGCCCCGCTCAACTGCGCCAGTTCGAGCTGCTCCCGGGCATCCCGCAACTGCTCTTCCAGATGCCGGCGCATGTCGGTTTCATGCTGCAGGTCCTGCGTCGCCCGGTAAATTTCCTCGGTGCTTTCCTTCAGGGACGTCTGGGCCTGCTCCAGTTTTTCGATTTCGTCCTTGAGTTCGGAATCCGAAGCTCCTGTTTTGGACTTGAGGGCAAGGATTTTCAGCCGGTCTTCGAGTTTTCGCCGGAGGTCGATTTCCTTCTGCAGGTCACGGGTGAGGTTGTAGACGTTTTCGGTTCTTTCCGAAAGCAGGTCTTCCGCCTTGCGGCGCTTGTGGATTTCATTGTCCAATTCCGCGCTGGAAACGCCACCGCCTCCACCACCGGATTTGGCAAGGGATTCTATCCGTGCCTGGGCGTTTTCCAGAGAGGATTGCGTTTCCTTCTGGCTCTGGACCGCCGCATCGTATTCCGCTTTGGGGACAAATTCGCCGCCGACATCGATCTGACCGGTTTTGATCTGCTCTTCCAGCGCCTGCCGGGCCGCCATTTCCTCTTTCAGTTTCTTTTTGGCGGCGTCCAACTCACGTGTCCGTTCCTTCAATGAGGATTGAAGGTTGGTGAGGACATCGGTCAGGGTTTGAGCAACACCTTTGGGTTGGTTGGCCATGGCACACTGCGGCCCCCTTTTCCAGGACGGCCGTCTTCCGGTTAGTAATTCTTGAAACCGCGTCTGTAAATCTGGTCGGGATGGGGGAACGGTTTTGAAACGGCATTCCCACAGACCTGAAACACGCCTGCCCCGGCACGCATGAAGGGCGGACGATTTTAAATTATCGCTTTTGAATCAAACCTTTTTAACTAAAAATTGAGATACTGTCAACCTTGGGAATGAGCCTGGACATCGCCAAACACATGGCAAAAACCCCTTAAAAACAAAAGGGTTTCTGCTTTCCTGCGGGCGGGATGCCCGGCAGGGTTGACGTTAAACCGGTAAAAATCACGCTTTCCTGTAGTCCGGGTTCAACTGCGCCGCTTTTTCAGAATATTCGCGGCCCGCGTCGGCCTCCCCCAACAGGGCATGGATGACGCCGAGGACCTTATAGGCTTCGGCGAATTCGGGAGCGACTTCCACCGCTTTCCGGAGCGGCGCCTTGGCGTCCTCATACTGGCCCACGACCATAAAAGCCAGTCCCAGGTTGTAATGGGCCTCGGGCCAGTCCGGGCCCAGGTAGGCGGCTTCCTGGAACGCGTCGATCATCTCCTCGTACCGCTTCAGTCCGTCAAACGCCTTGGCCAGGGCAAAGTGGGTTTCAGGGTTCGAAGGCTCAAGCCCCACGGCTTTCTGCAAGGCCTTCAGCGCCTCCTCGTAATTCAATTCCTGCAGACAGACGGCGCCCAGCGCGCGCCAGGTATCGGAATTTTCCGGATCTTCCTCTGCTGCCGCTTTCAACTTCGGGATCGAACTTGTTTCCTCCTCCTGACTCATGCGCCGCCTCTCCGGTAAAAAATGGGATCAGTCTTTCCATTGCTGTGTTTGTGAAAACCGGTTCATCCGGATTCCCCCCTGACGGAGCCCTGTCAGCACGTCCAGGGACGGGACGAAAAACCGGGAAGCCCTCATGGACCGGACACGATCCTCCCCCCACTCCAGCCCCGAACCGTCTTCCAGAAAACTTTCCAGAAACTGGTCCAGCGAGGCAGAGTCGCGGTGGAACAAATGAACCAGGCTGCCCTGGGCCCCGCCTCCAAACGGAAGGAAATACCTCAAAAGCACCTGCTCGCCGAGCCCTCTGAGGCGCAACTTCTCCTCCAACAGCCGGTAGAGGCCGCAACGGTAGCCGGGGTCGTGGTCGACATGCAAGTGAGTCAACAGGGTGCCGCGGGAAAAATCGGGTTCGTTGTCGGGAATCCAGATCTCCGGGGAGACGGGTTCGGGGTTTTCAGAGCCCTTGTCATGAAAGACATCGAAATCATCAAGAACGCGAACCAGAGAGCCGATATTCTCGTCCACTTTGCGGATGAGCCGGGTTATGAGTTCCGGACGGGTCGCGGAATAGTGGACCCACAGGTCCCCTTCCCCTTCGGCAATGACCTGTTCTCCGGCTTCCAGTTCTTCAAAGGGGCGGAACATGCGCGGGGATTTTCCGTGCCAGGCCAGGGTCCAGAACATGAAGCCGAACGCCACCGTGACTTTGAATGCTTCCTGCGGCATGGCGTGCGCCAGTTGGTGCGCCAGACCGGGTATCATGACGGAGAACTGCCCCACCGTCATGGAGGTCATGGGAAGGTCGTGAACTTCGAGAGTCTGGATGCGGTTGTATTGGAGTGGGGCCGGAAGGACGCCCGATTGCGGTCGCGCCATGGAGAATCCATTGTTACAGAATATTGCTCCCTACTTTACCCAACCTTCCCAAAAAAAGAAACAGGAGCCAGATCACCGGCTCCTGTTTTCAATTGGGCAAAAGCGCGCCTGCTGAATCCTGTTCCGAAATTCCCGTCAACCAAGGACGGGATCAGTAATAATTAATTTCAAAGGTTTCCGGATAAAGCAAGTCCAGGTTCTTCTTCACCCATTTGGGTACTGCTTTTTGTCCTGTCGAAATCAGACTGATATTGCTTTCTGATTGATCGAAGTTTTTCCAGAACTCCCTTGAAAGGGTTTTCGAGGGAAGGACTTTCTTCAACGACCCATTGGCTTCTTTTACGCGAACTTCATAGAACATTGGCCACCTCCGTCAGGAAAACAACCCGAATTTTGGAAAACAGGATCCAAGTTTGCCGCTTCTTAGTACAAAGGTTTTTCGGTATATACCAGTTAGCAAGGGTCGTACCAAATATGACGGCCACCCCAAAAAGCAAAATAACCACAAATAATCAATATGTTACAGATTTTGACCGATACTCCGGGAAAAGCAGAAATGTAAGGAATTCCGGAAGACCCGAATAATCACCCCGAAAAACCGTACAGTTTTTCAAACTCACATACGGAAATCGAGGGTAAATAAACAGGTTTTCCACTCAAAAGACGTCTCCAAAACCGGTCAGAGCGCCTCTATCCCTAAAAAAGTATATTTTTTCATATAAACTGGCATGGACCCATCGGGGGCAGGTGACAACGCGGCCAGGCAGGGAGAAAAGCCCTGTTACGGGGGTCGCTTAGGATTGACGGCGTGCTGTGATCGTGAGGAATCCATCTCCCGGACTCAGCGGATCGGATTCTCTGATGTAAAAGGGCCGGTGGACGCGGGGATCAACAGCCCCGGGGGGCAGGCGGGAGCGGTGAATGGAACCGGGATGCATGGACAGACGCGGCTCCGGAGGGAGAGGCAGACCCGATCGCAGCTCAAACCCCTCGGCGGGAGGAGGCCGTTGCCGTCAATTCGAACCGGGGCCGGCCTTTGGAGCCTTAAGTTGACGCTGAAACACCCCAGAGCCTCACGGCTCCGTGGTTTGCTGGATGAGATGGATCACGCTCGCATCCATCGTCTCCATCAGGGGCCCGGGATACAGTCCAATGCCCAATACGAGGATGGCCAATGGGATGAGCGCGGCCAATTCCCTTTTCGATAAATCCGGGAGCATTCGGGCGGCTTCCGTCGACGGCTCGCCCAGCGCCACCCTCTGGAGCATCCACAGCATATAGGAAGCCGCCAGAAGGATACCACCCATGGAGATCAGGACCATGGCAAAATTGATGTAGGACGTTCCCACCAGGACCAAAAACTCTCCGATGAAATTACAGGTCCCCGGCAGCCCGAAGGCGGCGACTGAAAACAGAAAGAACAAGGCGACAAACCGGGGCATGGATTTATGCAGTCCACCGTAATCGGAAATCGCCCGGCTGTGGGTTCTGTCGTACAACTGCCCGACGGCAATAAACAAGGCCGCGGTGGTGATGCCGTGATTGAACATCTGCAACACCGCCCCCTGGATCCCCTGGCTGTTGAAGACAAAAATTCCGAGCGTGACAAACCCCATGTGGGACACGGAGGAATACGCCACCAGCTTCTTCAGGTCGGACTGGGCCAGGGCCATGTACCCGCCGTAGATAATGCCGATGACGGACAACCACAGGATGAATGGGGCGAAATCCGCCGACGCCTCGGGAAACATCGGCAGGCAAAAACGCAGGAACCCATACCCGCCCATTTTCAACAGCACCCCGGCCAGGATCACGCTGCCCGCCGTGGGGGCTTCGGAGTGCGCGTCCGGGAGCCAGGTGTGAAAGGGAACCATCGGCATTTTGATGGCGAAGGCCAGGAAGAACGCGAGGAACAACCAGAACTGCGTTCCGGCAGGGTAGGATTGTTCACTCAACACCAGCAGGTCGTAGGTGTGCCCCCCGTTCAGATAAATGCCCAATATCCCCACCAGCAGCAGCAAGCTCCCGGTGAGGCTGTACAACACGAATTTGAGTCCGGCCTTAATCCGGTTCGGCCCTCCCCAGAGGATGATCATGAAATACATGGGAATCATTGTGACCTCCCACAGCATGAAAAACAGGAACAGGTCCAGGGCGGTGAAGACCACGATCATGGCGCCTTCGACGAGCAGGATCAGCGAAAGGTAAGCCCGTACCCGCGTTTTGATGCCGGTCCACGAACAGAGGACGCAGAGCGGGCAAAGAAGCGCTGTGAGTATCACCAGAAGGATGCTGACGCCGTCCACGCCCACCGCATACTGGATATTGAACGTGGTCATCCAGTCCACGCGTTCCACGAACTGCATGCCTGCCAGGGTGATATCAAAATTTGCCCAAAGGACCAGCGAAAGGAAAACCTCCACCAGAGTGACGCCCAAGGCAATCCGCCGTATCGAATCTTCCTTCACCACAAAGGCCAGAACCACGATTCCGATAAAAGGAACGGCAATCATCCAACTGATAAGATGATCCATCAAGAGAGCCATTTAAAAAACCTCCATCCTGCGAAAGAAGCGAACCTCTGGCTTTTTAAAGTGAGTGCAGACCCAATGACGCAGGGTCATCAACCGGATCCATTTTTTACAGTCAGCGCGCAAACCGAAACCTCGTCAGACCAGGATATACAGCAGGACCGTCATGGCCACGAGCCAGAAGATCATGACCAATAACTGGTGCTGGGTGGAGCGGAACTCCACTTCCTGCAGCAAATGCCCCGCGGTGTTGAATTGCCCTGCCACCTTCCCCACTTTCCGCTCCAGCCAGCGGATGTCAACGACCCGCCACAGCCACTGGGCGAATCCCACGGAATAACTCGCGACAACGTGGATGAAATGATCGATCGCCCTCAAATCGACAATCCGCCACAACCACCGGGCAAGCCCTACGGAAAAGATGGCGATGGAATGGATGAACCGGTCGATCAGGTTCACATCGACCGCCTTCCACAACCAGTGAGCGAACCTGAGGGTGGGCTTGATCAGACAGGCCTCATAGATTTCATCGAAATACCCCTTGTTCCAGAACAGGACATACAGCCGTTTGCTTCTCTCATCCGCCCCGGAGGCCTGATGCCGGGGGCGCACCTGTTTCAAATAGGCGTAGGCCCACCCCGCCACGGCCACGCCCAGGGAAATCAAAAGCCAGACAGGAAAGCCCTGCCCCAGCATGCTTTCGCCCGAGGGAACCCCGGGGAAGGTCAAGGCCGGAGCGAGAAAACCGGCGAACCAGCTCCAGAACAGAGTCAAAAATCCGGCCGCAAGAAGCGTGACCAGGAAAAGCCCCATCAAGATGGAATCATTCCAAAGCTGTGGCCGGGCCGCTGCCGCCCTCAGTCCCCGCTGCGCCGAAGCGGGCCAGAACGTCCTGGGACCGTGGGCGAAAATCGAGGCGACGCCTTTGAAAATGTACTGGGACGCCACAAATACGGTGATCAGGCCGATGACTTTGAACCCGATCCCGGCGGAAGCCAATCCCGTGACTCCCCACAAATATTCGTACGCTCCGGAAAACAGCACCAGCGGCGGGATCAACGCCAGCAACAAAGCCCCGCGGTACAAGCCGCCCATGCCCTTGCCGGCATGCGGTTCGTGGTGCCCCTGTCCCAGTTCACGCTCCACCGATTGCAACGCGTTGCCGGTGGAAAGAAAATAGAACGCTTTGTAGCAGCCATGCGCCAGCAGATGAAAAATCGCCACCGCGAACGCGCCCAAGCCACAGGCCATGACCATAAAACCGATCTGGCTGATTGTGGAATAGGCCAGAATCTTTTTGATGTCCGATTGCGTCAGGGAAACGATTCCGGCAAACACCGCGGTGGCCGCGCCCACAATGGCGATGAACGTCATGGCGGACGGTGAAAGCACGATCAACGGGCTCAACCGCACCAGCAGAAAGGGCCCCGCATTCACCATGGTCGCCGCGTGGATCAGCGCCGACACCGGCGTCGGCGCTTCCATCGCAAAGGGCAACCACACGTGAAACGGTATTTGCGCCGATTTCCCCATCGCCCCCATGAAGAGGAAGAAGGGAATGAGCGTCACCGGATGGACGTGGTAATCCAGCCCCATCCACCCCAGGAGATTGACGGTGTGATCCTGCATGCCCTCGGCCTGGGCCAGAATGGTCTGGATGTCGAGCGTGCCAAAGGTGAAAAAGGTGAGAACCACGCCAAAGCTCAATCCGATATCCGCGACGGCGTTGACGAGAAAAGCCTTGGTGGCCGCCCGGCAGGCCGGAGGCCGTTCCGAAGCGTGGGAAATCAACAGATAGGAACAAATCCCCATGACTTCCCAACTGATCAGCAGCATCAAAAGGTTGCCGCTCATGACCAGCATGATCATGGAAAAAGTGAACAGGGCGATGACGGCGAAAAAACGGTTGTAGCGCGACTCTCCGATCATGTAGCGGGAGGAGTACACATGCACAACCGCGCTCACCCCCGTGACCAGCAGCAAAAGCAGGACCGTGATCTGGTCGACGTACAGCGTCAGGTCAATGGTCAGGGAACCGGACTTAAAGAGGCGGTAAAGGGAAATGGTGAAGGGACCATTCCTCAACACTTCAACGAAAGCCGCGATGGATAACGCAAAGGAAAGACCGATGGCGGGAATCCCGATCCGGTGACCGTTCTCACCCCAACGGCGCCCGCCAAACAACAGAATGAGAGAGGCCAGGAGAGGAAGCAATGGAATGAGGACGAAATGAACCATGATTCCTCTCAAAGATGCGGCGGCAGAGTCTCGTTCAACAACAGTCGAACGATGGGAGCGCTGAATAAGCCGAGAATCATGATCGCCGCCGACGTGATCCCCAGAGCCAGTTTGCAGGAAAAGGGAATTTCACCGGACGGGGCGTCCGGCTGGGCGGGCGACTGCCGGAAAATGCTTTCAAACAGTTTGACGAAATAACCCAGCGTCAGGAGCGTCGAAAGCAGCACCGCGGCCACCGAAAGGTAATTGCCCGCTTCCAGGGCTCCCAGAATGATGTACCATTTGCCAAAAAACCCACCCGTCGGAGGCAGGCCCACCATGCCCAGGCCGACAACGATTAAAGATCCCGTGAGCCACGGCGCCTGCTTGCCGACACGCCCCATGTCCTCGATTGTCCTGACCCCATACTGACAAAACGCCACGCCGGCCAGGAAAAACAGGGCCGCCTGCATGACGGCGTCGTTCAACAGATAAAAAATGCCCCCGGTAAACCCGGTCGAGTTGTCCTGGCCTATTCCAATGAGAATGATGCCGATGTGCGAAATCCCTCCATAAGCGAACATCATTTTGATGTCCCGCTGGGCCAGGGCCAGGCTGGCTCCTATGACCGACGCCAGCGCCCCCAGAATTCCCACCAGCAACAGAATCTGGATGCCATAGATAACCATCGACGCGTCAAAGACCCAGTAGATGATTCTGACCCACGCCAGCAGCGCGACTTTGGTGACCAGTGAGGCCAGGATCGGGGAAATGGAATCCGGAGCGTAGGTGTAGGCTTCGGGAACCCAGGCGTGGAACGGGACCAGGGCCATCTTGATCCCCAGCCCGATGAACATGAAAACCAGTCCCCCCACCAGCGCCTTGGAGTTGAGCAGCATAGGAAGCCGTTCCACCATGTCCGTCATGTTCAGCGTGCCCGTCACCGCATAGAGGTAGCTCACGCCCAGCAGATAAAGGGAAGCGCCCAGGGTTCCCAGAATGAGATAGCGAAAGGCCGCGAACAGCGCCCTTCCGCCGGCGACACCGATCAGGGCGTAACTCGCGATGGCGGCCACTTCCAGAAACACGAACAGGTTGAACAGGTCCCGGGCGAAAACGATGCCGACCAGGGAGGACATCAGCAACAGGATCAGCGTGTAATAATGAACGATGCGGCCCCCCAGAGCCTGCGGCGAAGTCGGGCCGGTGAACACAACGCCCAGCAGCCCCAGGGCGCTGACCAGCACCAGGACAACGCTTGCCAAACCATCCGCCACCCATTCAATGCCGAGGGGCACCGTCCACCCACTGAACACGTACCGCACTTCTCCATAATTAACGACGTTATGGAGATTAAAAACAGAGGACAGCACCATGACCGTGAGAACCGCCACGGAAATCCGGTAACTCCAATGACGGTGTTTGAGGCACACCACCGGCATGGAAATCGCGGCGAACAACGGGAGCAGAAACAGGATTGCGGGGAGTTGGTGGCTCATTATAATTTTTCAATAATTTTTTCTTCGTCAAGGCTTCCATATTTGCGATAGATCGCCCCGCACAAAGCCAGCCCCACGCCCGTGGTCGCCACGCCGACGACAATAGCCGTAAGCGTCAGGACATGAGGTAGCGGATTCGCGTAGCTGGCCGCTTGCACCGGTTCCGTGGTGGACAAAAGCACCGGAACCGTCGCGCCCTTCTTCGCGCTAATAGACACCAGGAAAAAAATCACGCTGGTCTGCACCAGGTACATCCCGATGAGTTTTTTCACCAGGTTGTACCGCGTGACCATGATATAGAAGCCCCACAGAAAAATGACGACGAACGCCAGAAAGTTGGGACGCTGGAAGACCGCAGACAGTGCATCAACCATTTATGGACTCCTCGATGATCTCTTCGGCGGAGAGGCTGAACACAATGGAAACGGCGGTCACCGCGACATCCACCGCCACGCCGATTTGCGTGAGCACGATTCCAAGCGACCTCCGGGAAGCCTCTTCCAGACCGGGAATGCTCAAACTCGAATAATTGAGGAACTCGCCGCCCCCGATCATGCACAGGCCGCCCACCCCGGCGTAGATCAGCATTCCCACGCCATCGCCATGCAAAATGTCTTTTGCGATCTGGCTCCGGGAAGCGTCGTGACCAAAAATCAAAACCGACAGGATCATCCCCGTGCCCAGGATCACCCCGCCGACAAAGCCTCCCCCGGGTCCGTACTGTCCGAAGAACAACACATACAAACCGAAAATCTGGACCACGGGGATGAGGAAACGCCCCAGGGTCTGCACGATAATGCTGTCGTGTGGGCGGATCATTTGGATTGCCTCCTGAGCAACAGGGCACACGCAATGCCCGAGGTGAAAATCACCACGGTTTCAACCATCGTGTCGAGCGAGCGGTAATCCATCAGCACCGAAGTCACCACGTTCGGCGTGTGGGTGTCCTGATAGCTTTGTTCGAGATAGCTCGGGGAAATATGAACGCTCGCCGGAGAGTTCGGGTCCCCAAACCCGGGCAGATCGTTCGCGGCATAGAGCAAAAGAACGCCCAGGAGAGGAAACACGATCAATGTCGTCAGTGAAGGCGGAGGACGCCGAAGCCGGGTGTCTTTCGGAGCGGTACCGAACAGGGTCAACAGGAACAGGACCGTGGCCAGCCCCGCCCCGACGACGGCTTCAACGAAAGCGACGTCCACCGCTCCGAGCCAGGCCCACACCAGCGACAGCGTAAAACTGTAAGACCCCAGGAGCAGAACGGCGCTCATCAGATCCTTCACCAGTATGGCGCCCGCGGCCGTGACCAGCAAAAGCAGGAGCAAGGGAATTTCATTTGCAAACGTCATGGGGTCTCCTTTCGCCAGGGTTTCAGACCAGACCGGAGAGCCGCGCGGATCGTGGCGTGTGCGATAACCGGATTCAGGATATACAGCAGGGACAGCACCACCAGGATTTTCAGCGTATTTTTATCCAGCCCCTCATAAAAGGCGATTCCAAGCAACATCAAAAAAGCCCCCAGGGAGTCGGTCAGCGAGACGGCGTGAGAACGGCAAAACACGTCGGGCAATCGAATCACTCCGATTGCGGCGACCACCAGGAAAAACAATCCCGCGACTATGAAAGCGATCGAAAGAATCGTCATTCTACGGCGCCCCTTTTTCTTCCAGGTATTTGTTGACGGCAAGCGCCCCGACCAGATTCAGCAGGGCGTACCCGGTCGAAATGTCGATAAACATGTCGACCCGTTCAAAATAAAGCCCCATCACAATCAATAAAATGATCGCCTTGGTGGAGATGCCGTTGAGCCCCAGCACGCGGTCAAAAATCGTCGGCCCCTGCAACACACGGTACAGGTACACCCCAATGAGAATGACCAGCAACACCAACACGCAGAAAAGAAAAGTTTTCATAAATCCGGCTCGACGTCCCTGAAAATATCCGCAATTTTCGTTTCCATTTCCTTCTTGCCGCCTGCAAGGTCCTCGCCCAGTTCCTGATCCATTGCGTGAACGATCAGGGTATTGCGATCCACCTCGGCGGTGATCGTTCCGGGCGTCAACGTGATGGAATTCCCGAAAAGGACAACGGCTGCATGGTGGTTCAGCCTCGACTCCACGGTCATCAATTGGGGAGCGATGGGCAGCGCCGGGTGCAGAATAAGCTTGGATAAATGCAGGCTGCTTTGAACGATTTTATAAAAAAGCCATGGCAGGTAAAGGAGCACCCGGACCGCCAAACGGGACTTTGGAACAAAAGGCGAATGGCCGGAATTGATCCAGGCCACAATGAACGAACAAACAAGCCCCAGGCAAAGGTGGATCCACTCAAAACTGGCGGACAGCAAAACCCAGAACACAAACAGTGCCATGGTTTTTAAAAACAGAAACTTTGGCGATATCGGCCGGGATCGGATTACCATGAGATCAACGGGTACGGGTTTGGTTGCAGCGTATTCGCGTTAGTCGGCTTTTCCCACTTAAAAAAACTCTGAACCTCAACAGTCCATCCGCCTGCCTTCAACTCCCCAGGCGCCGGATCAGGAAACACAAACCGCCTCCCACGTCGCATTCGGGTTGTACCGGCGAAACTCGGAGCTTTCCGGATTCAGGGACACCAGTTTCAGCCATTGATTGTGAAACAACTGCTGGAGGATCGCGTGTTTCTGAATGATGGATGAAATCACATCCGGAGTGTGTTCGATGATGGCCAGAAGCCGCATCGGCTCATGGTAGTGACTGTCTCCGTTGTTGACCGTTTGCAGGGGGAATCCCATTTGCAAATCGCTTTCGCGCCCCAGCATCATGCCAACGCCCCCAACGACGTTGTGCAGGACCTTGCTCCCGCTGCCGAACTTCCAGGGGTCTGCCGCGGAAAAGTAGTACCCCATGTTGATCCACTCGCCGACGATCAATGGCGCGGTCATGATTTTTTCGAGTATCGCGCCCTGGGGATCCGCAACGGGGTCGTAGGAATGCAGGAAAACCCGGCCACCCAAATCCAGTCCCCGGGTCAACGTTCGCCTGCCGACCAGAAACGCGGCATTGCCCGCCAACCCCCATTCCGGACGCGTGTTCGCCCAGTCGCAACTGCGCTCGTCCACATGAGCGAACGCCTCTTCAGGGGAAATTTTAGTCGGGGCGCTGGGAATGCGGTGGCACCGCTCAAGCGCCTGGTTCGCTCCCGCTTTTTCCAGATCCCGGTTCAACGCCTGCAAATCCTCTTTATGGGATTCCGGCAATTCTTCCAGATCGTAAAAATCGACGCGGTCCGTCGTCGTGTTGTGCTTGCCCGGAAGGAACCAGGTGTCCTCGGGAATCGCCAATCCCTTTTCCCGCAGGATGCGGCGCACTTCCGGTTCGTTCGCCATCCGGGCGAACACCCGCGCGTTCGCGTCGCCCGGTTTTCCACCGCAGGCCCCGCAATCCAGCGCGCCATAATAGGGATTGTTGTCCGTCTCGCTCCCGTGACCGCAAAGGCACACGAGGCGCCCGAAGTTTTGGGTGAGCCCCATGGCCCGCAACCCGTTTTCGATAAACATCGCCCGTTCCGCAAGAGAGAATCCCGGAGCCAACCCGTCAGGCACGCCTTCCGCGCTCACCTCCTGAACCCCGGGATTTTGCGGATCAGACGGCGCGACGATGGCAATCTCGGTTGAAACCTCGCTCGTCAACCGATTTTGAATCGAAGCGGTCATCGCGCGAAATGTTTTCTGGAGCAGGGTCTTGCCCACCAACCCCAGACTGAAAAAGACTCCCAGCGCATCGATGACCATCATCGACCCAACAGGATGGTGTTTCAGGTCGTGAAAAAGATGGCCTCCCAACTGGCTCCAGCGGGTACGGGTTGAATAGTCTTCCAGCGCAACCCCCTCTTCCGGCCGGGGGATTTCCCTGACCACGTGGCCGGGAGTCAACAGCACCGGGCACAGGGAGGCGCATTGTTCGTTGTCAAACGGTTGATGGTTGATTGGAATTCCAAAAAACCCGGCAAACCCGAACGTCTCGTAAAGCCCCTGGGCTTCAAGGTGACGGCGGAACGATTCCGAGCGCACGTCGATACAGAAGACCAGTTGCGCACGGGGACGTGTCTCGAGCGGCGGCACCGTTCCACGGTGTCCGGCAATCTTTTCCAGCAACCCATTACCAAAGGAATCTTCGTATGCCTCAATCCACACCCGTCCGTGCCGGTCGGCGGGAAACCGGTCCAGCCACTGCAACAACATTCCGGCATGATCGAACGAGAGCCCGCGCACTTCTTGCGGAGACAATTCAAGAAACTGCGCCAGATGGAATAACCGCCAGGCATCCCGGCAGACCCTCTGCCTCGGGTCCCCGGTTTGTCCTCCACGGCCCATGCGCTCGAGGTATTCGCCGGAGCGGATACTCCAATAGGAAGTCAGGCTGGAAACCGTGCCTTCAATGCCCCACTCCTGCCGGCACTTCAGGCCGGTCAATTCCACTTCATAGAACAAACGCACGGCCAGGTACTGCGTGGTGTCAATGGGGTGTTTCTGTTGCGCATGGTAGGTGGGGTGTTCTCCAAGCCACCGGATGTACCGGGTCCAGCCCGGCAGCGATGAGAGCTGCCTTGAAAGATATTCTTTCCACCGTTCCTCGGGAATTTCGAGCTGGCGCAGGCTGGAGCGGATCACGTCCTCTGGAGCCGCGGGCAGGTCGCGCACTTTCCGGGCAAAATCCTTGATCCCGAGCAGCCGCCCCGACAAATCATTCTGCGCCAGGCCCCGCCAGGCCTGATAGAAACCCTCATCCCGGCCCGGCATTTCCCAGCCGGCCAATCCTTCATCGAGAAACGCCGCCACCCATTTGATCAGTTGGTTATTGATCTGTTCGACCCCATCCCCCCCGGTCAAATCATCGATCCAATCGCTCAAAGTCCTTTGGGGCGGCAGGGATATCGACACAAATGTGTGTGATGGCGAATCTTCGGATAATTGCGGCGGCGCATTAAAATCGGATAGCTCGAGGGCGGCCAGCACGCTCTCCCATAAATCCAGCAGATAGGCCTTTTCCGGATTTTCCCGGCAGGGTGCGCCGTCTTTGGCGGCGTGTTCAATGATGCGTTTCCGGGATTCTTCGGGGAGGTCCTGCCGAAACTGCGCCGTCGCCCCGCCACCGCTCAACTCCCATTCCAGGAGGGGCAGCGGCAACGCCTCGAAACCAAAAAGGACGTGCAATTGCCAGACATCTTCGGGGGCAACCCTCCGCCGCCCGGTTTCAATGGCAAGCTGCCCATCCGGGCGCGGCCCAACCCGGCCAAAAGCGCTGTTGAAGCTTTCCCGGGTGATCCGGCCGTCCCGGTAGAATTGGCGGTACTCCTCATTGGCGAGATACCCGTTTCCACCCAGGAGGTCCCGGCCCTTGCGGACAGCCTCGTCAAACGGCAGGTATTCCAATCCATGGATCGGATTCTGCGCGACCATGGTCCGCATGGGCCAGAACGGCGCAATGGGTTCACTGGCATCCAGCACCATTTGCCGAATCTGCTCCCGATCCTCCAGGGAAAGGGGCTGCATCACAACAGTATTCATATAAAACGACTTATCTCTATCTCAGACACAAAAAAGCCCAACCGCACCTGTCTATTTCCAAAGAAATCGTCGATAACGCGGTTGGCCTGTGCTGTGGTTGACCTCGTAAAATGAACTGGCAAAACACCCGTAGCCTTCATCAAAATGAAACTCCAGCCAGGAGGGCCTTGTTCTTTTAAGTTTGGAACAAAAACAAACTAAAAGTCCAGCCCTTACCCAAAAAAATACTATTTTTTTCCATTTTTACTAAGAGAGACCTGTAGACAAAACAATTATAAAGCATAATCAAATTCTGACATACGACCGATCGGGGTCGCCGTCAATCTAATGAATCCCTTCCAGAAATAATGAATAGGGA
>JAGQJZ010000109.1 GCA_020430445.1 Nitrospina sp.
ATCAAGTCGGCCAGTTCGTCGATGATGATGACCACATAGGGCAGGCGCGCCGGGACTTCGGGAAGCGGCTCCTCCTCGGTTTCCTCCTCAGGGACTTCAGCTTCCGCTTCTTCCGGTTTGATCGGCCCCATTTTCTTCTTGTATTTGACCTGCCGCGCGCGCTTCTGCTCCAGTTCAGCCCGTTCGTCCTCCAACTTCGTCACCAGGTCATTGAACCCGCGGACGTTGCGCACGCCCTTTTCGGCCATGACCTTGTACCGCGCCTCCATCTCCGAGACCGCCCACTGCAACGCCGCCGCAGCTTTCTTCGGGTTTGTCACCACGGGCGCGATCAGGTGCGGGATGCCGTCATACATTGAAAGCTCGAGCATCTTGGGATCGATCATGATGAGCTTGACTTCGTCCGGCGTGGCGTTGAGCAGGAGCGAGCAGATCATGGCGTTGATACCGACGGACTTCCCGGAACCGGTCGACCCCGCCATCAGGAGATGCGGCACCTGCGCCAGGTCCTGCACCACGGGATTGCCGATGTTGTCCTTGCCGAGCACCATGGCGAGTTTGGACTCCGTGTGCTCGAATTCATCCGAGCGCATGATTTCCTTCATGGTGACGATCTCGCGCTTGGGATTGGGCAGTTCAATACCGACCACCGACTTGCCCGGCACCGGCGCGAGAATGCGGACGCTCGGCGCGCGCATGGCCAGCGCCAGATCGTCCGTCAGCGACAGGATGCGGCTCACCTTGATTCCCGGTGCGGGTTCGTATTCGTACAACGTGATCACAGGACCGGGCAGGACCTGCACCACCTTGCCCTCGATGCCAAAATCCGCCAGCTTCCGTTCAAGAATTTGGGAATTGTGCAGGATTTCCTCGCGCATGCGGGCGATATCGGTCACCTCCTGCGGGTTGTTCAAAAGTTCCAGCGGGGGAACGCGGTAACTGCTGTATTCCTCCAGCACCAGGGCTTCCTCGTCCACGGGAAATTCTTCTTTCGGTTTCTCTGGAGCCTTCTTTTTCAGTACTGGCTTGGAGATAACCGGTTCACTGCGCGGGATCTCCGGTATCCGGGCCACGATCACCGGCTCGGCGTTCTGCTTTTTAGCCCGTCCCCGTTCCTCCTTGGCCTGGCGCATGATGTTGCGCCATTCCATAAAACGCGAACGCGTCGAGAAAGCGCCCTGCTTCAACCCCTGCCCCGCCGACCGGGCGCCATTGGCCATGCCGGCGAACAGGCTGTGGGTCCGCTTTTTGGTCCCATCCACCAGTGCGTTGACAGAAATATTGAACATTGCCAGGAGGCAGATGGTCAGGAATATTCCCAGCACCAGGTGCGCGCCGGAAACATTGAACCAGGTGATGAGGTAGGGTCCGAAATAAGCCCCGGTCATGCCCCCCGCATAGGCGGCGGTACCGAACCAGGGGTCGCCGGGATATTGCACATACAGCAGGGAGCAAAACGCCGCCATGAACAGGGTGCCGAAGAACAGGACCACCCGCCAGCGCGGAAACGCCCGGCCACGAATGACCGCCCAGCCCAACAGGGCGGTGATGAGCGGAAAAATAAACGCGCCCGCTCCGAACACCTGGGCCAGGCCGTCCGCAAGACACGCCCCCACACGGCCACCCAGGTTTTTCGCTTCCATCTCGGTCGAAACAAAATTGTTGAACGAGGGATCCCCCGTCGAAAACGAAGTCAGAGCCACCAGGGAAAACACGGCAAAGCCGATCAGGAGAAGTCCGAAAAAGTCGCGGCTCAGGGACGAAGGGGGGGATTGGTCTTCACGCGATCCGGTTTCCGGTTTCTGTTTCATGATTTTCTTCATGTCCGTTCGGACGGTGTCTTTAGCCATATTGTCAAAGCCGGGTTTGCGGTTTACGCTCCCGGTCGCCCGGTTGCGGTTGATTGATGATCCTTTGCCGGATTTCCTGAAGCACCGTGTCCTGCACCGGTCCTTCAAAAAGGTCAGGATAGTCGAGGTTGTAATGCAGGCCCCGGCTCTCCTTCCGCTCCAGGGCACAGCGGATGATCAGTTGCGCCGCGATGGCCAGGTTTCTCAATTCCAGCGTGTTGCGGGTGATCTTGAAATTCCAGTAATACTCGTTGATCTCTTCCATCAGAAGGTCGATGCGCCGCTGGGCGCGGCGGAGACGCTTGTCGGTGCGCACAATGCCGACGTAGTTCCACATCAGCCGCCGGATTTCGTCCCAGTTATGGGACACGATGACCAGTTCGTCTCCGTCCACCGCCTGCCCGCTGTCCCAATCCGGTATGGCCGCCTGCAGTGCTTCAAGGTCCGCCGAGGGCCGGGCCATGTCACGCGCCCTGGCGGCCGCCCGGTGCGACAGAACCAGTCCCTCGAGCAGGGAATTGCTCGCCAGGCGGTTGGCTCCGTGAAGGCCGGAGTAGCACACCTCGCCGGAGGCGAACAGGCGGTTAAGAGACGACTGCCCGTTGAGGTCGACCACAACCCCGC
Organism: Nitrospina sp.; assembly: GCA_020430445.1. Classification (GTDB taxonomy): domain Bacteria; phylum Nitrospinota; class Nitrospinia; order Nitrospinales; family Nitrospinaceae; genus Nitronauta. The sequence goes on from JAGQJZ010000109.1 coordinate 2,475, forward strand.
CGCACATGTAATGCGCCGCCGGAACCACCGGAACCGGTTCCCGCGTCATGTCGTAACCGAAGCGCTTGCAGGTTTTGTAGATATTCGGGAAATGCTCGCGGGTGCGGTACCCTTCCACATGCGTGATGTCCAGATACACGCAGTCGTCGCCGCGTTTCTTCATTTCGTAGTCGATCGCCCGGGCCACCACGTCGCGCGGGGCCAGGCACCCCAGGGGGTGGTACTCCTCCATGAAGGTGTCGCCGTTCTTAAGACGCAGGATCGCGCCCTCGCCGCGTACCGCCTCGGAGATCAAAAATGATTTGGCCTGCGGGTGATACAGGCAGGTCGGATGGAACTGGAAAAATTCCATGTTGGCGATCTTCACCCCGGCGCGCCAGGCGATCGCCACTCCGTCGCCGGAAGCCGTGTCCGGATTGGAGGTGTAGAGGTACACCTTGCCCGCGCCGCCGGTTCCCAGCAGCGTGGCCTTTCCGGTGAAGATGTGCACGTCCCCCGTTTCCTCGGACAGGGCGTAGAGCCCCAGCACCTCGTCGGCCGCTCCCCCGGGTTCGACGCCTGGATCCAGGTTGGCCCGGGTGATGAAGTCGACCACCATGTGGTGGGTGAAGATTTCAATATTCGGTCTGGCGCGGACGGCGCGGATGAGCGTGCTTTCGATCTCCCAGCCGGTGAGGTCTCCCGCGTGCAGGATGCGGCGCTTGGAGTGCCCGCCCTCGCGGCCGAGCGCGTAGCTGTCGTCCGGATTGCGGCTGAAGCGCGCGCCGAGGTCGATCAGGTCGCGCACGTGGCCCGGCCCTTCCTTGATGATGCAGCGGACCACGTCTTCCTTGCACAGGCCGCGCCCCGCTTCCAGGGTGTCGGAGACGTGCAGGTCCATCGAATCGTCTTCGGCCATGACCGAGGCGATGCCGCCCTGGGCGTATCGGGTCGCGCCCTCCTCCAGCGCGTCCTTGGCGATCAGGGCGACATTGCCGAACTCCGAAATTTTGAGGGCGAAGGTCAGCCCGGCGATGCCACTGCCGATGACGATGAAATCGTGGGAATATCGCATGCCACCATTCTACACAAAAAGCCTTATAAATCAATAAGATATTAAATGAGTCCGCATGCGGCCGGCGTGAAAACCCGCGCGGTTCTTAAGGAAAGGGATAAAAAAACAGGCCGGGGTGCGAATGCCCCCCGGCCATTGAGCGAAAACAACGATTACAGCAGATTCAATGATTCAACAGAAGCTTAGTGCTTCTTGTCATCATCATCTTTGTCTTCATCGTCGTCTTTATCGTCGTCGCCCTTGTCATGGGGGTCATTCATCAACACGGTGCTCTTGTTGACGAGATCCTGGCTGGTTACAGAGGCAAAGCCCGTGGTTGAAAACAGGAAAGCAACCAACAGGGTGAGGGCAATGACCATGGATTTCATTTTGTCGCTCATTTTAAGTCTCCGAATGAATGAATGTTTTGAAATTTAGTGGTTTTGTTATTGCCGTTTGTTCTGCCAATGGCCCCTTTCTGGCAGCGCCTTTCTCCTTACAAAGTTGATATTCGGTTTACGGTTTACATTGGAAAATCCGACCGCTCTTGATAGCGGCGCACATCCAATCTGCTACACACTTCCTCCCGGGAAACAGCCCCGATTGAAACGGCGGGTGAACACCGGCTCGCTTTCAGGCCTGTTTGGGCATTATTTTAAAATCACGAAGATTACATGAACCCTTTGGAAAAGTAGGATTGCTCCAATTTATCCACAAGAGACGGGTTCTTTAAATGCCCGAATACCATCCCGGGAAGGAAGGTAAGTAGAAAACCGCTGACATGCATCTATCTGTTCGGGCCCCTTTTGTAAGGAGAGTTGAGTTGTTTTTATTTTACCCTTTTCTAATAAAAAACAAGAAAAATTTTGCATGAAAAAATTGCCGGGGTTAATGCGGGGGGGTGGTCGGGGAATCCCCTATAGATCAAGGCCCTATAGGGGGTCAGGCTAAATAAAATCTTTCCGTTTCAGATTGAATTTCTTCATCTTCGAGCACAGGGTCTGGCGGGGGATGCCGAGGGCCTCGTGGGTCTTGCCGATGTTTCCCTTCTGCCGCGCCAGCTCTTCGGCCAGGAGTTTCCTTTCATACTGCGCCAGCTTGTCCTTGAACGATCCGCCGGCCTGAGGCTCCGGCGAGGAAGGGAGGACCTCCGCCTCGTTTGTTCCCGCGCCTTTATACAGTTTGTGAAAACGGCCCATGCTCTGTTCGAGCACATAACGCTCCGCTTCATTTTTCAGTTCGCGCACGTTGCCCTCCCACGTGCGGCTTCTCAGTTCATACTGGTACTCGTGCGAAGGAGGCGCCACTTCCAGCCGCATCCGGTTGCCGGCCTGGTTGGCAAAATACTGAAAAAGGAGCAGAATATCTTCCCGCCTTTCCCTGAGCGGGGGGACAGGAATCTGGATCACGTTCAACCGGAAATACAGGTCCATGCGGAACCGGCCCGCGTCGGCTTCCTGTTTCAAATCCGCCTTGGTGGCGGCGATGATGCGGACGTCGACCGGTATGGATTCGTTGGCGCCGACCCGTTCGATCATCCGCTCCTGAAGCACCCGCAGGAACCGCACCTGCAGGTGGAGCGGCATGCTCTCGATTTCATCCAGGTACACCGTGCCGCCGTTGGCGAATTCGAACTTGCCGATGCGGCGCTTGTTGGCGCCGGTGAACGCGCCCGCCTCGTGGCCGAACAGTTCGCTCTCGATGATCGTTTCCGGCATGGCGCCGCAATTGATCGCCACGAAAGGCTGCTTGTTGCGCGGACTGAAATCGTGCAGGCACCGCGCCACCAGATCCTTGCCGCTGCCGGTCTCACCGAACAGCAGGACGTCGGCATTGGTTTCGGCCACCCCCTTGATCACGCCGCGCAACCGCTCCGCCTCCTCCGAGGTGCCGATGAGGCGCGTCTCCAGCCGCGACTGGTCCTGCAACTGCGATTTGAGCTTGCGGATCTCCATGATGAGGCGGCGCTTTTCCAGCGCCTGCCGCACCGCGTCGAGCAGGGCTTCCGTTGGAAAAGGCTTTTCCAGGAACTCAAACGCGCCGTTACGCACCGCCTGCACCGCCATGGGGATGTCTCCCCGGCCGGTCATCAGGATCACCTGCATTTCATCGTCGATCTGCTTGACCCGTTTGAGGAAGGCGAGGCCGTCCATTTTCGGCATGACGACGTCCGTCACGATAATCCCCGGCCAGTCCGGCGTGATGCCGGTGAGCGCTTTTTCGGCGCTTTCGAACGCCTTGACCTCATATCCGTTTTTCGAGAGGTCGTTCTGGTAGGCTTTCCGCACCAGTTGCTCGTCGTCGACGAGAATGACCTGTCCTTCGTTTTTCATCAGACTGTCTTCTTAATGGAAAGTGAAGGTTTGTCCATTTCCCGGACCGGCCCGCTTTTCAAGGGCAGGGTGATGGAAAAACAGGTGCCGCCGCCCGGCAGGTTCTCAAAACCGATTTCCCCTCCGCTCTGGGTCACAATGCCATAGGAAACCGAAAGCCCGAGGCCCGTCCCCTTGACCGTATCCTTCTTGGTGGTGAAAAACGGTTCGAAAAGACGGTCCCGCGCACTGTCGGGAATCCCGCAGCCGTTGTCCTCGACCTGGAGGAGGACGTTGTTCTTCTCCCGCTTCAACCGGATGCCGATGCGTCCCCCGCTTTTCGGCAGGGCGTCCTGCGCGTTGTGCAATAAATTCAGCACCACCTGTTTGATCTGATCTTCCACCGCAAATACATGCAGGTCCTGCGGATCGAACCAGTGGTCCAGCACAACGCCTTTTTTAACCAGTTCATTTTTATTGAGCAGGATCATGTCTTCCACCACCCGCTTGAGGTCCACGTCTCCCGCAACCCCGGTGGAGGGTTTGAAAAAATCCCGCAACTGGGAAGCCAGCTTCATCACGCGGGAACACTCTTCGATCGCCAGCAGAGTCAACTCCTGCAATCCCGCGTCCAGGACGTCTTCCCGGGAAACCTGTTCCAGAACATTGCGGATGCCGAGAATGGGGTTGTTGAATTCATGCGAAATGGAGGCGGACAACTTGCCGAGAGCCGACAGTTTCTCCGAATGCAGGAGCTGACCGTTGATCCTCTTGATTTCCTCCTCCGCGCGGCTCCGCTCCAGAACAATGCCCGCGACCTGGGAGATCAGATGCGCCCAGGCCCGGTCCATTTTTTCCGGGCTGCGCGGGAAATCAAAATAAATTTCCAGGACGCCCAGGATGCGGTCTTCACGGCCCTTGATCGGCGTGGTCCAGACCGTGTGAATTCCCTCCTTGTACAAAGCGTCCAGGAAACGGGCTTCCGCGTCCGGTTCACGGCGCATGATTTCGACCACTGTTTCGTCCCGTTCAATGGCGAAATTGAACATCCGCGGTAGTCCAGACAGGGACAGGGCCTCCATCTTTTTTACCAATTCCGAAGACAGTTCCAAACTGTATTCCACGCGAAATCCCGGCTCTTTCCGGTTCAATAACTGGATACAAACCCGGGATTCGGAAAACGTCTTCCAAAAACCATGGATGCGATCGATACATTCCGCAAGGGATGCACCCTGCCCTACAATCTCAAGTAATTCGTTTTGCCGTTTCAGCCAGTTCTGTATCTCCGCCCGTTCCGCGATCTCCTCGCGAAGCTGGGCGTTGGTGGCCCAGAGTTCCGCCGTCTTCTTGCGAACGGTCTCTTCCATCTTGTCTTTCTGTTCCACCAACCGGTTGTGCAGTTGCCTGATCTCCAGAATGTTGCGGCAGCGCACCAGGACCTCCGCCAGGTTCAACGGCTTGGAAAGAAAATCCCGCGCCCCGGCTTTCAAAGCGCGGACGCGGATGTCCGGAGCGGATTCGGCCGTCAGGACAATGACCGGAGTGAAGTTCTCCTTTTCCTGCTCACGAATGCGGGCCATGAATTCGAACCCGTCAATTTTGGGCATGCGCAAATCCAGCAGGATCAAATCCGGAGGGTTTTTCTGAAAAACACGCAGCGCCTCTACCGGATCGGTGCACACATCGACGCAGCGGAACCCGTCTTTCCGCAAAACCGTGTCCAGAATCTCCACATTGACCGGTTCATCGTCCACCACCAGGATCCGCGAATCGAGAATGTTAATCTGTTCATCCATAAAGGAATGCTTCCTGAAATTGAGAAATTGGGGAACAAACGGGATCGCCCGTTCCCCTGTCCCTTGATTTTCAGTCTAACAGCCTCGATTCCAAATGCAACAAATCCGGAAAGGCGCAAAACATTTAGATATAAGGGGTTATATTCAAGACAGGGTTTTGAGACACGGAAAAAGGAGTTTCACCTCCAAATTGAAACGGAAAACCGCAAGGCTCAGTGCCTCCGGTCCCGTTTCTTCCGGGTCTTGTCTTTCTCAAATTGTCTTCTGAGGCGGGGATTGTCGCGGATTTCCGCAAGTGGATCGTCCTCCCATTCCACTCCCAAATCCTCGAACAGCTGTTTTTTGGTGAGCGGGGGAGGTTCGGTGGATTTTTTCGGCGCCTTGGGCAGGGTTTTGCGCCCTTCTTCCGCTTCCTTGCGGGTCAGACCCATTTCCATGGCGATGAGGTCCTTGCCCGCGGCCGGCGCGCGCCTTTTTAAAAGCGCTTCTCCTCGGTTCTTCACTTCCTTGTGATTGACCAGGTCCACCTTCAACGCATTGCCCATCGCGCCCCATCCATAAAGCGCTCCCGCCAGGGCTCCCGCAAGCGTGCCGAGCTTGACGGCTTCGCGCCCTTTTTCCGCGGAACGCGCCAGGGCCGGATCAAACCCGTCTGTCTGCCCGAGGACCAGCACAACAGCCAGGGGCAGGAGGGAAAGCACCTGTCCCTGCGCCGCATGGTTGATGGGTTGTTTCAGAAAGCTGTTGGCGTTTTCAACGATCCATTGCTCGAGTTCCTCGCCTGTGGACCCGTCAAAACGCGCGGCAAGCCCGAGGAGCGTCCGGCTCACGGCATCGGCGGGGCCACCCGTTTCCGGACTGGAGCAATAGCGCTGTTCGAACTCCCGCACCTGCTCCGCCACACGGCCGATCACCGCGCCCGCGCCGGGCAGCCGCGCCTGGCCGTATTCGCTTTTTTCACGCGCCAGCGCCTGGACCAGAAACCCCGCCGCCGCCGTCCCCGCCTGCTCCCACGGATGGGAGCTCCACATCCGCCCGGCACAGGACACGGCTTCCCGAAACGTGGCCGAATCCTTGCCGAAATAAAGCGCCGGCGTGATCCCGGCGGGAAAGAAACTGCCGAAAACCGTGGCGAAGTCCGCCGCTTCCGGATTTACGCGGCTGGCGAATTCCATGACCGAACGGGCAAAGACGCCTTCGGGACGGCGGAACACACCGAAGTAAAACTCAGGACCACCCACCGACATCCGCACCAGAAGATCGCCGAACGCGGCGGCATCCACCCCCTTCTTCTGCCCCATGCTCTCGGCCAGCGCCAGCGCCAGTTGGGTCTGCCAGCCGTACAGGCCTTTCATGCGATAGGACTTCACCCCCTTGCCGATGAACGGCCGCACGTCCTGGTAGGTGTCAAGGTGCTTGTACAACTGGCGGATCGCTTCGGGCTTGAGTCCCTTGCCGGCCTGGCCCAAAGCATCGCCCGCGGCCATGCCCATCCAGGCGCCAAGGGCCTTGTCCGGATCCATGACGGCAATCAGGCCAGTGAAAAAAGAGGGGTGGGGGCTTCCTGGCGAGAGATGTGCAGCCGGGCGGAACAGCCTTCCAGACCCTGGCGGGCGTGGCGCTCGACCAGGTCCAGCCGGTTGTTGACCTCGCTCAGGTGCATCAGCACCACCGTTTGCAGGCGCTCGTGCTTCACCTGGTGAAGGAGCCCGGCGCAGGCCTGGTTCGAGAGGTGGCCGCGATCGCCGCCCACCCGCTTCTTCAATGGCCAGGGGTAGGGACCTGCACTCAACAGTTTCGGATCGTGGTTCGATTCCACCAGCAGGGCATCGCAATGGCGCATCTTCTCCAGCACCGTCATGTCGACACAACCGAGGTCCGTGGCGTGACCGAGACGTTTCTCCCCGTAATGGACGACAAACGCCACCGACTCCCGGCCATCGTGCGGCGTCGGGTACGCCTCAACGCGCAGGTCTCCCAGGGTCACCTCGTCTTCGCGGCGCAGGGTGTTCCATCTCGCGCCGGGAGGCAGGTGTTTCTCCATGCAGTCCAGGGTGCCCTGTGTTCCATACAAGGGAAGATCGTATTTCTTTGTGAGCGGGCCCGCGCCGCGAATATGGTCGGTGTGCTCGTGCGTCAAAAACACTGCCGAGACATCGGCAAGGTCGCGGCCGATCGCGGCCATGCGTTCATTCAACGAGCGCAGACTCAAACCCGCGTCGATGAGGATGCGGTGGGAACCGTTTTCGATATAGACGCAGTTGCCTTTGCTGCCACTGCCAAGAACGCTGAAACGGAGAATGGCGGGACTCCTTCATGTGAGGGATAAAACGCGGAGACGGCTTTACGGTTTCCGACTATAAACCAACCACGCAGGAAGTCAACCACCCGCCATGACGAAACTCTTTGTTATTTCAGGTCTGTTCTGTGAAATCGGGCGGCGTGAACGGGAGATTCCGGCCTGATTTTTTAGGTTGCATACCCAACGATCATCCCTTTTACTAATTTTATTGGACAACCTGCTTTAATATTGGTTTTCAAATATCAGGTTCCTGATGATTTAAAATATTTTTTTTCGGAGGTACCCAATGGCCCTTTACGGAAACCCATATCTTAGTGGAAAAGAGCAGTTTTTTGACGAAAACGAAGTCATTGTTTCCAAAACCGATTTGAAAGGAAACATCACCTACGCCAACAGGACGTTTTTCAAACTGGCCGCGGTGACGGAAGAGGAATGCCTGGGAGTGCAGCACAATCTGGTGCGGAATCCCACCATGCCCAGATGCCTCTTCAAACACCTGTGGGACACCCTGAAATCCGGCAAAGAAATATTCGCCTACGTCAACAACAGGTCCTCGGCCGGCGACAGCTACTGGGTTTTTGCCCATGTGACTCCAAGCCGCAACAGCCAGGGAGAAATCGTGGGTTACCACTCCAACCGGCGCGTTCCCAACCGCAAAGTTGTCGAAACCCACATCATTCCCCTTTATGAGGATTTGCTTGCCACGGAAAAATCATATTCATCCCCCGATCAAGGCCTTCAGGCCTCGATGAAAAAAGTGGACGCCTTGTTAAAAGAGAAAAAGATGAGCTTTAATGAATTCATGTTTTCATTGGGGGTGTGACCATGTTCTTTTCAGCCAGGGAACCACAGGTATTGAACGAGCAGAATGTGCAGGCAAACGGCCTCATGCACGACCAGATCGCCAAGGCCCTTAAGATCATGAAACGTGTTTGCGCCGGAGACTTCGAGGCGCGCATCATCAACATCGAGGCGGAGGGAGACCTGGGTGAACTGTTCTATTCCATCAATGACCTCATTGACCGTTGCGACG
>JAGQJZ010000110.1 GCA_020430445.1 Nitrospina sp.
TCCTTGGTATGGATAATATGGTAAATAAGTTTTTCTGCAGAATCGTAAGGGGTTGGTGTGTTGCCTGTCCGGCGAGGACCACCTTGCAGTGGGACGGCTCCTTGGCACCCAAAATAGCCTCGATAGGATTTACAGCAGAATCATGAGTTGATCACGTGCCCGTCCGGCGAGGACTTAAAAATGATATTGCAGTTCGAGCTGGACGTAGTCGTCGCGGTTCAGGTTGACGAAAAAGTCCGAGGGCGGTTGGTCGAGAAACAGCCGGGCTTCCGCCTCCAGCGTCCAGCGCGACCCCAGCCGGCGGCTCGCCTCCACCGACACGTAACGCGCCGGGGTGTCGATGTCCTGGATCATCCCCAGTAAAATTTCCGTGCTCTGCACATCGTTGAATGCCAGGCGCGCGCCGAGGCCGACGTCGTTTTCGAACGGTGTCAGCGCGTCGTCCCCGCGTTCGTCGTAGAGGTACTCGGCGATCAGGCCGAGGTCCCACCCGAGATCGAACAATCCGTACAGCGTGTATTCGAATCCGCCGGTGAGCGCGGCGTAGTCGTCCGCCTGCGGACCGCGCCGGTTGCCCTGCCCCGCCCGGTACAACGCCTCGAGCTTCAGCAGCCAGGCGTCGGCGACATAGGAGGCGTCGAGGCTCACCTGGTTGATCTGCTGGTAGAGGAGCTTGCCCTGCGGCACGCCGCCGGGACCGAAGGCGAACACAAACGACGGGTCGCGGCTGGTGCCGTGGAACCAGGCGAGGCCGAGGTCGAGGTCTTCGATCACCTTGCTGTAGCGCACGGCGAAATCCTGATTCCATTCCTGTGCGCTGCTTTCATAAAGGACGTTGTCCGTGTCGAGCACGGTGGCGAAGCGCAGGCGGCCGCCGCGTCCGGGGAAGGTGCGCTCGCGGAAATAGGGCAGCCAGAACAGGTCGAGCGTGCCCCAGTCGCGCGCGAACGACAGGTTCACCATCGGCTGGCCGAGCTTGTCTTCGGTGTCCGGGTTCTCCACGAGGTCGGTCTGGTTGATGACGTCGACCAGGTGCTGGAACTCGGTGACGCCCCAGAAGACGCGGCGCACGCCGACGCGCAGTTCAAACTCATCGGCGAGGTGCAGGTAGGTCATCTCGCGGACATCGAAATGCGTGCGGCGCGAGTCCTGTGAGTCGAGCCGGAAGAAGGGGGTGAAGGCGACGCTGCTGCCCGATTCGAATTCGTGGTAATACTCCGGCCGCAGGACGAGCGAGGCGCTGTGGTCGCGCTGGCCGGGGAACTGCGCTTCCTGGAAGAACAGCCGCGCCTGCCCGCCGGCGTAACCCGAAAGCTCGTGCGCCCGGACGACCGCCGCGCTGCAAAACAAAACCACGATCGCCATGCAAAAAAGGATCAGGTGATTTACGCGGCGGACGGTGGCGGGTTGTGAATCGATAGAATCAGACATCAGGAAAGTATAGCAAAGAGAAGATGGTCAGGGTCGGTTCCGTGCCTTGAGGATGAACAGGTGTCCGGGGACGGGGTCGCCGTGCTCCTCGCGGATGTCGGTGCCCCGGCAGGCGGCGACCTCCCAGCCGAAGCGGTCGGCCAATTTTTGAATGTAAAACATCGAATGCGCGTAACGGCCGGTGGGGAGCGCCTCGAAATCGGGGCCTTCCACGCTTTCGGTCGAGAACGCGAACCACGCGCCGGGCGCGGCGCGGAGCGTGGCTTTTTCAAACAACGTTTCGAGCGCGCCGATGTAGATGAAGACGTCGGTGGCGATGAACAGGTCCCAGTGGTTGCGCGTGGTGTCGAGAAACGCGTTGAGGCCGGACACTGTCAGCGCGTCGTACACGCCCTTGAGCCGGGCGCGCGCGACCATGTTCGGCGCGAGGTCGACGCCCGCGAGGTGTTTCGCAAGCGAGCGGAAGGCGAGCCCGGAAAGGCCGGTGCCGCAACCGAGGTCGAGCGCCGTGCCGAAGCGTTCGCCGCTGGCGCGCAGTTCGCGCGCCAGTTTGGCCAGGTGCTCCGGCGTGTGGTACCGGAGCCGGTGCACGAGGTGGTGGTCGAACCGTTCGGCGACAGGATCGAACAGCGATTGCACGTATGCGTCCGGCGGCGTCTGCGGATTTTGCCCTTCAAGCACCGAGAGCAGGTGGCGCGCGCGTTCGTCCGTGGGGTTGAGCGTCAGCGTTTTGCGAAACACCGTGCAGGCTCTTTCCAGTTTGCGCAGGTCGCGCAGGAGGTTGCCGAGGTCGTACCAGGCGTCGGCGCGGTGCGGGTGCGCTTCCGTCAGGGTGCGGTAAAAACCTTCCGCTTCTTCGAGCAGGCCCACCTCGCGGCTGAGCTTGCCGAGGCCCGCCAGCGAATCGAAATGCGCGGGGTCGATGCCGAGCGCACGGAAATAAAAGGTGCGGGCCTGTTCCATCTCCCCCCGGGCATGGTGCAACGCGCCGAGACGCGCCAGTGTCTCCGTGTCATGCGGATTGCGTTGCAGGGCTTCCAGGCAGGCGGCGATGACGGGGTCGGTGGGAGGCATTGGTTGTCGGCGTGAATCGATTAAAATGGGTTGCGGCAATTGGGTTCAGGCATGATACCGGGGGGAGTGCTGTTCCGCAACGGTTCCGGGCAAGGCTGGCCGGGTAAAAACCACTTCCCGCTAAGAACCCGCGCCCCGAAGGGGTGAATCCAGACCGCTGGATTGCCGTCCTTCGGCTTCGCTCAGGACAGGCTCTGCTATCGCTCCTCGCAATGACGTCCTGAGGGTTTTTGTTTTTTTTATCGGATAAAATGTTTCCTCTTGGGTATTGGGTTTTGACTTTTGCAAAAGTTTCCTTACAAAGGAGGGGATAGAAAGGAAACCAACGGTCATCGAGGAAAATAAAGAATGATCGAACACGAGTTTATCTGTCCGTATTGCGGGGAGTGGATTTCGATGGTGATCGACCTTTCCGCCGGCGGGCAGGAATACATAGAAGATTGCGAGGTTTGTTGCCGGCCGATCAAGATCGCCTACGGCGTGGAAGACGGCGAACTGTCCTGGGTTCAGGCCATGGGCGACATCGACTGACTCAGCGCCCGATCAGCTTCAACTTGTCCGCGCGGCTCAGTTTTTTGATGGCCGCCTCGCGTTTTGAAGCGGAGGAGCGGCAGAGCTCCGTTTCGCGGTAAACGATTTTGCTCGGGCCCGAAGTCCTGAAAAAGCGCGCGCCTTTTTTGGAGTCGCCCGCGTGTTCGCCGAAGCGGCGGTCGAGGTCGGTGGTGATGCCCGTGTAAAACCGGCCGTCGGTGGATTCGATGATGTAAACCGTCCAGTTGTTGTCGGGCAAGGTCGCGGTCCGTAGAAGTTCAGCCGGTCAGAAATCGATGCGGGCTTTTTGCTGTTGGGTCAGTGGAATGGGGCTGACAACGCCGCGTACCGGGTCGGTCTTCCTCAATTGCCGCCGGAGCGGCGTGCGTGGTTTTTGCTGCGCCGTCCGGGAGCCGGATGGGGACGCGACCGCCGCAGCCGTTGCGGGACTCGCCGTGGCGGTGGCGGACGACAGCGTTCCCGTTTGCACCGAGGGAAGGGCGAACGGTGTTGCGAAGGTGCCGCCCGTCGCGCCGCGTGTGTTGGGATTCAACAGGTTGCCGCCGAACAGGTCGCGGTTCAGTTCCAAAGTGCTGTCCTTGGTGCCCAGGATCTCGCGCTTGCTCTGTGCGCGTTCGTTGAGGTAACGCTGGAAGAACAACTGGTCGCGCGTGAGGGTGAGCGGCGGCTGGCCGTAGGTTCCATAATAACCCGTACCGCCGTAAATGCCCGTGCCGCCCGGGTAGCGCGTGATGCCGCGACGGAGGCCGCCCCGCTGGTTGAACTGTCCGGACTGCCGGTAGGAGGCGCGGGAGCCCCGGCGCAGGCCCTTGCCGGTGCGGAAGCTTTTCTGCCGGGCGCCCAGGCGGAAATTGCCGCGAAAACCGCTGCTGCCGAATGTCCTGAAAGAGGAAACGCCGAAATGACTTCGCGCCCCGCTCAGGTGCCGGCCCAGGTTCGTTGCTTCGGCGGGCAGGGCGGGGAGCATCAGTGCGGCTGCGAGTACGGCGATGGCAAAGGATTTCATCGGGTCACCTCGGGCAGAAGGTTTTTGTTGCCACTCCTATAATATGAAGACCCGGGGCCCGATTGCAAGACTGCGGTATAAGTGCGCGGTTTTCAACATTTTTGCAAAATGAACACGCCGCCGGTGACGGGGCCGCTGGGGCTTTGGCGCAGGGTGGCGATACCTGTGTGGATCACGATGAACCCGTTTTCCTGCGCCAGGCTTCCAATGTAATCCACATTGTGCGAGAAGCGGCCCGTGTGTTGCGCCTTCCAGCCTTCCCCTTCCTCTCCCGCTTCGGTGGTGAAGCAGAACAGTCCGCCAACCGCCATCCTCTCTTTTAATCGCGAAAACACCGGAGCGAGATCGCCGAAATACACCAGTGCGTCCGCCGCCAGTATGAGATCGAATGTGTCGTCCGAGCGTTCAAGATAGTGCTCGATGTCCGCCTCGCGGATGACGTCGTACACCTCGCGTTCCCAGGCGTGTTCGATCATGGCGGGGGAGAGATCGACGCCCGTCAGGTGGTCGGCCAGCGGGCGGAAGCGTTCGCCGGTGAGTCCCGTGCCGCAACCGAGGTCGAGTGCGTTTTCGAAACGTGCGCCGGGCCGCGCGCCCTGTACCGCGTCGACTAGAAGCTGCGGCGAGGCGTATTCAAGTTCTTCGGTGAGGTGTCCGTCGAAGGTGGGCGCGTAGTGATCGAACAGGGTTTTCACGTAGTCGATCGGGGCGCGGGCGGGCGCCCGGCCGCTGACGATCTCCAGCAGGTAGGGGGCGACCGTGTTGTCCGGATCGAGTTCCACCGTGCGCTGGAAATGGCGCGCCGCGTCTTCCAGTTGGCCGGCCTCCGCGAGGAGGTTGGCGAGGTTGCTGTGCGCCTCGGTGAGGTCCGGGTCGTACTGCACGGCTTGCCGGTAATGTTCGATGGCCCCGGAGCGGTCGCCTTTCCTCATAAGAATCAGCGCCAGGTTGTGGTGGCTCGGGGCGTGGTCTTCCTTCAGTTTCAGTCCTTCGCGCAGGCAGTCTTCCGCCTCCTGCAACCGGTCGAGGTCCATCAGCGTGTGGGCGAGATGGCTGCGTGCGGCGAAATATTCGGGATTGGCCGCAAGCGCCTGCCTGAATTCGGCAATCGCCGCCTCGGTTTTGCCTTGCCGCTTCAGCAGCAGGCCGAGGTCGCACCGCGTCTTGAGTTTGGACGGGTCCGCTGTCAGCGCCAGACGCAGGCAGGATTCGGCTTCTGCCAGTTCGCCTTGTTCGAGGAGGGCCCGGCCGAGGTTGGCGTTGGCCTGGGCGTGATGCGGCTGCAGGTCGAGCGCCTTGCGCCAGGAGGCGGCGGCGTTTCCGGTCTGTCCGGTACGGTGCAGGCCGTTGCCGAGCAGCAGGTGCGCTTCGGCAAAATCCGGGGCGACTTCCAGGGCGCGGCGCATGAGGTCGTTGCCTTCCTCGTTCTTGCCCTGCAGGTAGAGCAGGACGCCGAGCAGGTGCAGCGCTTCCAGGCGGTTGGGGTTGTGCTGCAGGAGGCCGCGGTACAGTTGTTCCGCTTCTTTGTACTGGCCGCCCTGGTGCAGGCGCAGGGCCAGGTCAAGGGCGTCATCCGGGGTGAGCGCGTGTTCTTCCGGGGTGTGATCCATGAAAAATTGAAAGAAGTGTCCGATGAGTTGCGGTGTCAGCGGGTGAGATCGAAATCTTCGGGCAGGTAGCCGTAGGTTCGGTAATAGCCTCGAAGGGCCTTGCGGGCGCGTGCCATGCCACGGATGTCCTTGGCCGTCTTGTACAGCTCCTCCGCCTTCATCATGTGGATGATGGCCCCTTCGCCGTCCCCCCGGTCCTGGCTGTTGAGCGCCACCTGGTAATGGACGTTGGCGTCGTTCGGGTTGTGGACGATCATTTCCCGGTCGTGTTCAACCTGTTCGTGGAGGAGCGCCTCGAGTTTTTCCCGCCGCGCCTGTTTTTCGCTTTCCTTGAGTTCCCTTGTTTTCCAGTATTCCTCAAGCTCCTCCGCCGTCATGCTTTGCATGCTCCCGTCCGGGTTGCGCTTGATGCCCCAGCTTTTGAGCCAGTCCTCGGTTTCCTGTTCGCCGGGCCCGTCGCTGCTGAGAGAAGCGTCGTCGATGGATTGGGCCAGTACGGAGGGCAGGAAGGAAACACCGAATACCGCAAGGAAAACCGGAATCAGATGTGCTCGCATGGCATCGTCCTGCTGAGTTGGAATAATGCCCTACCTTACACCCAATCCGCCCGCTTTGGCAATAAACCACTCGACTGCCGGGCGGTGGGGGGGCTGATACGAAGAATGCGGTCAACGGGTTTTGCGGCGGAATCCGTCGGGGCTTTGCCGGCCCCGCGCCCTTGGCGGCTGGCGAGGAACAGGTGAGAGGCCGGTTATAAATGAATAAAATCCATTAAAACAAGGGAGAAATGGCTTGACGGGAGGGCAAAAAGAAATATAATACTATCTCATTTTTTCAGCAAATATTTGATTATCAACCCTGGAACCGGCGCTGAACCGGTCAGAAAAGAGAGTGCTGTGAGCAAGTTTGTTATTGATGGAGAAGAGTTTGAGTCGGATGGGCGGACCTGCCCGAAATGTCAGGGCCCCAAGTTCATGGTGGACCTGAAATCACTTTTTATTTCCTCTCCTATTGCCGAAAAGCTTGAGGTGAGCGTTCATCTCATCAAGGAATGCCTGCGCTGCAACGTTTCCCTGAGCTGTAACTGATTTCGGCCGATCCCGAAAAGAAACGCCCCCGCGTCCCGGAGCAACCGGGAACCCGGGGGCGTTTTCAGTTTGTATTCACGTCTGCTCTTTGCCGGAGTGTTTCCTAGCTAGAGTTCGTCAGCCCCGCCCAGGCCCTGAAGCACCGGTTGTTCGAATGGTTTCCGGGGCCACATCCGGATCATAATCGCCCTCCATTCCTTTCTCTATCCGCCTGTTTGCAGTTCTTTGGCCTGAAAAGGTCGGCCCTGTGGCGTGCTCAGGGGCCTCAGGCGAACGACCCGCCCTTTTACTTTTAAAAGTCTGGACACTGATCGCACGGGTTGGGTTCGAATGGGTGTTTTTCAGGATAAAAATTATTTTTAAAATACAATGTTTGCTATATTTTTGATATTTTAAAGCGAATAAATGGGGTTCGGTTTGAAGTGTTTTCAGATGGGCAGAAAGACTTCTGCGGGAAAGGCCTGCCTTGTGTGCACGGCTTGGCGGAGAAAACTTCAATAAAAAGTGTTATTTATTTGCTGTCTGGTGAAGGGGGCGTGTCCCGGAGGGTGGATTGAGGTCCCTGTCTGACGCTTTTTATTGCTATTGTCTTTTTATTGAATATATTATTTTAAAAAAACAAACGAAGGGCGGTTATGCGTATTTTAAATTATCATCACCTTTATTATTTTCAGGTGATTGCAAATGAAGGCAGCATTGCCAAAGCTTCCAAAAGTCTGCGGCTTGGGCAACCCACGCTCAGTGCCCAGTTGAAGTCTCTTGAAGAGTTCCTGGAAACCCAATTGTTTGAGCGCCGGAATAAAAAGCTGTTCATTACCGAGGCCGGGCAGGTGGTCCTCGACTACGCCAACGAGATTTTTTCCCTGGGCGACGAACTGCTTGAGGTGATCGAAAGCAAAACGTACGCCAAGCATTCGCATGTTCGTATCGGGGCCATGGAGAGTCTGCCCAAGCGCCTCATTCAACTGCTGGTCTTTTTCGCGCAGTCGGACGGCAACGCGAAAATCACCGTCCTCGAAGGCGCGGCGGATTACCTGTTGCGTGAGCTTGCGGCGCACCGGCTGGATCTGGTGCTGTCGAATTTTCCGCCGAACATTGGCGACGAGGGCAATTTCAATTCCCGCCTGCTGGCCAGCACGCCGATCTCCATTTTCGGCACCAAGCGGTTCCGCCATCTGCAAATGAATTTCCCCGATTCGCTGCAGAGCCAGCCGTTCATTCTGCCGACTTTGCACAGTAAATTGCGGCACGACCTCGACCATTATTTTCGCCTCCACAACATCACCATCAACCAGGTGGTGGAAACCCAGGACACCAGCGTGCAGAAGGTCCTGGGCATCGAAGGGCTGGGGCTCGTTCCGTTGCCTGATTTTGCGGGGCTGGAACTGGTCAAGGAGAAGAAGCTGGTCAACCTGGGCCGGCTGCCGGATATCAGCGAGGATTTCTGGATCATCTCCGGCAAGCGGAAGATCACCAATCCCCAGGCCCAGTGGGTGATGGACAATTTTGAATTGAAAATTTGAGGGCTCCCCACCGTTCGATAGCGTCGACTCCGGCACCCCGCAGGCCCGGGGTTCGCCCGCCGCCCGGCGGAGGTTGTGATCGGCCGTGCGGTCCAGTAAAATCCGGACATTCTTCCACCTGTTTTATGTTGGGTTGTTATGGATACGCTGAATACGGATGTGCTCGTCGTCGGTGCCGGGCCGGCGGGGTGTTTGCTGTCAAATCTCCTGGCGCGCAGCGGGGTCGATGTCACCCTGGTCGAACAGCACAAAACCTTCGACCGTGAATTTCGCGGCAACGCGTTTCAACCTTCCGTTCTCAGGATTCTCGACCGGATGGGCCTGCCTCGCCTGCTGGAGGAACTGGATCACGAAAGGGTCCAGGCCTTTGGCATTCACGACCACACCGGCTGCCTGCTCGACCTCAGGCTGGACGAGTTGCGGCCCCCTTACAATTACGCGGTGATCACGCCGCAGCCGCCGTTGCTCAAACGCCTGGTGCAGGAAGCGGGACGCTACCCGAATTTCCGGTTTGTTGGCGATTGCGCGGTGCAGGGCGTGGTGATGGAAGGCGGCGCGGTGGCGGGTGTGATGGCGCATTTGCGTGGACAGCCCTGGATGATCCGGTCCCGTCTGGTCGTCGCCGCGGACGGCCGTTTCTCCGCAA
The DNA here is from genome assembly GCA_020430445.1 of Nitrospina sp. Taxonomy (GTDB): domain Bacteria; phylum Nitrospinota; class Nitrospinia; order Nitrospinales; family Nitrospinaceae; genus Nitronauta. The sequence goes on from JAGQJZ010000110.1 coordinate 8,931, forward strand.
TCCGGCGCGATCTCGGCATTGGCCTGAGCCGTTCCGTGCAGGAATTCGATTTTGTCTGGTTCGACATGCCGCGCGAGATCCCCTGGCAGAGCGAACTGGGACTGACCCTGGAAAAGGACGGCATCCTCATCAACATTCCCAAGGAACGCGGCACCAGCCAGGTGGGCTGGGTCATCCCCAAGGGCGGCTTCGCGAGACTGCGGCAGGCGGGCCTGCAGAAATTCTACGAGCGTGTCCGGCGTGTGGATCCGGAACTGGGGGAGGTGTTGCCGAACCATCTGAAACGGTTCGACCAGTGCGCCCTGCTGGATGTGAAGGTTGGAGAAGCGGAGGAATGGGCCCGCGACGGCCTGCTGCTCATCGGCGACGCGGCGCACATCGCCTCGCCGGTCGGCGGCCAGGGCAACAAGCTGGCGGTGGAAGACGCCGCTCTGGTGCATCCGGTGATCGTCTCCGCCCTCAAAAGCACACAGGGACGGCTGCCGGCGTCGGCGTTCTCCGGCTACGTTGCGGAGCGGCGGCACGATGTGGGCCGGATCCTTTGCCTGCAGAACTTCATTGGCCGCATGGTGATCGGCCCGAAAAACCCGCTGGTGCGCGGCCTGCGCGGCTGGCTGCTGGGGGTGATGGACCGTCCTTTCATCAAAAGGAGGATCGCGGCGACGCTGGCCCTGGGGCCGCGTCCGGTGGACGTGGACACGTCCTGTTTCAATCACAGGGACAACGAAGACCCGCTCAAGGTGTTTCATCCTTTAAAAGTCCGGACCATCGTCCAGGAAACCCTGCGGGCGCGCACGGTTGTGCTGGAGGTGCCGGAGAATCTGCGCGAAGTGTTTCGCTACCAGCCGGGACAGTTCGTGACCGTGCGCGTGCTGAACCGCGGCGTGCTGGCGCGGCGTTGTTATTCGCTGACCGGCGACCCCGCCGATGCGGCGACCTTGAGTATCACCGTCAAGTGGATCGTCAACGGCAATGTGTCGACTTCCCTGGTGAAGGAGTTGAAGGAGGGCGATACGCTCTGGGTGCATCCGCCGCGCGGCACCTTCGTGCATCAGGTGGACGCGGCCTCGCGCCGGCACCATGTCATGTTCGCCGCTGGCAGCGGAATCACCCCGGTGTATTCGATATTGAAGTCGGTGCTGGCCCGTGAACCGGAAAGCCGGGTCAGCCTGTTTTATGGCAATCACGACGAGGGCTCGATCATTTTCAAACAGGCGCTGGATGACCTGGCGGCGCAGGAGCCGGAGCGTTTCCATTTGCGGCATGTGCTGCAGCGGTTCGACGAAGCCTTTCTCAATGAAACGCTGGAGGCGGTGCGGCAGGAGTCGCCTTCGGGCTGCGAGTATTACGTCTGCGGTCCCGAAGGGATGATGGATGAGGTGCTGCGCGTTTTGAAAAAGAACAAGGCGCCCGCGTCAAAAACCCATTTTGAAAAATTCGTCTCCCTCTACAGCGAGGAGGAGCGGGTGGAGGAGGCGCCGGGGGCCGAAGGCGTCGAGGTGGGCGATCCGCCGACCGGTGGAACGGTCATCCCCGAGAAGTTGAGAGTCAAGATCAATGGCTCCGTCAGCGAGGTGCCCATCCGCAAGGGGGAAACCCTGCTGCAGGCGGCTTTGCGGGCGGGGCTGCCCGCGCCGTATTCCTGCGAGTCCGGTGTTTGCGCGACCTGCACGGGACGCCTCAACGAGGGCCGGGTGCGCATGGAACATTACGACGCGCTCACGGAACGGGACATGAAGCGCAACAATATCCTCGCCTGTCAGGCGGTGCAAATGACCCGGGAAGCGTTTATCGATTTTGATGTTTTGTGAGCATTCTTATAGATGGTCTCCTCTTGTTAATGTGAAAAACTCCGCATCTAAAGTATGTCTGTTTTTAGTGTAGGAAAAAACTTACTTTTCTTTGTTTTTGCGGAACTTTTATCCTTTCTCCGACCAAGTTTAACTCTATGAAAATAAAGGAGTTTTGATTAAAAAAAGTTTCGG
>JAGQJZ010000111.1:0-6266 GCA_020430445.1 Nitrospina sp.
GTTACTTCGCCGGAGATTCGGTCGGGGGTTGCTTCCGGGACTTCGCAGGGTGGTTTTGGAGGCAACCCCGGGTTGGAGGTGTGAAAAGGCCGCCCGGCCTTTTTTTGTTTTTGCGGCGAAACGAAACTACTTTGAGCGGTATTTGTGGAACTCGCCGACTCCGGAAACCAGCAGTCCCAGGATCATCAGCCACACTGTGTTGGTTGACTTTTCCGGGTCCTGGAAAATGAGGATTCCGGACATCACCACACCGGCCATGGCAATGATGATGCCCCAATGCACCATCTCCTGACCTTTCACAAACCGGTCCGGGTCCTTGAGTTGCTTCCGCATCTCGGGTCTTAACTTGAACTCAAACATAACGCTCCAGGGTGGGGATCAGCTCAGGGCTGAATTCAGGTTGCCGGAGCGGAATCCCTCCGGATCGATTTCCACTTGATCAAAGCCTAGTTGCAGCAGGCGGTCTTCCGCCTGTTTCCTGTGCGGACCGTTGACGAACGCTCCGATGGCATGACGCGGCAATTCGATGACCGCGCGGTTGCCGAAATGCCGCACCCGCAGTTCGCGGTATCCCAGGGAGAGCAGGAAATCCTCCGCCCGTTCCACCATGCCCAGTTTTTCCCGCGTCACCTCCTGTCCGTAAGGAATGCGCGACGCCAGGCAGGGCGAGGCGGGTTTCTCCCACAGAGGCAAGCCCAGTGTGCGGGCCACGTCCCGGACGTCCTGTTTCCGCATTCCGGCTTCCACCAAAGGACTTGAAACGCGAAAATGTTCCGCCGCTTGAAGGCCCGGGCGGTGGTCGCCCAAGTCGTCCCGGTTGGTGCCGTTCAAAACGGTGGCGATGCCCTCGACCGCGGCGATCGACTGCAGGTGCGTGTACAACTCTGTTTTGCAGAAGAAACAGCGGTTGGCGGGGTTTTCCCGGTAATCCGGCAGGTCGACTTCTCCCGTCTCCACAACGATGTGGCGGACGCCCAGGCTTTGGGCGAACGCCGCCGCCGCCCGGCGCTCCCGCTCCGGAACGCTCGGAGAATGGGCGGTGACGCCGATGGCGTTTTTCCCCAGTTCCTGGTGGGCGACGGTCAGCACCAGAGCGCTGTCCACCCCGCCGGAATAGGCCACGAGAACCCGCTCAAACCGGCGGATGATCCCGCGCAAGCGGGTCTCGGCTAATGAGGTTTCAACCGGCATAAATTCAGCAAAGGAGTGAGTTGGATTGAACCGCGATGGTTTTCCCGGTCCGCGAAATTCTTCACAAATTAACACAACCGGTGGGATAAAAAAAGAATCCGGGAGCGTAGGGGGAACGCTCCCGGACATGAGGAGGAGGTAAATCTAAAACTGACTTACTATCTGCCTTTATTATATTCCCTATCGGCCGCTTTGCCAGTCTTCACCAGAAAAATTTGGCGGTATCCAGTTCGCGCCCTGAAGCGGGGTGTCCACAGAATTGAATTTCTTGAACTTGTAACCCGGCCTCGATTGGAAGGGCATTTCCAGCGGCAAAATTTGCAAAATTTGAAGACGGGAGGGGGTTGAAAACGAGATCGTGGCAACAGTCAAAAGCGAACGCCCGGGGAGGGGTTCTTCGGACCTCGCGGCCCTCAGAATGACAATAAGACGCGGTTGCGTTCTACGGGTTTTCCCGGGTTATGCGAACTTCGTTGAAACAGGAGTCAGCCGCCGATGGCGTGCATGGCCCGGTCGGGCCGTTCAAAATCGTCCAGGTTGATTTTGTGTCCCGGTTCCTTGATCACCAGCGCCTCACGGATTTTCTGCTCGATGTCGGCGTCCGAGGCGCCGCCGCGTATCAGTTCCTTGAGGTTGTGCTCGTTGGTGGAGAACAGGCAGGTGCGGAGCTTGCCGTCCGCCGTCAGGCGGATGCGGTTGCAGTAGTCGCAGAAGGGATTGCTGACGGCGGTGATGATGCCGATCTTGCCCAGGCCGTCGGTGAAGCGGTATTCGCTTGCCGGGCCGATTTCGAGGGAATCCTGGATCGGTTCCAGGGGAAACTTTTTCTGGATGAGGTCGACGATCTCGTGGCCGAACAGTACTTTGTCGCGCTCCCAGATTTTATCTGCGTCGAGCGGCATGAATTCGATGAAGCGGATTTCGAAGCCGCCGGAGCGGCCGTATTCGACCAGTTTGATGATCTCCTCTTCCGAGAATCCGCGCATGGCCACGGCGTTGATCTTGATCGGGAAACCGACGTCGCGGGCGGTGGCGATGCCGTCGAGCACCTCCTGCACGCAGTCGCGCCGGTTGACGTGGGCGAATTTTTCCTTGTCCAGCGCGTCGAGGCTGATGTTGAGCCGGTTCAGGCCCGCGTCGCGGAGCGCTTTTGCGTGATTCTTCAGGAAAAACGCATTGGTCGTCATGGCGATGTCTTCAATGCCCTGAACCTCGTGCAGCATGCGGACCAGGTCCGGCAGGTCCTTCCGCAGCATCGGCTCGCCGCCGGTCAGCCTCAAACGGTAAATCCCCATGCGGGAGACCACCCCGACGAGCCGGGTCAGTTCCTCAAAGGTCAGCAGTTTCTGCCGATCCATGAATTCGACGTTGTCCGCCGGCATGCAATAGGTACAGCGGAAATTGCACCGGTCGGTGACGGAAATGCGGAGGTTGACGATGGTTCGTCCCATTCCGTCTTTCAGTATGGGGCGCTGGGAATCGGCTGTGACGCTCATGGCAGACCTCTAAAGGGCATACAGGTAAAGAACTTGTCCCCGGCCAGACGAATGACAGCCGGTATCCATTGGGGATACAGGGCAAATTCTGATTATTAGGAGGATTATACCGTGTTTTCAGGGCAAAAGTCCTGCATTTGTAACGATTTTTCTCCCATCCCGCGGGCGGGCCGCATCACCCCGTGGGGGTTCCCCTGCGGGCAGAAATAGTGTGCCTTCGCTTGATTTCCCCCTAAAAAATCCTGTTTAAGGCATAAATCGGGGGAACTTTCGCCTCTGGTTTGCATCTTAACTAAAGAGTTTTGGGGCATTAGAGTCCTTAAGGTATAATCACTTATTCATCCGAATGTTGTCTGGGCCCGGAAATTCCCCGGGTCGGGGCGCTATTTGATTATCAGAAGATTTTAACCGGAATTGGATCCATGTCGGTTACCGAAGAGAAATTTTCCCAGAAGTTTGACCAGGCGGCGGGGCAGCCCAAGCATCGGGGCGCTTTTTACAAGGAAGAAGCCACCGAAAAGGGGCTGGCGCTGGTCGAGGCCAAATTCAAGGATATGAAACTGTACTGGCTGGTGGACCCCGGAGAGGACCGGGTGTACGCGGCCAAGTTCTTCGCCTACGGCGGCAAGGTTTCGCTGGGTATTTGCGAGACCCTGTGTTCTATGGTCAAGGGGTTGACGATTGACGAGGCGTGTTCCCTGGCCGGTGAGGACATCGAGCGGCAATTGCGCGATGAGGCGGACGTCCCGGCGATTCCGGAGTCGAAAGCCGGCGCGCTGGCCTCAGTCGACGAACTGATGAAGCTCGTCAAGGACAACTACCCCAGCGCCAAGGCCCTGGCGGCGGTGAGCGCCACCGTCAAGGAGAAGGGGAAACCGTCCACCTTCAAGGAGCTCAACCTGGCCGAGCAGGCCTGGCTGGGCCTGAGCGAGGAAGAACAGATCCAGCAGATCGATCTGGTCCTGACCGAAAAAGTACGGCCCACCCTCATGATGGATGGCGGCAACATCCAGGTGCTGGAAGTGGTCGACGGCGAGAAGGTCATGGTCCAGTACCAGGGGGCGTGCGGCAGTTGCGGTTCGTCCCTGGGCGCGACGCTGTCATTTATCGAGAGCACCCTGCGCAAGGAGGTTTTCCCCGAATTGCAGGTCGTGCCCAATATGTAGTGATACCAACCTGAACCTGTCAGGAGCTTGTGATGACTGAACCTGCGAAGTCTTCCAGCGTCGAGGATGTGCTGGAAGACCGTGGAAAATACAAATATGGCTTTAAAACGATGATCGAATCGGAGACCTTTCCGAAGGGTCTCAACGAAGACGTCATCCGCGCCATTTCCGCAAAGAAGAAAGAACCCGAGTTCATGCTCGATTTCCGGCTCAAGGCTTACCGGAAATGGCTGACCATGAAAGAGCCGAAATGGCCCAACGTGCATTATCCGCCGGTGGACTTTCAGGACATCTCGTACTATTCGGCGCCGAAGCCGAAGGAGAAACTCGAGAGCATGGACGAGGTCGATCCGGAACTGCTGCGCACGTTCGAGAAACTGGGCATTCCGCTGGACGAGCAGAAAAAGCTCGCCAACGTAGCGGTCGATGCCGTGTTCGACAGCGTGAGCGTGGCCACCACCCACAAACAGAAACTGATGGAAGTGGGCATCATCTTCTGCCCGATCTCCGAAGCCGTGCAGGAATATCCGGAACTGGTGGAAGAATACCTCGGCACCGTGGTGCCGGTCGGCGATAACTTCTACGCCGCGCTCAACAGCGCCGTGTTCACCGACGGTTCGTTCGTCTACATTCCGCCGGACACCATCTCGCCGATGGAGCTTTCGACCTACTTCCGCATCAACACGGAAGAGACGGGGCAGTTCGAACGCACGCTCATCGTTTGCGCGGAGAACAGCTACGTATCGTACTTGGAAGGCTGCACCGCGCCGCAGTTCGATACCAACCAGCTGCACGCGGCGGTGGTCGAACTGGTGACGTTGGAAAATGCCGAGATCAAATACAGCACCGTGCAGAACTGGTACGCGGGCGATCCCGAAACCGGCAAGGGCGGCATCTACAACTTTGTCACCAAGCGCGGCAAGTGCCAGGGCAACAACTCGAAGATTTCCTGGACGCAGGTCGAAACCGGATCCGCCATCACCTGGAAGTACCCGAGCTGCATCCTGCAGGGCGACAACACCCAGGGCGAATTCTACTCCGTGGCGCTGACGAACGGACTGATGCAGGCCGACACGGGAACGAAGATGATCCACATCGGCGAGAACACCAAGTCGAGCATCATCTCGAAGGGAATCTCGGCGGACAAATCGAGCAACAGCTACCGCGGCCTGGTGAAGGTGGGACCGAAGGCGAAAAACGCCCGCAACTACACGCAGTGCGACAGCATGCTGGTGGGCGACAAGTGTTCGGCGCACACGTTCCCGTATATCGAGACCGCAAACAACTCGGTGCAACTGGAGCACGAGGCGTCGACCTCGAAGATCAGCGAGGACCAGTTGTTCTACTTCGAGTCGCGCGGCATCTCGCGCGAGAACGCCATCCAGGCGGTCATCAACGGGTTCTGCAAGGAAGTGTTCAAGCAGCTGCCGATGGAATTCGCCGTGGAAGCACAGAAACTGTTGGCACTCAAGTTGGAAGACAGCGTCGGCTGAGGTGATTGGTTGCTCCGAAAGCCATGGAGCGTGACGCCAAAACTGTTGGCACTCAAGTTGGAAGACAGCGTCGGCTGATTCCTGACTGTCAACGGATGGTCTGAGAGCGAGAGTATTTGGAGTTAAAGGTCAGGCTTCGTCATCGCGAGCGAATGTAATGAGCGTGGCGATCCAGACTTCTGGATTGCCTCGTCGCTTTGCTCCTCGCAATGACGATTCAGGTGGTTTTTGTTTTTCCCAGGAGCGTGACGCTAAAACTGCTCGCATTGAAGCTGGAAGACAGCGTCGGCTGATTCCTGACTGTCAACCGATTTAACATTGGCCGGGCCCCGGGGACCTGTGTCCTGAGGGCCTGGCTCTCGTTTTTAATGGGGCCGGGAAACCGGTGGTTGGATAATTAATCTGGATATTTTTTGAGGATTCGATAGAACATGCCACTTCTCGAAATCAACGATCTGCATGCCGGGTTCGGCGGCACGGAAATCATCAAGGGCGTGTCGCTCACCGTCAACGAAGGTGAAGTGCATGCCATCATGGGGCCCAACGGTTCGGGCAAAAGCACGCTGTCCAAGGTACTGGCCGGGCATCCCTCGTACGAGGTGACCGGCGGGACCGTCCGTTACAAGGAGGAAGACCTTCTGGAACTGGACCCGGAACAGCGCGCGCTGGCGGGCATCTTTCTCGGTTTCCAGTATCCGGTGGAAATTCCCGGCGTCAACAACGCCGAGTTTTTGCGCCTGGCCTACAACGCCCGCCTGGTGAACCGCGGCGAGGAAGAACTCGATCCGCTGGATTTCGACGACATCCTCAACGAGAAGATGAAGATCGTCGGCATGGACGTGAAGTACAAGGACCGGTTTCTCAACGACGGTTTCTCCGGCGGTGAAAAGAAGAAGAACGAGATTCTGCAGATGGCGGTG
>JAGQJZ010000111.1:6364-10899 GCA_020430445.1 Nitrospina sp.
GTTGGAGCCCAGTCTGGCGATCCTCGACGAAACCGACTCGGGGCTGGACATCGACGCGCTCAAGGTGGTCTCCGGCGGCGTCAACAAGGTGATCAACGAAACCAACGCCGTGATCCTCATCACCCATTACCAGCGTCTGCTCAACTATATTCAGCCGCATTTCGTGCATGTGTTCTCCCAGGGCAAAATCGTCAAATCGGGTGGGAAGGAACTGGCACTGGAACTGGAACAGCAAGGTTACGACTGGGTCGTGACCGAAGCCCTCAATTAGGGGAATTGCATGTCTGATGTCATAGAAGCGTTGAGCCGGGAGGCGGAAGTCGCGGAATTCCACCGGAAGTTTGTGAAGGACGGCTCCGTTCCCGCATTTCAATCGATCAATGCCGCCGGGATCGCCCGGTTTGAAGAACTGGGATTTCCCCATGCCAAGCATGAGATGTACACCTTCGTCAACACGCACGAACTGGCCAACACCCGGTTCCAGTTGACGCAGGGCCAGGCCGACGCGGCGTTCGTTGACGCCAACACGTATCCCGCCTGCCAAAAGGCGCGGCTGGTTTTCGTAGATGGCCAGTACGATCCGGCGTTGTCGGAGACCTCCGGTCTGCCGCAGGGGGTGAGCCTGGTTGCGCTGCCGGAGGCTTTGGAGAAGGAACCCGGCCTGAAAAGTTGTATCGAAAAAGGCATCGCCGAAGAGAACGATGTGTTCGCGTCCCTCAATGCGGCTTTCGTCAATGCAGGACTGTTGATTGATTTTGCCGAGAACACGGTGCTGGAAACGCCGTTGCTCATCCTGCATATCGGCACCGCTTCCAAGGAGCCGGTGGTGCACCACCCGCGCCTCCTGCTCCGGTTGGGGCGCACGGCGGAAGCGAAGGTCATCCACAAATACGTGGGGGAAGGCGGCGGTTACTGCGTCAATGCGGTGCAGGATGTTCTGCTGGAAGACGGAGCGGGGCTGACCTTGGCCCGTGTCCAGGCCGACCCGGCGGACGCCTGGCACTTGGAGAAACTGCGCGTGTTTCAGAAACGCGACAGCCGTTTCACCGCTCTGTGCGGTTCCGGCGGTTGCCGCATGGCGCGTGTCCACTATGAAATCCATCTGCAGGGTGAAGGCGCAGAAACAAACCTGTCCAACGCCTCGGTGCTGACGGAAAACGATCAGTCGCACCATTTCGTCCGCATCCACCACGAGGTGCCGCACACCACCAGCCATCAGTTGTTCAAAAACGTGATCGGCGGCAAGGGCCGCTCCAGCGTGGACGGAACGGTAATCGTCAACGAGGGCGCGCAGTTGACCTCGTCCGAACAGCTCATCAACAACCTGATGCTCTCCGACACGGCGCATGCGGACAACAAACCGAATCTGATGATCTTCGCCGACGACGTGAAATGCACGCACGGCGCGACTGTCGGGCAGATCGACAAGGACCAGTTGTTCTACCTCAAGACCCGCGGGTTGGAGGAGTCGCTGGCCACGGAACTGCTGACCACGAGTTTCGTCGAAAGCCTGATCAGGGAAATCCCGTTCCCCGAGGTCGTCGAAGATCTGGAAAACCTGCTTCTTGGAAAACTGGAGGTGAAGCGTGACTGATACCGCTGTGCAGGCCGCACCGTTTGACCTCGAAAAAATCCGCGCGGATTTCCCCGTGCTCAAGCAGATGGTGCACGGCAAACCGCTCGTCTATCTGGACAACGCCGCGACGACGCAGAAACCCTGGGCGGTGATCGACCGGGTGCACAAATTCGATTCCGAGGAATACGGCACCGTGCGCCGGGGAGCCTACTTCCTGAGCGAGGGCTCGACGCGGATGTACGACGAGGCGCGGAAAAAAGTCGCCGGCCTCCTGGGCACGCCCGATCCGAATGAAATCATCTTCACCAGCGGCACGACGCAGGCGATCAACCTGGTGGCCCACAGTTTCGGCAAGGCGTTTGTCAAGGAAGGCGATGAAATCATCATCTCCAACATCGAGCACCACGCCAACACCGTGCCCTGGCAGGTGTGTTGCGAGGAACGCGGCGCCAAGCTGAAAGTGATCCCGGTCAACGACCGTGGGGAACTGATTCTGGAAGAATACGAAAAACTGCTCAACCCGCGCACGAAGATCGTCGCCGTCAACCACGTCTCCAATGCCCTGGGAACGGTCAACCCGATCCGGCAGATCATTGAGATGGCGCACAAGGTGGGAGCGCGCGTGCTCATCGACGGGGCGCAGAGCACGCCGCACATGCAGCTCGATGTGAAGGCGCTCGATTGCGATTTCTACACCTTCTCCGGCCACAAGATGTACGGTCCGAGCGGCATCGGCGGTCTTTATGGCCGCATGGAACTGCTCAAGGAAATGCCGCCCTACGTCACCGGCGGAGACATGATCCAGCAGGTGACGATCGAGAAGACGACCTACAATCCGCCGCCCAGCCGGTTTGAAGCGGGAACGCCGCCCATCTCTCAAGTGATCGGGCTCGGCGCGGCGGTCGATTACCTGCAGGGCCTCGGCCTCGACAAGATCGCCGACTACGAGCACAGTCTGCTGGAATACGGCACGCGCAAACTGAGCGAGATTCCCGAAATCAGGATCATCGGCACGGCGCGGGAGAAAGCGAGCATCCTGTCTTTTGTCAGCGACGTCATCCATCCGCACGACGTGGTGACCCTGCTGGACCAGGACGGCATTGCCTGCCGTGGCGGTCACCATTGCGCGCAACCCACGATGCAGCGCTATCAGGTACCGGCCACCACGCGCGCCTCGGTTTCCTTTTACAACAAGTACGAGGAACTCGACGCCCTGGCCGAAAGCCTGCGCAAGGCCATTAAGCTTTTTTCCTGACAGCGGGCGATTGTCCCTCCCCGCATGCGGGGGTATAATGAAACGTTAGTAACTTTCAGGTGGTGCGATGTCGTACGACAAGGAACTGTATCAGCAGGTCATACTCGACCACAACAAGAAGCCGAGAAACTTCCGTGAGATGGAGGACGCGACCCACTCCTGCCACGGCTACAATCCGCTCTGCGGCGACGATTACACCGTCTACCTGAAGATTTCGCCGGACAATATTATCGAGGACGCGAGCTTCATGGGCTCGGGATGCGCCATCTCGAAGTCCAGTTCCTCCATGATGACGGCGTTCTTGAAGGGCAAAACCACCGAAGAGGCCAAGGTGGCCTTCGAAGAGTTTCACCGCATGGTGACCGGCGATATGGACCCGGAAAAGGAAGATCACCATCTGGGGAAATTGAAACTGTTCGTGGGCGTGCGCGAGTTCTCCTCCCGCGTGAAATGCGCGTCCCTTTCCTGGCACTCCATGGTGGGCGCCCTGGAAAAAAATGAAAAGGTAACCACCGAGTAGCCTCCCCATTTTATGGAGGGTCGAAAACATGGCCCCCACCCTGATCAAAACCGAATTCGACGGCCACACCCGCTCCGGGGATCTTGTAGAAAAACTGGAGACGGGCCGCCTGCGCTGTACCGCCTGCGCCCACCTGTGCGAACTGGCCGACGGCCAGCGCGGCGTGTGCAAGGTGCGCTTCCATGAAGGCGGCGACCTGCGCGTTCCGTTCAACTACGCCGCCGGGGTGCACAACGACCCCATCGAAAAGAAGCCCTTCTTCCACGCGCTTCCCGGCACGCGCGCCCTCAGCTTCGGCATGCTGGGGTGCGATTTCAAATGCTCCTACTGCCAGAACTGGTTCACCTCGCAGACCCTGCGCGACGCATCGGCCACGGTGCGTTTTTCGGAGACCACACCGGAGCAGTTGAGCGCCCTGGCCCTGCGGGAAGGGGCGCGGACGCTGGTCTCCACCTACAACGAACCGTTGATCACCAGTGAATGGGCCGTTGCGGTTTTTAAGGAAGCGCGGCGGCACGGCCTCAACACGGCGTATGTCTCCAACGGTCACGGAACGCCGCAGGTGATCGACTACATTGCGCCTTGGATCGATTTTTACAAGGTCGACCTCAAATGCTTCGACGACAGAAACTACCGCAAACTCGGCGGCAGCCTTAAAGAAGTGCTGGAGACGATTCAGCGCATCCACGCCCGGGGCCTGTGGCTTGAAATCGTCACCCTGGTCATTCCGCATCACAACGATTCGGACGCGGAACTCCAGGACATCGCCGGGTTCCTGGCGGACGTGTCCTGCGACATTCCCTGGCATGTGACCGCGTTTCGTCCCGAGTATAAAATGAACGACCGCGGAGCCACACCGGTGGAGACCCTGCTGCGGGCCCATGAAATCGGGCGGAAGGCGGGGCTGAACTTTGTCTATTGCGGCAACCTCGCCGGGCGCGTGATGGGCCTGGAAAACACGGCCTGCCCGGGATGCGGTGCGGTTCTCATCGAGCGCGTGGGGTTCCGCATGGCGCGGAATCGGCTGGCGGACGGGCAGTGTCCGGACTGTCGGAGCGAAATTCCCGGGCGCTGGTCCTGATTCTTTTTTGCCGTGCGCCTGATATAATAAACCCTCGAAAGGCCGGTGGGATGCCGGTCTTTTTTCTTATTCAGAAAAACCGGACGCCTATTTCAAATTTAAA
>JAGQJZ010000112.1 GCA_020430445.1 Nitrospina sp.
ATGGACGACGTGATCTTCGAGGAATTCAAGGGCACCGGTAACCTGGAAATCGTCCTCGACCGCAAACTGGCCGAGAAGCGCATTTTTCCGTCGATCGACATCCACAAGTCCGGCACGCGTAAGGAAGAACTCCTCATCGAGCCGGAAGAGTTGCAGCGTATCTGGCTGCTCAGAAAAGTTTTACTTCCCATGGGCCTGCATGATACTATGGAGCTTCTCCTGCAGAAAATGGGCGAAACCAAGAACAACGCGCAGTTCATCCAGCAGATGAACTCCTGATCCTATCTGGAAAGAAAGAACGATTATGAAAGCCGAGATCCATCCGGAATACAACGAAACCGCAATCCTCTGCGCCTGCGGCAACAAGGTCACCACCAAGTCCACCGTTGCGGACATGCACGTGGAAATCTGCTCCGCCTGCCATCCCTTTTACACCGGCAAACAGAAACTGGTGGACAGCGCGGGCCGTATCGAAAAGTTCACCCGCAAGTACGAAAAAGTGCGCCAGGCCAAGAAAGCCAAAGAGGCCGAGAAAAATGCTGCTGCGGCGCCGGCAGAAGACGCCAGCGCACCCGCCCCCAATTAGCCGGACACAAGCCCCCCTTTCCGGTCCCTGCTGATGCAGGAGACCGGTGCCGTGTTGCCATTCCCGTCCACCTCCGTCCCCAGGCACCATGTTCCAGAAGCTGGAAGCCATCGAAAAGCGGTTCGATGAACTCTCCGGTTTGATGAGCGATCCCGAAATCATCGCCCAGCAGACCGAATTCCAGAAGTACGCCCGCGAACACGCCGATATCGCCGATATCGTCGATGAATACCGGAAATGGAAAAAGAATTCGCAGGAACTGGAAGACAACCAGCAACTGATCGCGGAAGAAAAAGACCCGGAGATGCTGGCCCTGGCCCGTCAGGAGGTCGAGGCGCTTAAGGAAGCAAAAAACCACCACGAGGAAGCGCTCAAGGTTCTGCTGCTGCCGAAGGACCCGCGCGACGAAAAAAGCGTCATCATGGAAATCCGCGCCGGTACCGGGGGAGACGAGGCGGGCCTGTTCGCCGCCGACCTCTACCGCATGTACACGCGTTACGCGGATGAGATGAAGTGGAAGGTGGAAATCCTCGACAGCCATCCCACCGGTGTTGGCGGATTCAAGGAAGTGGTGCTCAACATCCGCGGCAAGGCTGTCTACAGCAAACTCAAATACGAAGCCGGAACGCACCGCGTCCAGCGTGTGCCCGCCACGGAAACGCAGGGGCGCATCCACACCTCCGCCGTGACGGTGGCGATCCTCCCCGAGGTGGAGGAAGTGGACATCAAGATCAATCCGGCGGACCTCAAAATTGACGTGTTCCGCTCCTCGGGTCCCGGTGGACAGAGCGTCAACACCACCGACTCCGCCGTGCGCATCACGCATGTTCCGTCCGGCATCGTGGTTTCCTGTCAGGACGAAAAATCGCAGCACAAGAACAAGGAGCGGGCGATGAAAGTGCTGCGCGCCCGCCTCTACGACGAGGAACAGAGCAAGCAGCAAGAAGCCCAGGCCGCCGACCGCCGCCAGCAGGTGGGCACCGGCGATCGCAGCGGGCGCATCCGCACCTACAACTTCCCGCAGGAGCGCGTCACCGACCACCGCATCGGCCTGACCCTGCACAAGCTGACCCAGATGATGGCAGGTGAATTGACCGAGTTGATCGACGCCCTCATCCTGCACTACCAGACCGAAGCCCTGAAGCAACAGAAAAACTGACGGTTTTTGCGAGACGATGAAAACCTCCAATCCCCTCCATCGCATATAAACCGGCCCGCATGATGGAAGAAGCCTTGACCCTGCTCGACGGACGCGTGAAAACCTTAAACACCCTTCTGATCGAATCCTCGTTGAGTCTTAAAGACGCGGGCCTGGAAACCCCGCGGCTCGACGCCGAAGTTCTGATTTGCCGGGCCCTGGGCATGAGCCGCGAGACCTTCTGGCGGGACCCGCATCGCGAAATCGATGCCGCCGACCTTTCCCGCTGCGAGGCGTGGGTCTGCCGCCGTGAGCGGCGCGAACCGTTGGCGTATATCCTTGAGGAGCGGGAGTTCTGGTCGCGGCGGTTCCGCGTGACCCGCGACGTGTTGATCCCCCGTCCGGAATCGGAATTGATCATCGAGCGGCTGCTGGAAAACATCGGCCCGGAAGCGCGGCAAAGGCCGCTCAAGGGATTGGACCTGTGCACCGGCTCCGGCGCGCTGGCCGTAGTCGCCGCGCTGGAATTGCCGCGCGCAAGAATCACCGGAGTGGACGTTTCTTCCGCCGCGTTGGAGATTGCGAACGAAAACGGACGCTATCATGGCGTCGATGTCCGCCTCCGCTGGGTGCGCTGCGACCTGCTCAACGGTTTGGAACTGGAAGAGGCCGCCCCGGAAAGTTTCGATTTCATCCTGTGCAATCCTCCTTATCTGGGGGAGTCGGATATGCAGGCGCTGCAGCCTGAAATAGCACGTTTCGAACCGGCGGAAGCGCTCGACGGCGGTCCCGATGGCACGCGGTTTTACCCTGAAATCATCAAAACCGCCGCCCGCTGGTTGAAACCGGCGGGGCTTTTGTTGATGGAGATGGGCTGCGAACAGGGAAGTGCGGTCCGGTCGCTTTTGGAAACGTCGCGGCGCTTCACGGAGGTTGCGGTGATTCAGGATTACACAGGCCGCGACCGGCTGGTCTCGGCGCGCATGTCAAAAGGAGACTGATGGACAAAATCGTCATACAGGGGGGCAGACCCTTGCGGGGAAGCGTCGCCATCAGCGGCGCTAAAAATGCGGTGCTCCCCGTTCTGGCGGCGACCCTCCTGACACATGGAAAAAACCGCATCACCCACGCACCCGAGGTCCGCGACGTCGACACGATGCTCGACCTGATCGGCGACCTCGGCGGGGTGCTGGACTCGCGCGTAAAAGGGGACATCGTTCTCGACACCGCGAACATTAAAAAAGCCGAGGCCCGGTACGATCTGGTGGCGACCATGCGCGCTTCCTGCCTGGTGCTGGGACCGCTCATGGCGCGTCTGGGGGAAGCCCGGGTTTCGCTGCCCGGCGGCTGCGCCATCGGCGCCCGTCCCATCGACCTGCACATCAAGGGGCTGGAAGCGATGGGGGCGGTGATCGAACTCAAGGAAGGGTATATCCACGGGCGCGCCAAAAAGCTGAAAGGGGCGCACTTCTGTTTCGATACCGTGAGCGTCACCGGAACCCAGAACCTGATGATGGCCGCCACTCTGGCCGAGGGTGAAACCGTTCTGGAAAACGCGGCGCGGGAACCGGAGGTTTCGTTTCTCGCCGAAGTGCTCAAGCGTTCGGGTGCGGACATTGAAGGCGCGGGAACCGATACCATCGTCATCCGGGGCGTGTCGGAAATCCGGCCCCTCGACTGCCGCATTTTCGCCGACCGTATTGAAACGGCGACGTACCTGATCGCCGGTGCCATCACCGGTGGCGAGGTCGAGGT
The DNA here is from genome assembly GCA_020430445.1 of Nitrospina sp. Lineage (GTDB taxonomy): Bacteria > Nitrospinota > Nitrospinia > Nitrospinales > Nitrospinaceae > Nitronauta. Next base: position 3,480 of record JAGQJZ010000112.1, read on the forward strand.
GCGCGATTGCATTCCGGCCCATGTGGAACCGGTGATCCTCAAGCTGCGCGAGGCTGGTGTGACCGTGCAGGAAAATGGGGAGGTGCTCTACGTCAAGGCAAACGGCGGGATCAAGGCCGTCAACATCCGCACCCAGCCGCACCCCGGGTTTCCGACGGATGTGCAGGCGCAGTTCATGGCGCTGATGGCGATCGCCCAGGGACAAAGTGTTATCATGGAAACGGTGTTCGAAAACCGCTTCATGCACGCCGCCGAACTCAAGCGCCTGGGGTCGGAGATTCTGATCGAAGGTCACACCGCCGTGGTCAGCGGTGTGCCGTATCTGAGCGGCGCCCCGGTCATGGCCACCGACCTGCGCGCCAGCGCCTCGCTGGTGCTGGCCGGCCTTGCCGCCCGGGGGGAAACCCTCGTCTCCCGCGTCTACCACATCGACCGGGGGTATGTTTCCATGGAAAAAAAACTGTCGAACCTGGGAGCCTCCATCCGCCGGGTTAAATAAGGGATCGCGATGAGCGAACCGGTCAAGAAGAAAGCTGTTCAACACCTGCTGGTCTGGATGCCCAACTGGCTGGGCGACGTGGTGTTCGCGCTGCCCACCTTGCAGGCGTTGAGGAAACAATACCCGGAAGCCCGGCTCACCGTGGTCGCGCGGCCTCCCGTCAGTGAAATCCTGCCGTGTCATCCGGATATCGACTGCGTGATCCCCATTCCCACGGAGATCGGCAAGCGGGCCCTGGCCCAGATGCGGTTCGCCTTCAGCCTGCGCAAATACCATTTCGACCTGGCCGTCATCCTGCCCAATTCCCTGCGTTCCGCCTGGCTGACGCTGCTTTCCGGCGCGCCGCGCCGGATCGGTTACGAAACGGACGGAAGAAATTTCCTGCTGACCGATCCCTTGCCGGTGGTGAAAGAATCGCGTTCGATCCACGGGTCCGATTATTTCGCCGGGATCGTGAAGCCTCTGGGAATCGAGACGGTGGATAAAACCTATCCGCAACTGCTGACCCCGGACGCGATCGGAAAGCAGCGCGAGTTGTTGAAGCGCATGGGCGCGGACCCGTCGCGCAATCTTGTGATCGCCGTGGCGCCGGGGGCTTCCAAGCCGGAAAAACGCTGGCAGACGGAACGCTTCGGTATTTTGTGCCAGAAACTGGTGAAGGACAAAGACGCCAAAATCCTGTTGTTCGGCAGTGGGGGGGAGCGGGAACTGCTCGACGAGGTGCGCCGCTTCTGCCCGGGCAAAAGCGCCTTCCTGCTGGCGGGGCTCAATTTACAGGTGGTGGCGGGATTGCTCGGAAACTGCCGCCTGCTCGTCGCCAACGACAGCGGCCTGATGAACTTCGCCGCCATGATCGACACGCCGGTGGTCGGCATCTTCGGCCCCGGTCACCCCAAGACCACCGACCCGCCCATTGCGCCGGAACGCAAGGAACTGGTCACGCTGAATTTTGAATGCTCCCCCTGCCGCCATCGATTTTTCAAGGAGTGCGAGCCCTCGCCGAATAAAAAACCGTTTTGTCTTGAAGACATCACCGTGACCCAGGTTGCGCGGGCGGTCGACGCGTTACTGGACCGGCTGGCTTGATGAACTCCCCGGAGTCGCGGCCCAATGCCATTGTCGTCGGGGCCACCTCCGGCATCGGCAGGAGCCTCGCGCTCCTTTTTTCAAAAGAAGGCTATAGGGTCGGGATCACCGGCAGGCGCACGGCGTTGCTTGAGGAGGTGGCGGGCGAGATGCCGGGAGAGGTGTTTGTCCAATCGATGGACGTGACCCGGGACGAATCCGTGGACGAGTTGGAACAGTTGATCGTCCGTATGGGCGGGCTGGACCTTTTTGTTTACAACTCCGGGGTGGGTTACCAGAATCCGGAACTCAATCTGTCACGTGAACTGGAAACCGTTGCCACCAACGTCGAAGGGTTCACCCGGCTGGTCAACGTGGCGTTTCGCCGCTTTGTGGCGCAGGGAAGGGGGCACCTGGTCGGTATCTCTTCCATCGCCGCGAACCGGGGCAATCGCCGGGCTCCGGCCTACTTCGCCTCGAAGGCGTATCTATCGCATTACCTGCAGGGGCTCCGGCAGAAATGCGTCCACGAAAAACTTCCCATCACGGTGACCGATATTCAACCGGGGTATGTCGACACGCCGATGATCGACGCCCGCAAGGCGTTCTGGGTCGTCGGCGTGGAGGTGGCGGCCCGGCAGATCGCGGCGGCCATCCGCGATAAAAAACCGCACGCTTACGTCCCGCGCCGCTGGCGGCTCATCGCCTGGCTGCAGAAAACCGTTCCGGACAGTCTTTACAACCGGTTCGGGTGAATGGCGTTTTATGCGGAGGGTGCGTCGCCGGCGGACGGCTCTTCCGGGTCCAGCGTGTGGTCTTCCCAGTACGGTTCCTGATCGAAGTAACTGAGGATCGCCCGTTCCTCACTTTTTGAGATGTCCTCAAGGGAATGGATGGTGGGCGCCTGCTGGAGGGATTCGCGCGACCAGTCGATTTTGATCTTGCCCATGTCGATGGCGTGGTACAGGAGGCGTGGCAGAAGAATGGTTTTGCCGTCGGTGAACAGGAACCCGCCTTCGGTGAACACGGCGTAACGGACGGTCAGGTTGTCCGCATCCACCAGCAGGCCTTGCAGACGGCCCAGTTCCTGATTGTGCTTGTCGTAGAGGTAACCGCCGACCAGGCGCTCCTCCTGCGGCAGGTCGTAGATGTTGTCGTCGATATAAAGCAGGTTGTTCGATTCTTCCATCGTCCCGTTCCGTCCGCTGTTAAAGACGCCTCTAAGAATGGTCCCGGGCCTGCGAGTTGCCGCAGCAGCCGCATCGGATTTTTAAAGATTCCGTTAAATTATAGCAGACTTGAGGGGACGTTGATATAATCCGGAGAAGGCCCCAATGGGGTCTCCTGCATCGTATCCCGGTCTCGGAGGACTGATCCATGCGGCCATTCGCACCCTGCGTTTTCCTCGGCCTGTTTCTCGGCCTGATCCTGGCTCCGGCGTCTCCCTTGCATGCGGCAATCTTCAAGTGGACGGACGACAAGGGCAAGGTCCATTACACCAACGACAAGAGCAAGATTCCGCGCAAATACCGCGACAGCGGAGAGGTGGGAAAACTGCGCGGGGCGGAGGGGAAACCGGATGCGGGCAGCGCACCGGCGTCCGGCAGTGCCGACAGGAAAGACGATGAAATCCTGACCGAAGCGGAACTGTCCAAAATTGAAACCGCCCGGTCCTTTCTCAGCCGGGAGAAGGATTTCGTGAGTCAGGAGGAAACGTCTTTCCACACGCCGACGGGCCTGCGCGCTTTTGGAAACAAATACAATTCCCTGAATCAGGACCGGACTTCGGTCAAGAAGCAGATCGAAGGCACCCGGGTGCCCTCGCTGAACGAGGTGGTGTCTCACATTGAGTCGGCCCTGAAATCCGCCGAAGAAAATCCCAACTGGATGCGCAAGTTGAGCGCGGCGAATACGGTCCAGCGCTTGAAGCAGGAAGTGGCCGTCAACGGCGGATTGATCGCCGCCCTGGATGCGGCCGTCAAAAAGTCGAAAGAAAAGGAAAAAGAACGGGAAGAAAAGGAAAAAGCGGAAAAAAAGAAGCAGGACGGCAAAGATAAAAAAGCCGGTAAATGATAGAATTTCCCGGTAATACAGCCGGGCCGTAGTTCCCCGGAAAAGCGGTTGTGCCTGCCCTGGGTTTTACCGGGCGTCTTCCGCGGTTTTTCCCCCACTCCTCCCTTGCATGCAGACTTTCACGCAGTACCTTTCCAATGTGCGCGACCTCCTCTGGGGGCCGTGGTTGCTCGTTCTTCTGGTCGGCACCGGGGCCTGGCTGACATTGCGTCTGCGCGGTATCCAGTTCCGCCTGCTGGGGCACGCCCTCCGGCTGGTGGTCTCGCGCGAGCACACAGGGCAGGGCGATATCTCGCATCTTGGGGCGCTCATGATTTCGCTGGCGGCGACCGTGGGCGTGGGCAACATCGCCGGCGTCGCCACGGCGGTCGCTTCCGGCGGGCCGGGAGCGGTGGTGTGGATGTGGATCACGGCGCTGTTTGGCATGGCGACGAAATACAGCGAAGCCTTTCTCGCCGTCCGTTTTCGCGAAGTCAACCGCGAGGGGGAGATCTCCGGCGGGCCGATGTATTACCTGAAAAACGGCATGCGGTCGCCGCGCCTCGCCACGGCGTTCGCTTTCTTCGGCGCCATGGCCGCGTTCGGCATCGGCAACATGGTGCAGGCCAACACCACGGCCGATGCGATCCACGGCGCAACCGGCCTGCCGCCGGCGCTCATCGGTATTTTCCTCGCCGTCATCACCTGGCTGGTGATTGTCGGCGGGGTCAAGCGCATCGCCAAGGTGGTCATCCTGCTGGTGCCGGCGATGGTGGGATTTTATTTCCTCGGTTCGATTTTTATCATCCTGCGTTTTGCAGAAAACCTGCCGCAGGGCATCGCCCTGCTGTTCGAGTCCGCATTCACCGGCACCGCCGCCGTGGGCGGGTTCGCCGGAGCGACGGTGGCGCAGGCGATCAGTTTCGGCGTGGCGCGCGGGCTGTTCTCCAACGAGTCGGGACTGGGCAGCGCACCCATCGCCGCGGCCGCGGCCAAAACGGATCAACCGGGGCGGCAGGCGCTGGTGTCGATGACCGGCACGTTCATTGACACGCTGGTGGTGTGTTCGCTCACCGGGCTGGTGCTCGCCGTCACGCAGGTCTGGCAGTCCGGCCAGACCGGGGCGCAACTGACGCAGAGCGCGTTTGAACTGGGCATGGGCCCCATAGGCGAAGCGTTGATCACCCTGGCGGTGGCGACGTTCGCGCTGTCGACGATTCTGGGCTGGGGGTATTACGGTGAGAAGTGTTTTGAATACCTGACCCGGCAGCGGGGCATTCTGATTTACCGCTACGCCTGGGTGGCGTTCGTGTTCATCGGCGCGGCAATGAACCTGGAGCTGGTCTGGATTATTTCAGACGCGATGAACGCGCTCATGGCCGTGCCCAACCTCATCGGCCTGCTGGTGCTGAGCAACCTGCTGGCGCGTGAAACCCGCGCATTCGAACGGGAATTTCTGGAGTCCCCTTCTAGCCGAAAAAGCGGAACCGGAAAATGAACCAGATGGCGGCGACGCCGTCCTTCCAGCCGATCTTTTTTCCTTCCGAGTAGTCGCGCCCGCTGTAGGAGATGGGCACCTCGTAAATCCGGCAGCGCTTGTGCGCGATCTTCGCCGTGAATTCCGGTTCGAACCCGAAGCGGTCGCATTTGAATTTGAGCCCGTCGAGCACCTCCCGCCGGAACACCTTGTAACAGGTTTCCATGTCCGTCAGGTTGATGTTGGTCATCATGTTGGACAGGGTGGTGAGAAACAGGTTGCCGACGTAGTGCCAGAAAAAGAGAACGCGGTGCGGACCGCCGAGAAAGCGGGAACCGAACACCACGTCGGCCCGGCCGTCGAGGATGGGTTCCAGAAGCGCGGGGTAGTCCTTCGGGCTGTATTCGAGGTCCGCGTCCTGCACGATGACGACCTCGCCCGTCACCCGGCCGAATCCGCTCCGGAGCGCCGCGCCCTTGCCCTGGTTGCGCCCGTGGTAAAGCACGGTGTAGCCTGCCCGGCCTTCGTATTCGTCTTTCAGGATGCCGGCGGAGCCGTCCGTGGAGCCGTCGTCGACGATGATGATTTCCTTGTCGTACGGCACCGCGTCGACGCGCTGCAGGATTTCGCGCAGGGTGGTTTCTTCGTTGAAGACTGGAATGACGATCGACAGTTTCATCGGCACTGGAATGCGGTCATGTGTCGGTGGAGAGTTGTTCGAGGTGTTGGTGCACCGAATCGGCGAGCGCGTCGAGATTGTAGCCGCCTTCGAGCATGGAGATCAGCCGTCCGCCGCACAGGTCGTTGGCCGCGTCCTTGATCATCGCCGTCATCTGGCCGAAACAGTCCGCACTCAGGTTGATCTGCGCCAGCGGGTCGTCCGCGTGCGCGTCGAACCCGGCGGAGATGATGATGAGGTCCGGCTGGAAGCGGTGCATGTGCGGGATGAGCCGGTTCTCGACGATGCCGAGGTAGTCCTCGTCGCCTGAGAAGGCGCGCATGGGGAAATTGAGCGTCGTGCCCAGGCCGTCGCCGGTGCCGGTTTCGTCCTGCCCGCCGGTACCGGGATAAAACGGGTACTGGTGCGCGCTGGCGTAGAAGACGGTCGGGTCGCTGTAAAAGGAATGCTGCGTGCCGTTGCCGTGGTGCACGTCCCAGTCGAAAATGAAAATGCGTTCGAGGCCTTTCACCTGTTGCGCGTAGCGGGCGGTGATGGCGACGTTGTTGAACAGGCAGAAACCCATGGCGCGGTCGCGTTCGGCGTGGTGGCCCGGCGGGCGCACGGCGCAGAAGACGTTGTCCGCCTTGCCGTCGACGACGAGGTCCACCGCCGTCAGGCCCGCTCCGGCGCTGAGCAGGGCCGCGTCGTAGGAGCGGGGGCTGATCGTCGTGTCCGCGTCCAGATACGATCGCCCCTCGTTGCAGGCGCGTTGTACCATTTCCGCATGGTCCGCGTCGTGGATGCGGGTGATGTCTTCCAGTTCCGCCTGGCGCGGCGCCA
>JAGQJZ010000113.1 GCA_020430445.1 Nitrospina sp.
GTGGCGTGAAGCCTGAAAACGCAGGCGATATCAAGAATGCAGGGGCTTCCGTTCTGGTCGCCGGTTCAGCCGTTTTCGGCAGCGACGATTACGCCGCCGCCATCAAGGCTCTGCGCGAGGGGTGATACCCGCCGGGCGGGTCGGAAAACGCCGAATATCCTTGTATTATGAGGTGAAAAAGGGCTATGATGTAGCCTCTCCCGGATTCCTTTCAGGTATCCTGCCTTATTGCACCTGGACAATCCATAACGGGAGACGAATCTAATTGACAGGAGGATTGTAGATTATGATGGGCATTGGGTTTCCTGAACTGATGATCATTCTGGTCATCATCATGATCATCTTCGGGGCCGGAAAGTTACCGGAGATCGGCAGCGCTTTTGGCCGGAGCATCAAGAATTTCAAGACTTCGATGAAGGAAGCGGAAGAGGCGGAAAAGCTTGAGGAAGGTCAGGATCAGCCCCAGGTCGCCGAAGGCCAGCCTCAGGCTGCTGGAGACCAGCAGGAATTGAGCGACGAAGAGAAAGAACGTCTTGCCAGAGAAAAGGCCCAGGCTGAAGGAGAAGCCAAGGACAAGGCGATGAAGGAAGCCGCGGCTGCTTTCACGTCAACCCTGCCGCGCAAGGGCAGTTACGATTTCGCCAAGGATCAGGAAGAACAGGCCGCTAAAAAGGAACAGGCCTGATCCGTTTCTGAACAGCATTCTGATTGATTAAAGGAGCCCTGGAAGGGATTATTCTTCATCCCACTTCCAGGGCTCTTTTAGTTGGTCTGCCGTCCACAGGGTCCACCCGTCCACGTCTTTGTAAATCCCCCCCGTATAAAAATTGAAGGGATCGAAAAACCGGATGCCCTTGTCCCGGTCCACCTGGAAGTTGGCCTGCTGGGCCTGCACGGGATTGTTTTTGCACTCCAGGAACTTGTTGCCGTCGACTTTGGACAGGGTGAAGATTTCTTCCATTTTGTCCGGCGGGTATTGACCGGAATCGACCAGGTCGCGGACCTTGACCAGAATGTTCCCGACTTCTTCCCGTTCCAGATGATGTATTTTCATGAGAGCGCCTCGCAGAATCACGCCTGAGGTTGATTTAAGAAGAACCCATTATAACAGTAAAACGGGTCGGAGGCCGGGCAGGGGAGCCGGGTCAGTACTGGGCGAGAAAAATAACGGGCCCGGGAAAGATGCCCAGCTCGAGCGTTCCCAGAACCCCGATCGCGACGACGAACAGGGTGATGGGGGTCAGGGAGATTTTGAACTCGCCGATGGGCTCCTTCATGTACATGAACACGATCACCTTCAGGTAATAGTAGAAGGAGATGGCGCTGTTGAGCACGGCGATGATGACCAGCCACAGGAACCCTTCCTTGAGCGCGGCCTGGAAAATATAAAACTTGGCGACGAACCCGGCGAGCGGCGGTAGGCCCCCGAGCGAGAGCATGAACAGGGTCATGCAGAATGCGAGCATCGGGTGCTTGAAGCCAAGCCCGGAATAGTTTTCCAATTCCAGGTTCTCGTTGCCCTCACGGCCGAGCAGGATCACGATGCCGAAGATCCCGAAAATCATGAAGGCGTAGGAGAGCATGTAGAACAGCAGGCTGGCGCTTCCCAGCGTGTTCTTGGCGATGACGGCGATCAGGATGTAACCGACGTGCGAGACGCTGGAGAAAGCGAGCAGACGCTTGATATTGGTCTGCATGATGGCCCCCAGGTTGCCGATGAACATACTCAGAACGGCGACAATGCTGAGTGTGGTCTCCCAGGAGGGAGCCAGTTCTGGAATGCCTTCGGCGAAGACCCGGAAAAAGGCCGCGAAGGCCGCCGCTTTCGGTCCCACCGCCATGAAGGCCGTCACCGGAGTGGGAGCACCCTGGTAGACATCCGGCGCCCACATGTGGAACGGCACCGAGGCCACCTTGAAGCCGAACCCGATGACCAGGAGAACCACGCCCATCAGCATCAGCGGATTAGTGAACACCTCGCCGCTGTTGAGCCGCTCGGCGATGGTGAGCAGTTTGACCGATCCCGTGGTGCCGTAGAGCAGGGTCATGCCGTAAAGCAGGAATCCGGTTGCGAACGCGCCCAGCAGGAAATATTTGAGGGACGCTTCGTTCGACCTCAAATCGCCCCTGCGGATGCCGGCGAGGACATACAGGCAGATGGAGACGATCTCGATGCCGATGAAGATCATGATGAGGTCCGTGGACGAGGCCAGGACGATCATCCCCACGGTGCAGAACAGGATCAGGCTGTAATATTCCCCGACCCGGATGCCTTCCCGCTTGTTGTATTCCACGGAAAGCAGGATCGCCAGCGCGGAACTCAGGCAGAAGATCATGGTGAAGAATATGGACAGCCGGTCGACGACGTAAGCGCCGTTGAACGAGTAGACGGGAATCTCCGCTCCCTTGGCGAAGGCGCTGATGGCCGCCATCAGGAGGCCGGTGAGGCTGATGAACACCAGAACGGATTTGTTCCGGCCGACGAACAGGTCGACCAGCAGGACCATCATGGTGAACACGCTCAGCACCAGTACGGGCGCCAGGCTTGTGAGATCGACTAATGGAGCGGGAATCGGTTCCACGGCTATTCCTTCACTAATACGGTTGTTTCAGACGTTCCGGTGGTCAACAACTGGGCCACGGTGGCCTTGCCCTTGACGGCCGCGTGATGCGCCCCACCTTCCTCCTCGTGCTTGATCCCGCTGTGCTTATTCACGTGCGAGACCAGGTGTTCGATGGAGGCGTCGAATGTTTTGGTGAACGGTGCGGGATAGAGGCCGATCCAGAAGATCAGGATCACCATGGGCACCATGAGGATTTTTTCCCGCAGGTTCATGTCTTCCAGTTTTTCGTTTTCCGGGTTGGTGACTTCGAGGAACATCACCCGTTGGAACATCCACAGCATGTAGCAGGCGGCGAAGATGACGCCCGAGGTTCCGATCATGGCGAAGACGACATCGGTCTGGAACATGCCGATGAGCACCAGAAACTCGCCGATGAACCCGTTCATCCCCGGAAGGCCGATGGACGACAGGGTGACGATCATGAAGTAGATGGCGAACACCGGGATGATCTTGGACAACCCTCCGAACTCCTTGATCAGGCGCGTGTGCCTGCGGTCGTAGATCATGCCGACCATGAGGAAGAGGGCGCTGGTGCTAATGCCGTGATTGATATTCTGCAGGAGCGCTCCGGAGAGACCCTGATGATTGAATGCGAAGATACCCAGCATGACGAAACCGAGATGGCTCACGCTGGAGTAGGCGACGAGTTTTTTGAGGTCTTCCTGCACCATGGCGACCAGTGCGCCGTAGACGATGCCGATGACCGCCAGCCAGCAGACGTACGGAAACAGGGAATAGCTGGCCGCCGGAAACAGAGGCAGGTTGAACCGCAGGAAGCCGTAGGTTCCCATCTTCAACAGGACACCGGCCAGAATTATACTGCCCGCCGTGGGCGCTTCCACGTGGGCGTCCGGCAGCCAGGTGTGGAAGGGGAACATCGGTACCTTGATAGCGAAGGCCAGGAAAAAGGCGAGGAAGAGCCATATCTGGACCTCGAGCGCCATTTTCAGGTTGTCCGTCATGAACAGGATGTCTGTGGAGTAGGTGCCCGTCTGCTGGTGAAGCTCGAGATACATCCAGATGATGCCCACCAGCATGAGCAGGGAGCCGACCGCGGTGTAGATGAAGAACTTGACCGCGGCGTACAGCCGGCGCGGGCCGCCCCACACGCCGATGATGATGTACATCGGCACCAGCTGGAATTCCCAGAACACGTAGAACATGAAGAAGTCGAGGGCGATGAACACCCCGAGCATGCCGGTGGAAAGCGCCAGCATGGAGATCATGTAGTATTTGGTATGTTTCTTGACTTCCCACGAAGCGAGGATCGAAACCGCCGTCAGGAACGTGGTCAGGATGTACAGCAGGAGCGAGATGCCGTCCAGGCCAACGTGGTAGTTGATCCCCCAGGCCTCGATCCAGGGCACCATGAACTCGAACTGCATCTTGTGCGAATGCATGTCGAATTCCTGGTAAAACACGAGAGACAGCAGGAAGTCGGCGACCGCGATGCCCAGCGCCGCCTGTTTGATCGTCTCGGTTTTTTCATCCGGCACGAAGGCCAGGAGCGCGGCTCCGATCAGCGGCAGAAATGTAACAAAAGTCAGAAACATAAATTTAAATTATGATGAGAAGCACCACGAATCCCATGACCATGAACATGGCATAGTTGCGGACGAATCCCGATTGAAAGTATTGAGCGATTTTGCTCATGAACCCGATGCTCTGGGCGACTCCGTTGACGGCGCCGTCGACGCCTTTCATGTCCGCATCCTTCCACAACCGTTCGGAAGCTTCGACGGTCGGTTTGACAAACATTTCGTCGTACAATTCGTCCACGCGGTATTTTTCCTGAACCAGGTCGAATCCCCACTGGCCCTTGGTGAACTTCGCGGGCAGTTCCGGATGCTTGCGGTAGAACAGGTAGGCCATGTAGATACCGCTCAGCGCAACCGCCACGGAGAAGGCCATCAGGAGCAGCTCGATCCAGACGTTCGGGTGGTGTTCTCCCTTGGAGTGCAGCAGTTCGGTGAAGGACTCGTGGTGTCCGTGCGACGCGAGAACCGTCTCGGAATGGTGCAGGGCGGTGGCCCAGTCGAACGAGATCACCGGCTCCAGCCAGTTGCCCAGGATGTGCCAGCCGTGGATGAGCGGGATGCCCAGGAGGCCGCCGCCCAGCGCCAGACCCGCCAGAATGATCAGCGGCATGGTCATGACGGCCGGAGATTCGTGCGGGTGCACATGCGGATCGACGCGCGATTCGCCATGGAACGTGAGGAATACCAGACGGAACATGTAGAACGCCGTGATGAAGGCGCCGCTGACCCCCATGCCCCAGTAGATGACATTGCCGTCCATCAGGGCGTGGAAGAGGATTTCGTCCTTACTGAAGAACCCGGAAAAGGGGAAGATCCCCGCAATCGCGATCGTTGAAATCAAAAACGTCAGGTACGTGATCGGCATGTGGTCTTTCAGACCGCCCATGCGCCGGATGTCCTGCTCGTGGTGCATGGCGTGGATCACGCTGCCGGAGCCGAGAAAGAGGCAGGCCTTGAAGAACGCGTGCGTCACCAGGTGGAAGATCGCCGCCGTGTAGGCGCCAACGCCGCAGGCCACGAACATGTAGCCGAGCTGGGAGACGGTGGAGTCCGCCAGAACGCGCTTGATGTCCCACTGCGTGCAGCCGATCGTGGCCGCCATCAGTGCCGTGCCGCCGCCCACCAGGGCGATGATGGTCAGCGTCAGCGGGGCCAGGTTGAACAGCGCGTTGCAGCGGACCACCATGTAAACGCCGGCGGTGACCATGGTCGCCGCGTGGATCAGGGCGGAAACGGGGGTCGGGCCTTCCATCGCGTCCGGAAGCCAGGTGTACAGCGGGATCTGCGCCGATTTACCCGTGGCGCCGATGAACAGGAACATGGTCAGCAGGGTGACGGTTTCGCTACCGTACACCAGCGTGGTCGGCGCGGCGGCCATGACAGATGAAAAGTCGATGGTGCCGAACGTCTGGAAGACGTAGAAAATACCGATCAGGAAGCCGAAGTCGCCGATCCGGTTGACCACGAAAGCCTTGGTGGCCGCGTCACAAGCGGATTTTTTCTCGAAGTAATAACCGATGAGGAAATACGAGCACGCGCCGACCCCTTCCCAGCCGATGAACATCACCAGGAAGTTGTTGCCCATGACCAGAAGCAGCATGGAGAACAGGAACAGGTTGAGGTAGGCGAAGTAGCGGTAGTAGCTGTACTCCTCGTACATGTAACCGATGGAGAAGACGTGGATGACCGATCCGACACCCGTCACCACCAGCATCATGACGCAGGACAGGGGATCGACCTGGAAGCCGAACTCGACCTGTAGGCTTCCCGCCGGAACCCAGGTGAACAGGATCTGCTCGGGGTAGGGAGCCCCTTCCGGATGGAAGAACAGGCTGACCCAGAGACAGAGGACCACGAGGAACGACAGGATCGGTCCGCCGCAGGCGATTTTGCTGACCCAGTCCTTGCCTATTTTCAGCCCGTAAAAGCCGTTGATGATGGAGCCGATCAGCGGGAACAGGGGTACCAGGAATGCCAGATTGACCATTACAACGTCACCACTTCATCAGGTTGAATTCGTCGAGATTGACTGTGGGCCGGTTGCGGAACAGGGCGATCACAATCGCCAGGCCGACGGAGACTTCCGCCGCGGCCACACACATCACCATAAAACTGAAAATCTGCCCATCGTGCTGGTTCAAGTGGTTGTCGAACGCGATCAACGAGATGTTGACTGCGTTCAGCATGATTTCAACACACATGAACACCACAATGGCGTTGCGCCGGATGAGCACGCCCAGCGCGCCGATCGAGAACAGCACGGCGCTTAAAATGAGGTAATGCGAAAGAGGCACCATGGTCAATCCACCTTGTTTTTTGCCAGTACGACCGCCCCGACCATCGCCGCCAGAAGCAGGATGGAGGCAACTTCAAAGGGCAGGACATAATCCGTAAACAGTTTCGTTCCCACTTCGATCGTTGTGCCGAAGGTATCCGGCAGTTTCGCGGTTTCGCCAAATTCCGTGCTCTGGATCTTGTCGGTCAGCTTGTACAGGCCGAGCAGGATCAGAACACCCGTGAGAATGGAGAGGTAAAGGTTCCGTTCCCGCATTTTCCAGGCGCGGTCGTCTCCGGCCTTCAGGTTGAGCAGCATGATGACGAACATGAACAGGACCATGATCGCACCGGCGTACACGATGACCTGCAGGATGGCGATGAAATGCGCCTGCAGCAGAACAAAAACCGCCGCCAGCCCCAGCATCATGCCGATGAGGGAGACGGCGGAGTTGATCGGGCTGGTGTTGAACACCACGCCCAAGGCCAGCAGGATCGTGACCAGCGCCAGCGGGTAGAAGATCAGTAATTCCATTTGCCGTACATTTTACGGGTGAATTCAATACGGTCCTTGAGTTCCGAGACCGGCACGAGTAACTGTTCCATGTCATACTTCATCTTCTTGCGGTCGAGCATCGAGATTTCACAGTCGTTGCTCATGAAAATCGCTTCTTCCGGGCAGGCTTCCTCGCAGAAGCCGCAGAAGATGCAAACCGCGTAGTCGATGGTGAAAGCCTCCGGGTAACGCTCGACTTCATTCTGCTTGCCGCTGTTGGCGCCGGGAATGATGTCGATGCAGTAGGCCGGGCAGGCGATCTCGCACAGGCCGCAGGCCACGCAATTGGGCCGGTTGTGCTCGTTGAGCGCCAGCACCGGACGGCCCCGGTAGGCCACCGGATAATCGATGGTTTCTTCCGGATAATACACCGTGAAAATTTCCCGTTCTTTCTTTTTGCCGAGAAAGAACGGAATGAAACCGAACATATTCTTGAAAAAATGGCGCGTGGTGATGAGCATCCCGCGTAGGATTTCGGGGATATAAGCCTGCTCCCACCACGTCATTTTCACGTTGCGGTTGACGTAGTAAGCCATGCTTCCGCTCCTTTATTTAAGCGCCATGATCACGATTCCCGTCACCACGACATTGACGAGGGAAAGGGGCAACAGGATCTTCCACCCCAGCTTCATGATCTGGTCGTATCGGAACCGGGGAAGCGTCCACCGGATCGTCATTTGAATGAAAATGAAAAAACAGACTTTCGCGAAAAACACGCCCACGTGGATGCCCATCGCTATCAGGTTGGCGAACGACGGTCCCAGCCACGAGAAGTTGAACGTGTCGATGATGTCCTGGGTTTCGACGAAGGGGATGTGCCATCCGCCGAAAAACAGGATGGTGACGATCGCGCCGATGGTCACCATTTCGATAAACTCGGCCATGAAGAACATGCCGAACTTGAGACCGCTGTATTCGGTGAAGTAACCCGCCACCAGTTCGGATTCCGCTTCCGGGTTGTCAAAAGGGATGCGCTTGTTCTCGGCGATGGACGCGGTCAGGAACATGAGAAAGCCGAGCGGCTGCAGGAACACGCCCCAGCGCCAGAAATTTTCCTGGGCGGCGCCAATTTCGTCGAGCTGCATGGTGCCGTAGACCATGAGGACGCCGATGATGGTGAGCCCCATGGTGACTTCATAAGAGACCATCTGCGAGGCGGTGCGCATCGAGCCGAGCAGCGACCAGTTGTTGTTTGAACTCCAGCCGGCCACCACGTATCCGTAGGTAGCGAGCGAGGCGATGGCGAAGACGAACAGCAGGCCGACGTCGAGGTCGGAGATGACCAGGTTGACCTGGTAGCCCCAAAGTTCATACTTGCCGCCGAAAGGCACCACGGCAAAGGTCAGGATCGCCGGAACCAGGGCGATGATGGGGCTGAGCGTGTGCAGGAATTTGTTCGCGCCCTGCGGAATGAAATCTTCCTTGGTGAACATCTTCAGGCCGTCGGCCATGATATGGAACAGCCCGAGGGCGGTGAAGCCCATGATGTCCGCCCGGTTGGCGCCGATCCGGTCCTGCATGATGGCGCTCTGCTTCCGTTCAACCCAGGTCAGGATGGGCGCGAAAAAACCAACGGTCACCGCCAGCATGAACCCGATCTTGAGCAGGGTGACGCCAAGGTCGATCCAGAAATCGTCTGAAATGGAAAATAAATCCAAAGCCGCCTCAGTTCATGGGCCCGATCAGGGGTTGCCGCTTGTTGACCGGGTAGTCTTTTCTTAATGGATGGCCCTTGAATCCCTCGTAGAGCAGAATCCGTTTCAATTTGGGGTGGTTGATGAAGCGCACGCCGTAGAGGTCCCACACTTCGCGTTCGTACCAGTTGGCCGACTTGAACAGCGGCGTCACGGTTTCGATGGCGCAATCCTCTTCGTCCACCGGGCATTTGATGCGCACGCGGTGATTGTGCTGCAGGGAAAACAGGTGGTACACCACCTCGAAACGCGCCTGTTTCCGGTCCATATAGTCGACACAGGTGAGGTCCATCAGAAAGCACATGTCCATTTCCGGGTCGTCCCGGAGCCATTGCAGGAGATCGGTGTTGATGGACTTGTCCACCGTGACGGTCTGGTCTCCACGGAAATTATGGGTTTCCAGAACATTGTCCCCGTAACGGGCCTTGATTTTGTCAATGATTGGTGTATCGCTCATGCCAGAAAGATCACTCCCAGTCCAGTCCGCCCCGAATCCAGACGTACATCAGCCCCACGCCGAGAATCAGGAGAAAAAGGATCATTTCGATCAGACCGAACCATCCCAGCCGCTGGTACAGTACCGCCCAGGGAAACAGGAAGACCGCTTCAATATCGAAGAGAATAAAGAGAACCGCAACCAGATAGAATTTGACCGAGAACCTCTGGTATGGGGAAACAATCTGGGATTCACCGCACTCGAACGGTTCGTCCTTGTCGGCGAAGCTGCGCTTCGGACCCAGAAGGGTTGTGGCCACAACCATTCCGATGGCTATTGCCGAGGCGATAGCCAGTAAAATTGCGACCCCAAGGTATTGTTCGAGCATGTGTCTCCTTCGTACCGAATGCTTGCTTTTCGAAGGTAAAAAAGCCCCATTCACGCGTTCCGCCGCCGCTTTGCGAACGGGGCGGAAACCGCCTGACCCCTCTATTTGCAAAACTTTATAAAATAAGGTTTTGCAGGGCGTCTCCCGAGCCTTGAAACAAGGCAAAATACCACGGGAAAATGGTGACGGGGGATACTAACCTACCGATTCTGGCATGTCAATGAAAAACCATGCCAAGCGCCCTGTTTTCCGTACGTTTTGCTCACCTGGGGAAGGGGGCTGGAGGCGGTTTTTACACCCAGGCCGGGGCAGGGCGGTTTGCTTTACGGTGGAAAAAACAAGAGAATGGCGTTTGAAAGTGCCGTACTGAATTTCTTTAAAAAACAATCGACTAAGTTTGATTTATTCGAGCATTAGATTATTTTTTTGTGAAGCGAGGGGTGTTTGGGGTGGGGAAATTTCAAGACGCAACG
>JAGQJZ010000114.1 GCA_020430445.1 Nitrospina sp.
TGTACAGGATGTCGATGGTGAGCGTGCTCTTGCCCGAGCCGGAGACGCCGGTGACGCAGGTGAAGCAGCCGAGCGGAAACTTGACGTCGATTTTTTTCAGGTTGTTCTGCTCGGCCCCGGTGATCTCTAAAAAATGTCCGTTGCCCTGGCGTCTTTTTGCGGGGACGGGGATCGACTTCCGGCCCGACAGGTATTGTCCGGTGAGCGAGTTTTTGTCTTTCATCATCGATGCCGGGTCGCCGGAGAACACCACCTTGCCGCCGTGCCGTCCCGCGCCCGGGCCGAGGTCGACGACGTGGTCCGCTGCGGCGATGGTGTTTTCATCGTGTTCGACGACGATCACGGTATTCCCCAGATCGCGCAGTTTCGTGAGGGTTTCGAGCAGGCGGTCGTTGTCGCGCTGGTGCAGGCCGATACTCGGTTCGTCGAGAACGTACAACACGCCCATCAACTGCGAGCCGATCTGCGTCGCCAGGCGGATGCGCTGGCTTTCGCCACCGGAGAGCGTGGCGGCGGTGCGGTCGAGCGTCAGGTAGTCCAGCCCCACATTGACGAGAAAGGTCAGCCGTTCCTTGATCTCCTTTACGATCCGCCGCGCGATGTGGGATTCCTGCCGCGTGAGCTTGAGCGATTCGAAAAATTCCTTGAGATGCCCGATGGAGCGGCTGGTGAGGGCGATGATGTTTTCATCGCACACGCGCACCGCGACGGCTTCCGGCTTCAGGCGGTTGCCGTTGCACGAAGGACAGGGCAGGGAGCGCATGTAGCGGGCGATTTCGTCGCGCACGGCGGAGGAGTCGGTTTCCTTGTAGCGCCGCTCAAGGTCCGGGATCACGCCATCGAATGCTCCGTCGTAGGTGTGACGCCGTCCCTGTTTTTCATAAAAATAAGGAATCAGTTCTTCGCCCGCGCCGTAAAGAATGACGTCGCGGATTTTTTTCGAGAGGTCGCGAAACGGCGTTTTCAATTTGAAATCAAAATGCTCGGACAGGGCTTCCAGCATCTGGTGGAAATAAATCGACGATTTCTTTTCCCAGGGGCGAATCGCGCCCTGGCGGATGGAGAGCGAGTCGTCTGAGACGACGAGTTCCGGGTCGATCACCATGCGGTTGCCCAGCCCGTCGCAGGCGGCGCAGGCGCCGGCGGGATTGTTGAACGAGAACAGGCGGGGTTCCAGTTCCGGATAGCTGATGCCGCAGTAACTGCAGGCGAACTTCTCGCTGAACAGCAGGTCTTCGTCTTCATCCTTGCCGGAGCCGAGTACGGAGACGATGAGGGAGCGGTCGCCTTCCAACAGCGCGGTTTCGACGGAATCCGCCAGGCGCTTGTTGAGGTTGGGCTTGATCACCAGCCGGTCGACCACGGTTTCGATGGTGTGCTTGAATTTCTTGTCGAGCACGATGTCCTCTTCCAGGGACCTCACCTCACCGTTGATGCGGGCGCGAACGAACCCTTTCTTTTTCAGCGCGGCGAGTTCTTTCTTGAACTCCCCCTTGCGGCCTTGAACCACCGGCGCGAGGACCATCACTTTTTTGCCTTCCGGCAACGCGCCGACCTGGTCGACGATCTGTTGCACGGTTTGCGACGCGATCTCGCGCCCGCACCCGTGGCAGAACACCCGGCCGATGCGGGCGTAGAGCAGGCGCAGGTAATCGTAGATTTCCGTAACCGTGCCGACCGTGGAGCGCGGATTCTTGCTGCTGGTTTTCTGTTCGATGGAAATCGCCGGAGACAGGCCTTCGATATAGTCGATGTCCGGTTTTTCCATCAGCTCGAGGAACTGCCGGGCGTAGGCCGAAAGCGATTCAACGTAGCGCCGCTGTCCTTCGGCGTAGATCGTGTCGAATGCGAGCGAGGATTTGCCCGAACCGCTCAGTCCGGTGATGACGACCAGCTTGTCGCGGGGCAGGGTGAGGTCGACGTTTTTCAGGTTGTGTTCGCGCGCGCCCTTGATGGTGATGGTTTCGAGTGCCATGGGTGGTGTGTCGATTCAGTAAGGTTGATTATTCGGGGAACAGTTCTGTCCAGCGCTGGTCGACCTGCCGCCGGATGTTGTCACTCATGAGGATTTCCTCCGGCCAGTCCTGCGTGTAACCTTCTTCCGGATGTTTGCGCGACAGGTCGATGCCGAAGCGGTCTTCGTGGCGGATGCAGTCGCGCCGGGGATCGAGGTTGTTGTACAGTTTCCACAATACGCGGGAAGGGTCGGTCAGGTCGACATGCGCCTCGAACAGGCAGAAGATCGCGGCCGCATTGAAATCGGAATCGTGCAGAACCTGCTTGAGGAATTCCTGGGACTGTCCCGGCTGGGTTTTGTCGAATGCGAGCAGGAGGACGGGACGCTTTGTGCCGGCGCACATCAGCCGGGCGTTTTTGACTTCCGGGAAACGCTCGGTCACGCTTCGCTCCAGTGCCGCCGCGTCCGCCAGAGTTTCCGGCGCGACAGGGGGGGTGCGTGGCGCTTCGCCTTCGACTGGCCGGGTGAGGTCGATTCCCAGTTTGGAACCGTAAAGCGCCCGGTCGGAAGCGTGGTTCAACACGTCGAGAATGCCTTCGGAGAAAAACAGGTCGCGATCCGGGTCGACTTCATTCAGCAAGAGTTTCAGCACCGCGTCTTCGTCGTGAACCGAAACGGAACCGGCATCGACGACGACGATGATTTTGACAAAGCTCATCTGGCCCGCGCCCCACAAGGCGCTCATCAGCCGCCGCGCCTGCATGGGGTAGCGCTTGTCGATGGAGACGATGACGCAGTTGTGGAACACGCCCTCAAGCGGCATGTTCATGTCGACCACCTCCGGCCACTGCATTTTGAGCAGTGGCAGGAAAATCCGTTCCGTCGCCTTGCCCAGGTAATAATCCTCCTGCGGTGGAATGCCGACGATGGTGGTCAGGTAGATCGGGTTTTTGCGGTAGGTGATAGCGGTGACGTGGAACACCGGGTAGTCGCCGTCCTGCGAGTAGTAACCCGTGTGGTCGCCGAAGGGGCCTTCCAGCCGCATCTCGTTGGGGTCGATGTAACCCTCGAGCACGATCTCGGCGTTGGCCGGCACTTCCAGTTGCACCGTTTTGCATTTGACCAGGGGCACGGCTTTTTTGCGGAGGAATCCCGCCAGCAGGAACTCGTCGACGCCGTAGGGCAGGGGGGCGGAGGCGGAGTAGCAGGTCGCCGGGTCCGCGCCGATGGCCACGGCCACTTCCATGCGCCGGTTCTGGCGTTTGAACTCATGGAAAAAGTGCGCCCCGTCCTTGTGGATGTGCCAGTGCATGGCGGTGGTGTTTTTGTCGTACACCTGCATGCGGTACAGGCCGACGTTTCTTATCTTGCGGTCCACGCTGCGGTTGATGACGATGGGGTAGGTGATGAAGCGCCCCGCATCGTTCGGCCAGCATTGCAGGATCGGCAGACGCGTGAGGTCGACCGCATCGCCGGTGTGCACCACCTCCTGGCACGGCGCGGTGGACACCATGCGCGGCGGAAAGTTCGAGGCCTCCAGCAGCAGCGGCAGCAGTTTCGCCTTGTCGAGCCAGCTTTGCGGCGGCGCGATCTTGAGAAACTTTTCCATCTCGCGCGCGATGTTGTCCAGCGACGCGACTTCCAGCGCGGCGCACATGCGCTTCCAGGAGCCGAAAGCGTTGATCAGCACTGGCATGGCGCTGCCTTCGACGTCTTCGAAGAGGAGGGCCTTGCCACCGTCCGGCTGCTTGGAGACGCGGTCGGTGATCTCGCTGATCTCGAGAATGGGCGATACGCGGCGCGGGATGCGCGTGAGTTCGCCCATGGCGTCGATTTTGTCGATGAATTCCCTGAGTGAAAAGAAGGCCATGCCAATTCCGGTCCCAAAAAAGTCAAGGGGACATTATAGCCCACCCCGGCGGGCCGGTGGGAATTTGTTGCTTTCCCCCAAAGGGCGCGACTGTGTTAACTTAACCGGGCATTGCCAGAGGTGAACTATGCTGGGTTATCTGCTGAAACGCATCCTGCACGGCATCCCCGTCATCCTTGTGGTCGCCACGCTGACCTTCCTGATCATGCGCGTGGTGCCGGGGGGGCCGTTCGACCGCGACAAAAAACTGCCGCCGGAAATCGTCGCCAACATCGAGGAGAAATACCACCTCGACCGGCCGGTGCTGGAACAGTATCTGCTGTATCTGGGACAGGCGGTGCAGGGGGACCTCGGGCCGTCCTACAAATATGTCGGCCGCAACGTGTCGGACATTCTGGCGGAGACGTTTCCCGTTTCGCTGACCCTGGGTCTGTGCGCCGTGCTGGTCACGCTCGGGCTGGGCATTCCGGCGGGGGTGATCTCCGCTGCGCGGCGCGACACGGGGATCGACCGCGCCTGCATTTTCCTGGCAACGCTTGGCATCTCACTTCCCAGCTTCGTCATGGGGACGCTCCTGATCCTGTTGTTTTCGCACAAGTGGCACCTGCTCCCTCCCGCACTGTGGGAAGGGCCGAAGTACGTGCTCATGCCCGCGTTCGCACTGGGCGCTGGATTCGCCGGATACATCGCCCGCCTGCTGCGCTCGAACCTGCTGGAAGTGTTGTCCGCCGACTACATCCGCACCGCTCGGGCCAAGGGGCTGAAGGAGCGGACCGTCGTCCTCAAGCACGCGTTCATCAACGCCGTCTCGCCGGTGATCTCCGTCATGGGCCCGCTCACCGCCGGCCTCGTGGTCGGATCGTTTGTCATTGAATACATTTTTTCCATCCCCGGCATGGGCAACTATTTCATCACCGCCGTGACCAACCGCGACTATCCGCTCATCATGGGCGTGACGCTGGTGTATGCCGTGCTCATCGTCTTCGCCAACATCGCCGTCGACCTGCTCTACATGATGATCGACCCGCGCGTGCGGTTGAACGAAACCAGCGGCAGGAGGGGCGGATGAATTCACCTCTGCCCGCCATGTCCCGGCTGAGCGCCTGGTACCTCTTCGGCATCGCTCTCTGCGCCCTGCTCGCGCCGTGGATCAGTCCGTTTGAGTACGACGCGCAGGACACGGCACAAACCCTGCTGGGGCCGTCGTTTTCGCACTGGATGGGAACCGACACGCTGGGGCGCGACCTGTTCTCGCGCCTGCTGTACGGCGCGCGCGTGTCGCTGTTCATCGGTGTCGTGACCACGGCCATCGCGCTGGTGATCGGCACCGCCTACGGCGCCGTTTCCGCCTACGCCGGAGGACGCACCGACCACTGGATGATGCGTTTCGTCGATGTGGTGTTTTCCCTGCCGGACCTGCTGCTCATCATCCTCATCATGGTGGTGATGGGCAAGGGCGTGCTCAGTATCTTCATCGCGCTGACGATGGTCAGTTGGGTCACCGTGGCGCGCCTGGTGCGCGGCGAGGTGCTCAAGATCAAGGAATACCAGTACGTCACCGCGGCGCGGGCGCTGGGGGCGGGGCCGGCGCGGATTCTGTGGAAGGAAATCCTGCCCAACTTGCACGGCATCCTGCTTGTCACCCTGTCGTTCCGCATTCCCTCGGCCATCCTGTCGGAATCGACGCTGAGTTTTATCGGACTGGGGATCGCGCCGCCCGCCAGCAGTTGGGGCACGCTGGCCAACGAGGGCTGGCAGGCGCTCCGATTCTATCCGCACCTGATTTTGTTCCCTTCGCTGGCTATTTTTATGACCATTCTGGCGTTTAACTTTCTGGGCGACGGGCTGCGAGACCATTACGACCCACGGAAACGACAGACTAATAGACAATAAATCAATGGGTTATTCTGGAAAAAACAGCGAGGGTGGGGTTTTATTTGCAGGGCAACAGGAGTACACTGTAAGCAAGCCTGAGGAATGTTGGTGAGGGCTTAAAATTCAAAAGGCTGGCAAACCCGGTGAGACGGCCCGGGATTCGGGTTGACATCACGGGAAACTCGATTTAAATTACCGTTTCTTCAAGGCGGTTGCCTTGACCTTGCGGTATCTTGAACTGGTAGACCATGACCCCGCTTAAAACCGATTTGATCTGTGAGATCATTCGGAAATCGCAGTGCAACCTTCTCGAGCGGAAGGGAGTGAACGGCGGCTGTAGCAACGGCTCAGACCATTTCGAGGAAATGGTGTGTAACTGGGTGCGCCTCAATGCCCGGGATTACCGGGAGCACTTCCGCTGTTGCTTGGAGGTTTTGTCGACCTCGGAGTTGGGAGACATCCTGAGAGTTGTCGCCACCACCGGCAAGGACCTGAACCAGATACTGGACAATTCCCCGTCGTTTGTCGAACGGGTCTGACATCGCGGTACTGACTGAGAGTTATGGAAGACAAGCCCAAAGAGGAAACCGAAAAAAAGCCGGAAGCTGAAACCGCGAAAGCCCCCGCAGAGGACAAGGCTCCTGCAGCCGATAAGCCCGCTGCCGCAGCGAAGCCTGCCGGAGACAAACCGGCAGCCGCCGCCAAAGCGGCGCCCAAGGCCGCTCCCAAAGCAGCGGCCAAGGCAAAGCCCGCCGCCAAGCCGAAGGATCCGCTCGTCGACAACGGCGACGGCACTATCACCGATCCCAACACCGGCTACATGTGGAAACAGTCCGATGCCTGGCTGGACATGCACAAGTTCTACACCTTCGCCCAGGCGCAGGAATACCTCGACAAGTTGAACAAGGAAAAATTCGCCGGATACGAGGATTGGCGCATGCCCAACAAGGCGGAAGCCGCGACGCTGGTGGAGAAGGGCAAGGAGTGCCTCGACAAGAACGGCACCATGTTTCCGCTCGACCCCATCTTCACCGCCGGGCGCGTGTGCAATACCTGGATCACCGAGTGCACCGAAGAAAAAGTCATCCGGTTTGATTACAAGATTGGCGGCGAGATGATCTATCCTCCCGCAGAAGTGTGGTCCTCCATCTACGCCGTGCGCGGCGAAGCCAAGCCGAAGGAAGACGCCAAACCCGCCGCCGCAGCCGCTAAACCCGCGCCCAAAACCGCCGAAGGCGACAAGCCGGAAGCCGCAGCAAAACCCACCCCCGCCGCTTCCACAAAAGCGGATTGATACCATTTTATTCTAGAACCCCGATTCGTCATTGCGAGGAGCGTCAGCGACGAAGCAATCCAGACTTCTGGATCTACCCCTTCGGGGCACGGATTTTTCGGACGAATATCTGGGCCACGCTCATTTCATTCGCTTGCGATGACAAATCCTTATCTTTTTGAGTCTTTCGGCAGGTTCAAGGTGGCAATCCAAAAGCTCAACCACTAGAAAGGGTTTGTTCCATTCTGAGCGATAGCGAAGAATCCCGCCTTTGCTTTTGGAAAAACAATCACCGCTTCTTCATCCAGTCGCCCATGATGTCGGCGGTGACGCCGGGGAATTTGTTCACGTACCGGCGCACGGCCTGACGGATCTCCTCCATACTCGGCTCTCCACTGTGTTCTCCTTCTGATTCACCGGCTGGGGATTTCTGCACGGCAGCTTGCGGGGCAGGGGGCTGCTTGGCTTTTAATGCGGGCTGGGTTTTGCCGGTGGCGGGACGGGGTTTCGCTTTCAGGCGGGGTTGCGATTTTTTCTTGTTCTTATTCGGCGGTTTCAGCACCACGATGAGGCCGGCGAGCGCCAGGATCATCACCGTGAGTGACAGAAACAGTTTCATGCGGCTTCCTCCACCGGCTCGACGCGGAACTTGATGATGAGGTCGCCGCGTTTCTTGCCCCAGGGCTCGTAAGACCCGGCGCCGCGTATGCGGTATTCCTCGCCCGTCAGCGTGTTCTCCTCGACCTCGATCGTCTCGCGTCCGTCCAGCGTGCCGATTTCCAGCGGCCCGCCGTTTTCCGCCAGTGCCTCGGGAATCGTGAGTTCCATGTACACGTCGTTTTTGACGCGCTTGAATTTGGCATCGGTCAGGATGCAGACCTTGATGAGCAGGTCGCCCGGCGGTCCGCCGTTCCTCCCCGCGCCGCCCTGGTTGGCGATGCGCAGGGTGTACTGGTCCTTCACGCCGCGCGGGATTTCCACATTGACGGTGACGTTTTCGACGATGCGGGTCTGGCCCTCGCACACGGGGCAGACTTCGTGGTTGTCGTTGCGGCCGGTCTGGTTGCAGGCGGTGCAGGCGATGTGCTTGTCGTAGTTGTAGGGGATGGTGCCGCCGAGGCAGGCCGTCTTGAGCGGCAGGTCGACCATGAACTGCAGGTCGAACCCGCGCGTGGGCATGTCCGGGTCGATTGTGGGTTCCGCGTCGAAGGGCTGGCCCTGCTGCTGGCCTCCGCCGAAGTCGCCGTCGCGCGGACCCTGCCGCTGGTACTTGCGTCCGAAGTCGAACGGATCGTTCCAGCCTGCGGAGGGTCCCGGCCGGCGTGAGCGGCCGCGCTGGCCGGATGCGGGTCCGCCTCCGGCGCGCATGCGGTCGTATTCCTTGCGCTTTTTGATGTCGCTCAGGATCTCGTACGCTTCCGATATTTCCTTGAACTTTTCCTCGGAGTGTTTGCTGCCCTGGTTGGTGTCCGGGTGGTGTTCGCGGGCGAGGGCGCGGAACTTCTTTTTGATGACTTCGGCGGTGGCGTTTTTCTCAACGCCTAGGGTCTTGTAATAGTCCTTGTTGAAGGAAGCGCGGGTGCCCATCGGGTGTCCGGGAAAAGGGTCGTTAAAGCTAACTCACCATTTTATCTTGATTGGTGTTCCCGGTTCAACCGGCGGGTTGCCCCGGGGTGGCGGGCGCGAGGGTTTCCGCGGGCGTTTCCACCGGGTGGCCCATGAGGGACAGGATGCGGTCGCGGGTGTTGCGGCATTTGAACGGGTAAAATCCGTCGCGCACGACCAGCCAGAAGGTCTCGATACGGTGGGGCTGGGTTTGCCGAGGGCGGAAGGCGATTTTCTCCGAGCTGACGGGCTGGGCGAATTCGATCCTGTGGGGACCGAGGTTCAGGTCGAGGAACAGGCCCTTGAAGCGCAGGGACTCCCGGTCAAGGTCCAGCAGCCCCGCGTCGACGATGACCGGGGTCAGCCCGGCGCCCCAGCCGATGCTTTTGCGCAGGCCGTACACCATGACCAGGGGGGAATCCGCCGTTGCGTTCTGCACCCGGGTGTGGTGTTCTGATAGAGCGAGCACGCGCGAACGGTACAGGTGGTGGGTGAAATCGAACCAGCGCGCCGACACCATGAAGCAGAACACGAAGTTGAACAGAAACAGATAGAACAGGTCGGTGAGCAGGTAAAGCACGGCGAGGGACAGGCACAGCGCAAGGAGGAAGCTCAGTATCAGGTTGATGGCGGAACAGGCGAGCGTCCATTGCGCCAGCCGCTTGCCCACAGTCGGCTGATAGCGGAGCAGCATGTGCTTCCGGTACAGGAAATGGCTGGTGGACAGGCCCAGCGCCACGGCCAGCGCCGGAACCGGCGTGATGAAAAGAAACAGGATGAACAGGATCAACAGGGATTCGAGCATGAAGGCTATTTTATCGCAACCCCGGGCCGGGTGTATAATTTCAGAAGGGTCATAAATGATTCGCTGTTGGTTTTCCCGCGGTATGCGACGTTCCCCCTGAACAGGAGCCAGGGTTTCCGGCATGAAACAATTTCAGGACCGTTTCAATCTGTACGAACTGCTCGAGATCGAGAATTTCAGTGACCTCAAGGCCGTTCGGGAAGGGTACCGGAGCCTGGCGCTGAGGTGCCATCCCGATCGCGCACCCGGATGTTCGCGTTCCCAGGGAAAATTCATCCTCGGGGCGAAAGCTTACCGCATCCTGAGCGACCAAAAGGAGAAGGCGTTGTATGACCGCCGGCTGCACGCCCGGTTGAAGAAAGTGGGTGCTTTTGAAAACCGCGAATACCGCAACCAGCGGCGGAAAGGGGCGCGGGGCGGTTTTTCCCAACAGCTTGCGGTCGATCCCGAATACGATCGTTTTATTGAAGAGGGCCGGGCCAATTTCCGCGAGTTTCTGAGTAATCTGGACCGGATCAAACCCCGGCCGAATCTGATTCACCCGCAGGGGATGGACGCGGGGGAAT
>JAGQJZ010000115.1 GCA_020430445.1 Nitrospina sp.
TGAGAGGGTGATTTTCCCGTCACCGTAGTGCACGGCGCACCCCATCATTTCGAGGACGCGGGGAAAGCGGATGTCCCCCTGCGCGCTTTCGGGGTTGAGGTGGTCGACCGTGACCTCGCCCCCGGTTACCGCCGCCGCGGCAAAGAAATACGAGGCGCTGGAGGCGTCGCCTTCGATCGTGTAATCGCGTGCCTGGTAACGCTGCCCGGCGGGTACGCGGAACTCCTGGTAGGACTCATTTTCCACAGTGACGCCGAAGGTCTGCATGATGTCCAGGGTGATATCGACGTAGGGTTTGGAGGTGAGTTCGCCCAGGATTTTGATTGTGGTGTCGCTCTGGAAATAGGGCGCGCTGAGGAGGAGCGAGGTCAGGTACTGGCTACTCTTGTCTCCTGCCAGGTGGAGGGTGCCGCCCGGCACGCCGCCGCCTTTCAGAACAACCGGTGGGCAGCCGTTGCCTTTTGCCGACCGGGCGTCGACCCCCATCTCATGAAGGGCGTCGAGAAGGTCCTGAATCGGCCGCTCCTGCATCCGCTCGTTGCCGGTGATCCGGACTTCACCGCCCGCGAGATTGGCGAACGTGGTCAGAAACCGCATCGTGGTCCCCGCGTTGCCGACAAACAGCTCTTCCGGGGGCGTCGCCAGCTGGCCGCCGCAGCCGTGGACCATGGCGGAGGTCTCCGTCTCCTCCACCGAAACCCCGAACGCCGCCAGGGCCTGTTTCATATAGCGCGTGTCGTCGCTGAACAGGGGGCGGACGAGGCGCGTGGTTCCCTCGGCCAGGGCGGCAACGGTGTAGGCGCGGTTGGAATAGCTTTTGGAGGGCGGGGCGGAAACCGTTCCGGTGGCCCGTTCAAGCGGCTTAATTTCAATGGATTCAGTCATTTTTATCCCCGCTGTGGACAATTCGCAGACTATAGCACAACCCGCGGGGCCAATGTTAGTCTGTGTCTTCCCGGCCTTGCTTTGACGCTTTTGATTTTGCTATGATGCAACAGAAGTCCCCTTGCCGACGCTTAGGAAAAGCTTTGGTTTTTGAGGTTTATAATGCCCCAGGAAGAACAGCCGAGGTCTTTTTTGGGCCGGTGGTACCGCTGGATTTGGGCGGACCGGTCGGAAATTGAGAAAAAAAGGATCAATTCCATGTTGGTTTTGTTCCTCTATACCGGGGCTTTCGTTTATTTCGTGATTTACCTTTCCATACTCAACAGCGTCAACCGGAACAACACGGGCAGAACTGTTAAAAACTGGTTTGGTGGCGACCCTCCTGAACTGGTTCAGTTGAAGAAAGAAAGGCAACAGCAGATTGATGACAGCTACAAACTACTGCGCAAGCCTGTCTCCGGTGGACGTTGACACTTCCAGGTTTTTGAATACCATTCCCCAATGAAACGTCTGATTTACATCACCAACATGTTGTACCTGTTTTCCCTGTCCCTGTGGGTGGGGGGGATGTTCCTGCTCGGCATTCTCGTCGAAATCGTGGTGCGGGTGAAGCTCAAGGAACATGGGCCTTTGGCCAGCCAGGTCATGAACTCCATCATGGACGCTTTCAATGTCCATATCATCTACACCTGCCTGGGGTTGATGACGCTTTCCGTGGTCCTCCGCTATTTTGCCGACCGCAACGCCACCCGTGGGTTTCAGGATCCGGTGGTGACGAAAAAACGTTACACCAAGCAGACGCTGTTTATTGTCATGGTCCTTGTCGCGCTCTATATAGGAAGCATTCTGCGTCCGCAGATGCACGAAATGGACCTGAAGAAAAAAGCCAATCCCCACGAAGTCCGGTTGCAGAAGCAGTTCGACAGCTACCATTCCCAATTGACCTGGCTGTACACGGTGAACATGATTCTCGGACTGTCGCTGTTTTATATCCATGGTAAAGAAATGACCCGTTTCCGGGAGGAAGGCTCCTCCTCAATGGCAGGAGAACGCTGACATGCCGGGTTGCCCTTGTTCCCCTGTATCCTTTTTGTTTCGATGGCGCGCTGCTTGTTAAGGGGATTGGGCACACTGCTTGCTCTTTTGATTTTGGGGCTGAACCCGGTCGCGGCGGACTCCGCACTGCCGGCGGATGAAGCGGAGCCGGAGCCTTCGGTCGAGGTCTCGGAAAAATACCGGAATATGGCCCAGGTCCACAAAGGCCGCTTTCGCATGGGGCTGACCTTTGAGCAGGTGGGCATCCTCATGAAATGGTGCGAGCGCGTGGACCGCAACTGCGTCCGCTGGTGGTACAACGACGCCACTCCGTCGCACAACGTCTGGCTCGACGAATTCTGGATCGATGTGTATGAGGTGAGCAACGCCGAGTACCTGAAATTCGTGAACGCCACCGGCCACCGGCCCGCCATGGATGAAACCTGTGAGTCCGAGGCCTGCTGGTCCGGCAATCTCTGGAAGGGCAACGCCTTCGCTCTGGAAGTCGCCAACCAGCCGGTGACCCAGGTTTCCTGGTACGATGCGGTGGCGTATTGCAAATGGAAAGGCAAGCGCCTGCCGACGGAAGCGGAATGGGAGAAAGCTGCACGCGGGCCCATGGGCAACCTGTTTCCCTGGGGCAACGACCCGCCTCCCGGCCGCGCCACCTATAAGAGAAAATGGAGGGGAACCCATACCATGACCCCGGTGGGCAGTTATCCCAGCGGAAAATCCGTTTACGGCGTCCACGACATGGCGGGCAACGTCTGGGAGTGGGTGGCGGACTGGTACGGGCAATTCACCTACGAAGACCACCCCAAATGGAATCCGAAAGGGCCCGGCGCCGGGGAATTGAAAGTGATTCGCGGCGGCTCCTGGGTCAATTTCCAGGACACGCTGGTCAGCGCTTTCCGCCGATGGAGCCGCCCCGATGTGCGGTTCAACGACACGGGTTTTCGCTGCGCGCTGGACAGTGAAAAAACCGGTGAAAAGAAGTGAAGCCCAAACGCTCTGAAGACCTCACCGGCCACGAAAAAGAAATCCTCAAACGTTATGTGACCGACGTCGAGGCGCGCGTGTTTTCCATGCGCGACCTCAACCCCGAGGTGATCGGCGCGGCGCTGGCACGTTACAGCCGTGCGCCAACGGGATTCAGGGAAACCGTCGCGCGCGAATTCCTCAATCCGGACGGCAGCCCCAACGACGTCAAGGGAAGTGAAATGGTCGACCGCGTCGTCAACAAGTTCGGCGACGAGTCGGTGGCGGAACTGGCGGTCGCTCCCCTGTGCATCGAGGAAGTGTCCAACCTCATGACCAAGGTCATCGAGGATTGCAGGATCGGCGGTTCGCCCATTGAGGAATCGACGCGTTACGTCCTCTACGACCAGAAACGGCAGGGGCAGTGGCGTTACGTCCGTCCACGCAGCATCATGGAATCCGGCCTGGCCGACAGTTACGTCGCCACGATGGAGTTTTTGTTCGAGACCTACGCCGCGCTGGTCGAACCGATGCAGGCGTTGTTCCGCAGGCGGCTTCCCGGCGATAATTTCAAGATTGAAGTGGAACGCCCCGGCGGCGCGGTGCTGGCCGGGGTAAGCGAACTGACCGACGACAACGAGCGCCGGGCCCACCGTATCGCCTACAACTTCACCATCAGAAGCGCCGCGTGCGATGTCATCCGTTGTATTTTGCCCGCCGCAACGCAGGCGAATGTGGGGCTGGTCGGCAACGGCCGGTTCTATTCGGGACTCATCTCCAAACTGTTGACGCACCCACTGGATGAAGCGCGGGAGTTGGCGCCGCTCATCCGTGACGCGCTGAACCAGCAGATTCCGACGTTCATCAAACGCGCGGCGGAAAAGCCGTACCTCAAGGAGATCGACGTCAATCTGCGGAAACTGGCGCAGGACCTGTTCCGGGGCGAGGCGATCGAATCGTCGCCCGAGGTGGTGTTGCTCGAGCGCGGTGACGGTGATGACTTCGCCGCCATGCTGGCGTCGATGCTGTTCCCCTATGTGCAGCACCCGACGGCCCAGATACGGCGCGTCGTGTCGAAGCTGCCGCGTGAAAGGCAGATGGAAATTTTTCACACCTACCTCGGCAACCGCGAAAGCAAGCGCGACCGCCCGGGCCGCGCGCTGGAGCACGGTTATCCCATCGAGTTCGACATTGTTGCCGGATTCGCCGAATACCGCGACCTGCAGCGGCACCGCATGCTCACCCAGCAACGGCAGGAGATGGGCGTGTTGCTCGGCTATTCCGTTCCGGAAGAGATCGGCGAGGTGGGCATGGGCGAGGCGGTGCAGGAGTGTTTCCAGCGTGCCGAAAGCCTGTATCACGACCTCAAGCGCGCCGGGCTGGAACTGGAGGCGCAATACGCCTCGCTGTTCAACCATTTCATCCGCTGGAACATGGGCATGAACCTGCGCGAGCTGCAGCATTTTACCGAACTGCGCACGCAGAAGGCGGGGCATCCGAAATACCGCCGCGTGTGCCAGACCATGGCGCGGTTGTATTTGAAACGCCATCCCGGGATGGAACCGGTGCTGAAGTTCGTCGACTACAACGACTACGACGGTGGCATCACAAGAGCCGAACAGGAAGCCCGCACGGCAAGAAAATCCCTCGCCTCCGGCGTCTTCGACGACCAGGATTAACTCTCTCCACAGCCTCCGATTTTCAAATTTTTCCGGCAAGCGGTGCTCTTTCCCGCTAGAATGTGCGCATGCCGCTCATCTATATCAGCCATCGTGAGGGAGACGCGCCGGAACTCGCGGAGAAAATCGCCGCGCATCTGAAAGTCTGCTTCGGCGACGAAGAAGTGGTCTTGGGCAGTCAGCCACCCGAGACACAGATATCGGAAGCTGTGCGGACGGCGGTGGCAGACTGTCAGGTCCTGATCGTCCTCGTGGGTCCGAATTGGAGCAGGGGTACCGAACCCGGTTCGCCCGGTCTGCGCGATCCGAAAGATACCGTCCGTCAGGAAGTGGAAACGGGGCTGGAGGAAGGCCTGTTGATTCTGCCCGCGATCCTCCCGGATGCGGAGCGGCTGATCGACATCCCGTTGCCGCAGCCCATGGCGGGACTGCTGCGCCATCAGGGGGTTTCCCTGGACGGTGAAAACCCGGCGGAAGGATTGTCCGAACTGGCGCGGCGGCTGGAGACGGGGCTGGCTTTGAGAAATATTGTCCGCAACTCGTCGCTCAAACGCGGCTCCATCCACCACCGGGCGCTGCCGGAAGAAGATTTGCTGGGGTTCACGCCGGAAAACCGGCCGCAGGACGTGCTGGGACTGGAGCATTCCAACCTGAGTGAAACCCGCCGCGCGATCGACTACCAGGAGACGGCGCTCAATCTGGCGCGCGAACAGAAAGACCGAGAAGGGGAATGCCAGGCGCTGGGTAAGCTGGGGCTGGCTTTCGGAAAAGTCGGCGAAACCCACCGCGCGATCGAATGTTTCGAGAAGCAATTGCCCCTCTTGAAGGAATTGGGCCACCGGGATTTACTGGGCGGAACGCTGGCGAACCTGGGGGACGCCTGGGCGGTGCGTGGCGATTTCCCGCGCGCGATTTCATTCTACAATCAGCAACTGGGACTGGCGCTGGAGTTGGAAGACCGGGACATGGAAGCGGCCTCGCAGGTGGGCCTTGGGCATTGCCACATCAAGATGGAGCAGACGGAGCGCGGCGTGAAGTTTTACGAACGCGCGCTGGACCACATCCGCAAGGCCGGAGAACCGGCGGAACAGGCGCGTCTGTTCATCGGGCTCGGGCTCAATTATCGGAAACTGGATAGACCGGCGGAGGCGGTGGACCTGTTCAAGCAGGCGCTGGAGCGGGTGCGCCGGTTGGGAGACCGGAGAGAGGAGGTTCTGCTCTTGAACGATCTGGCGGAAACCTATGAAGAACTTAAGGAGCCGGATCTGGCGCTTGGGTTCCGCGAGCAGCAATTGGAACTGGCGCGGGAGTTGGACGATGCCGGGCTGGAGGGGCAGATTTTACTGGCGCTTGCCGAGGAGCACCACCGGCGGGGCGATCTGGAAAAGGCGCTGGCGCTGGCTCACCAGGCCCGCGAACGGGTTCATCTGAAAGACTACGTGCTCCACCGGAGGATACGGCAAAAGATTCAGGAGTGGGAATAACTGCGGCGGAGAGTTGTCTTGATTCTCCTACAAAGGTGTAGCGCCCGTATTGGAATTAAACCGTGGGTTGGGGGGCAAAGCTTTTTAGACAGGCCTTTTTCCCATTGATCAGGAGAAGGAGCTTGTGGTCGCCGGAGGGCAGGGACGTCGGTCCCGGCGGTTTCAGGGTGTGAAGGACTTCAAAATACATCCGGCCCGTGTTCAATTCTGAATCTATGATCGGCACAGTCCGGGTCTCCGTACTCAGGGTCTTGTCCCACAGGATCTGGAATTCCAGCTTAACGCGCTGGGTTTCCGTCAAGTGGATAAAAAATGAGAAGCGAAAGCTGCTTTGGTCATCGCCAAAAAAGTCGAGCTGGACGGTATCCAAAGTGTAGAACGAATACTTTTCGCCTGGGTTGATTGAACTTTTTGAATTCATCGTTTGCAACAAGTTCTGTTTTTAGAATCAAACAGGTTCGATTTAAAGGACATACTTTTCCCAGTCAGGGTCAGTGATTTGCCCTCATAAAACAGAAAAATTCGATTCACCAAATATATTCGGTTTTTAGAATGAAGTATAGTAAAAAATGCTACAAAATTTTCTTGATTTATCTATAAAGGCTTTTTTCAACGAAAATCCGGCGTAAAGGGGGATTTAGGGACGGGGGGTTTTAATGCAAGTATCTTTGGGTTTTAGGGAAATTATGTTACCCTTTACGCCATTTTGACCTGGATTCGACTCCATTGTTTGACTTCGGATACGATTCGGGATTAATTCTGACCATTAAACGTAGGGGAGAACAAGGAACAATGAAGATTGGTGTTCCCAGGGAAGTCCATGCGGGTGAAAGAAGAGTGGCCACCACGCCGGAAGTGGTGGGCCAACTGATAAAACTGGGTTATGAGGTTTTAGTGGAATCCGGTGCCGGCCAGCCGGCCAACTTTGCCAACGAGGCCTATGAAAAGGCCGGAGCAAAAGTGGTGCAGGGGGCCAAGGCGGTTTGGGACGAGGCGGATATAATCTTCAAGGTCCGCGGACCGGAGGTCAATCCCGATCTCAACCGGAACGAAGTGGATTTGATGCACGAAGGGCAGACGCTGGTTTCGTTTTTGTGGCCGGCGCAGAATCCCGATCTGCTCGAACAGTTGAAGGAAAAGAAAGTCACCGCTCTGGCGATGGACAGCGTGCCGCGAATTTCCCGCGCCCAGAAAATGGACGCGCTGAGTTCGATGGCGAACATCGCCGGCTACCGTGCCGTGGTGGAAGCGGCCCAGCATTTTGGGCGGTTCTTCACCGGTCAGATCACCGCCGCGGGTAAGATTCCTCCCGCCAAGGTGCTGGTCATCGGCGCGGGCGTGGCCGGTCTTGCGGCCATTGGCGCGGCCAAGAGCATGGGCGCCATCGTCCGCTCGTTCGACACCCGGCCGGAGGTTAAAGAGCAGGTGGAGAGTATGGACGCCGAATTCCTCGAACTCGATTTCGAGGAGGAAGGCTCCGGTACCGGCGGTTACGCCAAGGAAATGAGCGCGGAATTCATCAAGGCGGAGATGGAACTGTTCCACGAACAGGCCAAGGAAGTCGACATCATCATCACCACCGCGTTGATTCCCGGCAGACCCGCTCCCGAGCTGATCAAGGATTACATGGTCGATTCGATGAAAGACGGCAGCGTCATCGTCGACCTGGCTGCGGAACAGGGCGGCAACTGCAAACTGTCGAAAGCCGGAGAGGTGATCAAGCACAGCGGGGTCACGCTGATCGGTTACACCGATCTGCCGAGCCGGCTGGCGACGCAGGCGAGCCAGTTGTACGCCACCAACCTGCGGCACCTGCTGACCGACATGACCCCCGGAAAGGACGGCAACCTGGTCGTCAATTTCGAGGATGAAGTGGTGCGTGGCGCCACCGTGGTCAAGGCAGGCGAGATCACCTGGCCGCCGCCCGCGCCGAAGCTTTCAGCGGCGCCCGCAGCCAAGCAGGAAGAAAAGAAGATGCCGCCCGCGCCGCCCAAGCACGGCGAGCATGTGCCGTCCAAGGGGGCTTCGCCGATGGCGTTCGCGGTGGCGGGTATCGCGCTGCTGGGCCTGGGGGCGGTTGCGCCCGCGGCGTTCATGGCTCACTTCACGGTATTCGTTTTGGCCTGCTTTGTCGGCTACATGGTCATCTGGAACGTCACCCCGGCGTTGCACACGCCGCTGATGAGCGTCACCAACGCCATCAGCAGTATCATCATCATCGGGGCGATTTTGCAGATCAGTTCCGGCGAAACGCTGATCATGGGGCTGGCCGGTCTGGCCATCCTGCTGACATCCATTAACATTGCAGGCGGATTCGCGGTCACGCGGCGCATGCTCGAAATGTTCCAGAAATAGGAGGCG
Source organism: Nitrospina sp. (assembly GCA_020430445.1). GTDB lineage: Bacteria > Nitrospinota > Nitrospinia > Nitrospinales > Nitrospinaceae > Nitronauta. The sequence continues at coordinate 8,423 of JAGQJZ010000115.1, forward strand.
ACGTAAATGAGTCACGGAGTCATCACCGCCTCTTATATCGGGGCAACCATTTTGTTCATTCTGGCGCTGGGCGGCCTGAGCAATCAGGAAACCGCGCGCCGCGGCAATATCTACGGTATCGTCGGCATGACGCTGGCGCTGATCGCCACCATGTCCATGGTGACGGGCAACCTGGTGATCATGGTCCTCGGGTTGCTGGTCGGCGGGGGCATCGGGTTTGTTCTGGCCAAGCGCGTGCAGATGACGGAAATGCCGGAACTGGTCGCCATCCTGCACAGTCTGGTCGGGCTGGCGGCGGTCCTGGTCGGTTTCGCCAATTTCATGGATCCCAGCGCGCACTTTACCGGTGTGGAGTTGACCATCCACGATATCGAAACCTACCTCGGCATCCTCATCGGTGCGATCACCTTCTCGGGTTCGATCATCGCTTTCGGTAAATTGAGCGGCAAGATCGGCGGCAACCCCTGGCTCCTTCCGGGGAGGCACTGGCTCAACCTGATCCTGCTGATCGCCACCATCGTGCTGTGCAAAATGTTCGTCGACGAATCGGCGGCGGGCGGCGGGACGATGCCCTTGATGATCATGACGGGCATCGCGCTGTTTTTCGGCGTGCACATGGTCATGGCCATCGGCGGGGCGGACATGCCGGTCGTTGTTTCCATGTTGAACAGTTATTCCGGATGGGCGGCGTCGGCCACGGGCTTCATGCTCAATAACGACCTGCTCATCGTCACCGGCGCGCTGGTGGGCAGCAGCGGTGCGATCCTGAGTTACATCATGTGCCGCGCCATGAACCGCAAGTTCCTCTCGGTCATTGCGGGTGGATTCGGCACGACCACCGGTGGCGGTGGTGGTGGCGGCAGTGCAGCCGATCAGGGTGAAGTCGTCGCCATGGAAGCGCATGAAGTCGCCCAGCTTTTGCTGGAGTCCAAGGAAGTCATGATCATCCCCGGCTACGGCATGGCGGTGGCGCAGGCGCAGCATATTGTCTGTGAAATCACCAAAACGCTGCGGGCGAAAAAGATCAACGTGCGGTTCGGCATCCATCCCGTGGCGGGCCGCATGCCGGGGCACATGAACGTCCTCCTGGCCGAGGCCAAGGTGCCTTACGACATCGTGTACGAGATGGACGAGATCAACGACGATTTCCCCGACATTGATGTGTCCATCATCATCGGCGCCAACGACATCGTCAATCCGTCGGCGCAGACCGACCCCGACAGCCCCATCGCCGGCATGCC
>JAGQJZ010000116.1 GCA_020430445.1 Nitrospina sp.
ATTTGGCGGGCGTGAAACGCTTCATCGCGGCTTTGGAGCTTTGGCCTGTTTGGAACAAAAAGCTTTCTGATTCATTGCGCTCTATCTCATTAACTTTAACTTTCTTGTTCGGAGTTTACCAACCATGACGACCCACAATCCTCTGTTGAAGGTGCTGGACTCTCCTGGAAAGACCGGAAACGAACAACCGCCTATAGGAACCCAGTTTTTCAATTACCCGAACCTGGACCACTACGAAACGAGTCTCCTGAAAGGCCTGGAACTGGTTCAATCCGCTATTGGAGCCGCGAGCCAGCCGTTCAGCGGTGTGTTGCCGCATGAACTGGCGAAAAAATTTCAGTCCATCAATCTCGATCATTCCTGCCAAAGCCTGGAAGATGCGCTGCAGGAAATTGAAAAACTCTACCTGAAAGATGCGGTTTACTTTCACCATCCCCACTACGCGGCCCATTTGAATTGCCCGATCGTGATTCCGGCCATTCTGGCCGACTTGATTTCAACTTCCCTGAACACCGCTGTTGAAACCTGGGATCAAAGTGCCGGGGCGACCTTCATGGAGCAAAAGCTGATCGACTGGACCACCGAAAAGATCGGTCTGGGAACCCAGGCGGACGGGGTGTTCACCAGTGGGGGCAGCCAGTCCAATCTCATGGCGCTGTTGCTGGCGCGTGATCATTGCTGCGCCACGAAAAAGGGGCACAACAACAAGCTGCACGGGCTGCCGCAGGATTTCAGCCGGCTGCGTGTGTTCACGTCCGAGATGAGCCACTTCAGTGTGCAAAAGGCGGCGGCGATCCTTGGGCTTGGATACGACGCTGTGGTGAAGGTTCCCACGGACCGTTATTTCAGAATGGATGCGCAGGCGCTGGAAGCTGAAATTGAACGGTCCGTCGCCGAGGGACTCTTGCCCATGGCGGTCGTGGCGACGGCGGGCACGACGGACTTTGGCAGCATCGATCCAATGCCGAAAATTTCCGCCTTGTGCCGGGAACACGGTATCTGGATGCACGTGGACGCGGCCTATGGATGCGGCCTGCTCCTTTCCCCCAAACACCGGCACTGGCTGGAAGGCATCGAACAGGCGGATTCCGTGACGGTGGATTACCACAAGTCCTTTTTCCAGCCGGTCAGTTGCAGCGCCTTCCTGGTGAAGAATAAACAACACCTGTCCGTGGTCACGTATCACGCCGATTACCTGAATCCCCTGAACCATCAACAGGAAGGCACGCCGAATCTGGTCAACAAAAGTATCCAGACCACCCGGCGCTTCGATGCGCTCAAGTTATGGCTGACTTTCAGGACGCTCGGCACCGAGGCGATCGGCCGGGCTTTTGACCAGGTCATCCACCTTGCGCGGCAAACCTACCTGCTGTTCCTCTCCGAGCCCCTGGTTCAGGTGATCCACCGGCCGCAAATCAGCACTCTGGTGTTCAGCTACTTCCCTTCCCGTCACCTGTCTGCACGGGAACTGGATTCCGCCAACATTTACATACGGAAAGCCCTGTCACGTTCCGGACAGGCCCTGGTGGCGGGAACCAAAGTCGGGGACCGGCAATACCTGAAAGTCACCCTGTTGAATCCGGCCACAACCATCCGGGATATCCAGAAAATCCTTGAGTTGATCAAGGTCCATGGGCGGGCCTTCTTCGAACAGAACGAACAAAGCGCAAAAATCGCCTGACACACGAATCGTTTTTCACCCTTCACCTTGGGAATACATAATGAACGACATCACCTACGATTTCGCCGGAATCGGCCTGGGTCCGTTTAATCTGAGTCTCGCCTGCCTGGCGGCGCCCGTCACCGGGTTGAACGCGGTCTTTCTGGATAAAAGCAAGGGATTCGACTGGCATCCCGGAATGATGCTGCAGGATGTGACCCTGCAGACGCCGTTTTTGTCCGACCTGGTGACCCTGGCGGACCCGACCAGTCCCTTCACTTTCCTGAACTACATCAAGGAACAGGGCAGGATTTACTCTTTTTATATCCGGCAGAACTTTTTTCTGCTGCGCAAGGAGTACAACCAGTATTGCCAGTGGGCGGCGGAGCGGTTGCCTTCGCTGCGGTTCAACACCGAAGTCCAGAACATCGAATACGATCCGGCGGGGCAATGCTATCTGATCCAGGCCCGCGACACGCTGCGCGAAACACCGGTGACCTACCGGGTCAAAAAACTTGTCCTTGGGACGGGACCGGTACCCTACAAACCGGAATGCTGCCGGGGGCTTTCGGGTTTGTCGCTCCATTCCTCGGACTATCTGAAGTTTAAGGAATCGTTGCAGAAGAAGCGTTCGATCACGGTCCTGGGGAGCGGACAAAGCGCGGCGGAAATTTTTTACGACCTGTTGACGGAGGTCGATATCCACAACTACGAGTTGAGCTGGATCACCCGGTCGCCCCGTTTTTTTCCGCTGGAGTACACCAAGCTCACGCTGGAAATGACTTCGCCGGAATATGTCGATTATTTTTACGGCCTGCCGGAAGAAAAAAGAAAACAGTTGAACGCCCGGCAGAAGAACCTTTTCAAGGGCATCAACAGCGAGCTGATCAACGCTATCTTCGACCTCATTTATACAAAGCGTCTTTCGGGTGAATTTCGAATCAATTTGCTCACCAACAGCGAACTCAAAATCGCCGAGCGCAACGCAGGCGAGGATTCCTTCGATCTCCACTTCTGGCAGCACGAGCAGGATGAGTATTTCCACCATTCCACGGAGGGTCTTGTCCTCGCAACGGGATACGCCTACCGGACGCCGTCTTACTTGAACGGCATTCATTCACGAATCCGCTGGGATCAACAGGGCCGTTTCGATGTGCATCGGAACTACGCAATCGATCACGCGGACAATGAAATTTTTGTGCAGAACGCGGAATACCACACCCACGGATTCGTCACCCCGGATCTTGGAATGGCCTGCTACCGGAATTCCATCATCCTTCGGGAATTGACGGGGAGGGAACACTACCCGGTCGAAAAGAAGATCGCCTTCCAGGAATTCTCGGCCCATCCGGCGGGCATCCTGTCACCCGAACCTGAACTCACAAGGCCATGAAGCTGAATTTGAAAACATTCCTGATCGGGATCACGGTCATCGCGGTGGTGAGTGATTCCATGCTGATTCCTTTTTATCCACAGTTTTTTGCCGCCGTCTTCAACGTGACCGATCCGCAATATGTGGGCAATTATATCGCCGCCACCTGTCTGGTGGTCATGCTGGCGTTTCCCTGCTGGGCCCGTGTGGCGAAAACGATTCCCCCGTTGCATTTGCTGATCTACACCCAGCTGGCTGCGGGAATATTGAGCGTGATGTGTTTCTGGACCACATCCCTGTGGGCTTTTTGGACGGTTTCCCTGGCGATGCTGGCGTTTAAGGGAAGTTACCTGCTGGTTTACCCGTTTGTCATGAGCCTGGAAGATTCCAGCAGGCACGGCGGCACGATCGGTCTGCTGTCGGTCATTGTTCATTTTGGCGCCATTCTGGGCGCTCTGCTTGGGGGGATCGTCCTGCAGTTGCTGGAACCCAGGCAGGCTTTTTTGATCATGGCGGTGGGCGATTTTCTGCAGACCCTGGTGTGCATCCTTTTGGTCAGACAGGAGCGGTCTGAAAATCCGCAACCGGCGGGCGCCGGGGACCCGCAGCTCTCTGGCGGGGAAACGGTTTCCCATGGAAACCGCAGGTTTATCGTCAAGCTGTCGCTGGTCATGCTGGTTTTCTATTTTTGCGCTTACCTGATCCGGCCGTTTTTCTCGGTTTATTGGGAAAGTATTTCAGCGTTCAAGGGCGAGATTGCCGCCGGCATGGTGTTCGCCATACCGGCGCTCATGGCCCTGCTGGCTCTGTGGTCGAACCACAAACGGAAGACCGGCGAGGAGACCTTCGATGGCATCCTTTCCGCCCTGCTCATTGGCTCTTGCGGCCTGCTCCTGCAGGGCACGCAGCAGGAACTGATTGTTTTGGCCGGGCGCTGCCTGTTCGGCTGGGCGCTTTTTCAATCCACTGTTCGCCTGGACCTGCTGGTGTTCCGCCTCAGCACGCCGGAGTCGTACGCGACGGATTTCAGCAAGATTCATTTTTTCCAAAGTCTCGGCGTGTTGCTCGCGTCCCATGCTGCCGGGTCCCTGGTTTCCAGCTACGGATTGCCGCTTCCCTTTTTCACCGCCGCGTTCGGGTTTGTCGTGACTTTGGTTCTCTACCTGTTTCTTTTCAAGCCTGAAAGAGAATCCGCGAGGGCGGCCTTGCAGGTTTCCTAAAACACGGTTCACGCTCATCAATTCATAAAAGGCCTCAGGAATTACGCCTGATCCATATCCAAGGAGTCGGACATGCTGCAAAATACCAATCCAGCGCTTTACAAGGAAAAGACACACGCCACAACGCCTGTTTTCTACAAGCACATCCCGGCGGTTGGGGATTTTTACCTGCGCCCCCTGCGAATTCCGGAAGACATTTCCCTGGTCCATTCCTGGGTGACCCAGCCTTATGCAAAATACTGGAAGATGGTCGGGTTTTCTACGGAAGAGGTCGAATCGGGGTATCGCGAGATTTGCCAGACCGCCGATGTTCACCTGGGCTACTTCAATGACAAGCCGGCCTTCCTGCTGGAAACGTATTCTCCTTTGGAAGACCCGGTGGGTGAACATTACAACGTGTTGCCCGGTGATTTGGGAATGCATGTTCTGGTCGCCCCTCCCGACGAGCCCATCCGTGGCTTCACCTGGTCCGTGTTCAAGTTCATCATGGATTACATGTTCCGGGACCCGGAGATCAAACGGATTGTGGTGGAACCGGATATCCGCAATGAAAAAATCCACGCCCTGAATATCCGCGCCGGATTTGAATACCAGCGCGTCATTCAGCTTGGACCGAAGACGGCTCATCTGGCCTTCTGCACGCGGGAGCAATACTATTCAGCCGAGAGGGAGGAAGCATCGCTCATTCGGGACAAGGAGGCTCAGGCCCCTGAAAAGGTGGCGCATCACCTGCAACCTGAAATCTGGCAGCGGGTCAACCGCCACCTCATCCGGAAAGCCTTGAGCGAGTTTGCGCATGAGCGCCTGATCCAGCCTGTATCCAAATTCGAAAAGGAGGGGTGGACCCATTTTGAACTCGCCACCGGTCAAGCGAATATCAAATACCATTTCCGGGCCCGGGTCCTCAATCTGGAACACTGGCACATCGATCCGCAATCGATTGAAAAGCGGCTGGACGGTCAAAAGGCTGAGCTGGACGCGGTCCGTTTTGTGATCGAAAACAGGGATTGTCTGGGAATCCCCGCACAATTATTGCCGACCTATCTGGAGGAAATCGCCAGCACGCTGTATGGCGCCGCTTTCAAACACGCCAATCCGCGCCCCACGTCGGAAGAATTGACGCGCTCCGACTTTCAGGTTGTGGAAAGTTCCATGATGGAAGGGCACCCCGTGTTTCTGGCAAACAACGGCCGCATCGGCTTCGATGCGATGGATTATCTGGCGTACGCTCCTGAAACCGGTTCGCGGGTCAAACTCATCTGGATTGCCGCGCACAAAAGCAAATCGCTGTTTGTGTTCTCGGAGGATTTGCATTATTCGGAATTGATGGAGCAGGAATTGGGTTCCTCAACAATCAAGGAGTTCAATTCACGCTTGAAGGAACAGGGGCTGAATCCCGAGGACTACTTCTTTCTACCGGTCCATCCCTGGCAATGGTTCAACAAACTGGTCATTGTCTTCTCGCCGGACCTTGCCACGCGCAACCTGGTTTGCCTGGGGTACGGAGAAGACGATTACCAGGCCCAGCAATCGATCCGGACTTTTTTCAATGTCAGCCAGCCGCAAAAGCGGTATGTCAAAACCGCCCTTTCCATTCTGAACATGGGATTCATGCGGGGGCTTTCCCCGAATTACATGAGCCACACGCCGGCCATCAACGACTGGATTCACAACCTGATCGATCAGGATCCGTTTCTGACCGGCAAAGGCTTTTGTATTCTTCGCGAGATCGCCGCGGTGGGGTATCACAATGACTATTTTGAAGCGGTGACGGAAAAGGACAGCCCCTACCGGAAAATGCTCGCGGCCCTGTGGCGGGAGAGCCCCATACCCCAGCTCAAACCGGACCAGCGGTTAATGACCATGGCTTCGCTGCTGCATGTCGATGCGAACGGCCAGGCCCTGGTGCCCCGGTTGATCCGGTCTTCCGGATTGAAAACAGAGGACTGGCTGCGCCATTACCTGGATTGCTATTTCAGTCCGTTGCTGCATTGCTTTTATGCGCATGACCTCGTGTTCATGCCGCATGGAGAGAACCTGATTCTGGTTTTGGAAAAGAACGTGCCGATCCGGGCGATCATGAAGGACATTGCAGAAGAGTCCGCCATTATGAATACGGAGGTGGTTCTTTCGGAGAAAGTCCAGCGCCTGTCGGTCGATGTGCCGGAGCATTTAAAAATCCTGTCCATTTTCACAGATGTGTTTGATTGTTTCTTCCGCTACCTTTCGGCCATCCTGCTGGAGCATTCTGATTTTCCGGAAACCGCTTTCTGGAACCAGGTTGCAGACTGCGTTCTGCAATACCAGAACGCCCATCCAGAACTTGCCGACAAGTTTGAACGTTACGACCTGTTTGCCCCGGAATTCACACGGTCCTGCGTCAACCGTCTGCAATTGGGAAACAACCAGCAGATGATCGACCTGGCGAATCCGGCTAAAAATCTGAAATTCGAGGGCACGCTGAAAAACCCGATCGCGGCATTCAAAAGCTATCCGGAGAACATGTCACCGGCGGGCAGGAGCGAGTGATCCGGCTGCAACTTCGCTCACAACGCCAACCCCCACCGTGCGGTTGCCTTCGCGGATGCCGAAGCGCAGGCCTTTGGCCAGGGCCACGGGAGTGATCAATTCCACGTCCAGGGTGAGGTTGTCGCCGGGCATGACCATTACCACTCCCGGAGGCAGCGCTACCGTTCCGGTAAAGTCGGTGGAGCGGAAATAAAACTGCGGCCGGTAGCCGTTAAAGAAGGGGGCTTGGCGTCCGCCTTCTTCCCGGCTCAACATGTAGACCTCGGCGCGGAATCGGGTGTGGGGCGCGATGCTGCCGGGCTGGGCCAAAACCTGACCGCGTTCGATCTGCCCCCGTTCCGCCTTGTCCAAACGGATGCCGACATTGTCCGAAGCGTGGGCTTCGGACAGTTTCTTGCGGAACATTTCGATGCCCGTTACCGTGAACTTTCGGGTGTTTCCGAGGCCGACCAACTCGACCTCCTGTCCCACCGCAATCGTTCCGGTGCTGACCCGGCCGGTGATGGTTATTTCCTGGTTGGAGGCCGTGAAAACGTCTTCGACGGGCATCAGAAACGGTTGTTCGGCGGGAGGCGTTGGGGGCACGAAATACCGGTCCATGGCGTTTAATAATTCCAGGATGGACCGGGTCCTGTTTTCGTCGTTGGGGTGGTTCAGGGCTTGCAGCGCGCTGCCGCGAATGACCGGAACATCGTCTCCGGGGTATCCGTAATGGGCGAGCAGTTCGCGCACCTCGAGTTCCACCAGCTCCAGCAGCTCCGGATCGTCGATCAAATCCACCTTGTTCAAAAACACAACGATCCGGGAAACGCCCGTTTGCCGTGCCAAGTGGACCTGCTCCCGGGTTTGGGGCATGGGACCGTCGGTTGCGGAAACCACCAGGATGGCCCCGTCCATCTGCGCCGCGCCGGTGATCATGCTCTTGACGCAGTCGGCGTGACCCGGGCAGTCGAAGTGGGCGTAGTGCCGGTTTTCGGTCTGATATTCGACGTGCGCGATGGCGATGGGAAGACCGGACTTTTTTGTTTCTGCGGCTTTGTCGAGCTGGCTGAACGGAACGCTTTTGGCCAGGCCCTTGTTCGACAGCACTTCGGTGATGGCTGCGGTCAGGGTGGTTTTGCCGTGGCCCGCCTGCCCGAGGGTTCCGACATTTAAATGAGGTTTGTTGCGTGTGGTTTTTTTTGCGGGTCTGCTGTCAACGGAGCCGGCCGCGAAGACCGTGGCGACGCCGGTCATGTGGAGGAGAAGGAAAGCGAGGAGAAGGACACGGACAATCATAATGATCTCCGGATCATTATTAGAATGTCCCAGTCTATTTCGGAGCGGGGAGGTTGTCCAACTATTTTGGGGAAGACGATGTCATGCGTTCCACCGGCAGCACCGGGCAGCACGCGTTACTGAAGTATTGTCCGGGAGCATGACCTGCCCATTCCGGCGGGGCGGAGTGGAAGAAACAAATTTAAGAATCGAAATGATCGGGGCGCAGCACGCTCGCATCGAGTACAAACAGGCTGCCCGAATGGCGCTCCAAAAACGGTTTGAGTCCGGACAGGATCGGATCGAGCTTTTCTTCAGGCACGACGGTCAGAATCATCTGCAGGCTGCTCGTGTCGTTAAACATCAGATGCCCTTCGTGAAACCCGCTATGCCCTTTGCCTGATATATTGTTGAAAACCGTATAGCCGCTCGCTTTGATCTGATCGAGAACGTCCGTTACAAAATGGAGGTGTTCCCCTTCAATGATGATCTTGATTTCTTTCATTGGATGAAGCTTCAGGGCGCTCATGATAGTTCAATTCTCCTCAACAAGATTTCCAACAAACTTGTTTTATTGAATAGGTTGCCAACCGTTAGGCGATTGAAAGAGGAAAAACTCCATGGTCTCGGGATCCAGGGCGACAATATGGAGCCATTGGTTCCCCGTCAATTGCTGCAGGATATCATGTCGCGAAATAATGCCGGCGATCATTTTTAATGGAGCTTCTATTATAACAAACAATCGCATGGGTTCGTGGTAAGGTTTGTCGCCATCGAATACCGTTTGGATGGGAAG
>JAGQJZ010000117.1 GCA_020430445.1 Nitrospina sp.
CACCACGACCGGCACGGGAAATACTTCCAACATCAGCCAGTCCGGTGATGGGCAGAACGCTACCGTGGATCAGAACGGCGATGACAATTTTCAGGAAACCAATCAGGACGGCCTGAACAACACGGCCGACACCAACACCACGGGAAATAACAACCTGTCCACTGTTGATCAGGATGGGGAACTGCTCAGCTCCACTGTGGTTCAGAATGGAGATGAAAACACCCAGCATACGGATCAGACGGGCGTTGATAACGTGTCTTCGGTCGATCAGAATGGAAACCGTAACTGGTCGTATACCACCCAGGGTGGAGACGGGCACACTTCGACTGTAATCCAGGAGGGCGACGACCATGTCCAGGACACCCACCAGAGGATGTCGAATAACGAAGCCATCACGGAACAGTATGGAAACGGCAACGGATCCTGGATCAATCAGGGGGGGAATCCGAGTGGCGGGCAGCTTTCTGCTCCGGGATCTGGTGGAGGCAACTTCGCCCACACGACTCAGTTCAATGGCAACAACCATTCCGACGTTTACCAGTGGGGCAATGACAACACCGCCAACACTGTGCAGGATGACAGCAACTCCTCTCTGATCAGTCAACTGGGGGATTCAAACAATGCCGATGTGGACCAGAGCGGCAATACTTTCCCTAACAATACGTCCAATGAATCTGAAATCGCACAGAGCGGAAACAACAACGATGCCCTGGTGAGCCAGGACGACAGCAATATTTCCAGAATCGGACAGGCGGGGAATGACAATCTGGCGACGGTTGACCAGACCGGTTTTTCCGGAACGGACAGCAACGAGTCGGATATCGCTCAGGACGGCGATCTGAACACGGCTTCCGTGACCCAGAATGGAAACTTGAATTACTCGGTCATCGGTCAGCCGGGCAGCTTCAACGACGCTACTGTCAGCCAGAGTGGAACTTCCAACGACTCGTCGGTTTTTCAGTTTGGCGACGAGAACGTGGCGACGGTTGACCAGAGTGGTACCGACAATACTTCGGCGGTGAGCCAGGACAGCGGCAATACGGCTGATGTGGACCAGAGTGGAACGGACAACGATTCCACCGTCAACCAGTCCGGTCCTGCCGGTTCTTTTGGCAACTTCGCCGAGGTGGACCAGAGCGGGGCCAACAATGTTGCAACGGTCAATCAGGACGGTGGCGTGACTCCGAACGGGATTTCCAACGACAACAGCGCTTCTATTGACCAGTCCGGCGATTGGAACGTGGCGACGGTATCCCAGGACGATTTCAACGAGGCGACCGTGTTGCAGACCGGTCTCGGCACCTTGTCCGATCCGAACGTGGTCAACATCACCCAGTTTGATGACAACGACATTGCTTATGCCGAGCAGAACGGCGGCGAAGGCAACCTGATCACCATTGAGCAGGATCAGTGTTGCAGTGGCAATGCCGCGGTCAATTCCGCAACGGCCATTCAGACCGGTGCGTTCAACACCACGACGATCATCCAAACGCCGTAACTTCTCTTGTTTCCCCGGAACCCAAAGGTTCCGGGGAAACGGGTCGGGTTTCCCCTCGCCTTTTTGAAAAAGGCCCGAATAATTCGATATTGCTTGCACGGTGGCCGGCGGATGCTGAAAATCAAGACCCGTTCCATGCCGAATCGAAGTTTCAGTGTTTCCTCGTTATACGAAAATTTTGATTTCCCGCGTTTATTGCTGAATCCGGGACTATGAAAGGAAGAGGGAGTTCGATGTCTGAAGCGACTTTGAAAGCGATTGCGCTTCTGGTTTTTTTGGCCTTCCTCGAAGGTAACGCGTTTGCCGACAACACTGCCACGTCGACCTCGGCGGGCAACGGCAACCTTTCGGTCATCACGCAATCCGGCGACGGCAACACTGCCGATGTGGACCAGAACGGCGATGACAACGCGTCCACCTTGGGTCAGGGCAACGGCAACACAGGATCGGTCGACCAGAGCGGGGATGACAACGAATCCACCGTGACCTAGAGCAGCGACAACATGGCGTCGATTGACCAGTGGCGACCGCAACGAATCCACCGTGCTCCAGTCCCACGATAACACGGCGGAGATCGACCAGAGTGGAGATGACAACCTGTCCACAGTCAACCAGTCTGGTTTGGCCGCGTTTGGAGGAAATCATGCGGCGATTGAACAGAGTGGAGACTTCAACCGGTCCATCGTGGATCAAAACTTTGGCAGCAACACGGCGGATGTTCTTCAGACCGGTCTTGGCACGGCTCTCGATCCGAACACCGTCAGCATTGCCCAGTTTGGTGGTGGCAATAGCGCTTACGCGGAGCAGAATGGTGGCGAGGGCAACAGTATCATTATAGAGCAGGGAAGCGATGGTTCGCCGAATAGCGCCCTGGCGTTCCAGGACGGTTCGTTCAATACCACCGTCATAGACCAGCAACCCTAGGTTTTCCGGTTGGAAAGGGTCGAAGAATGGGTTTTTTCTCCCTCGTTCTCCTGATGTGACCGGGGGTGTACCGAATATCGTGTTGTCGCAGACTCCCCCAGGTTGGGCGACACGGTAGGCCGAGCTTTCAAGGCCATTTTGCCCCGGAGCCCGGGCTGAGAAGTCCGGGCTCCGGGGATTTTCCTCCTTTATTACTTCAAAGGGAGGTTTCGCGGAGGGAGGGCCGGGTGTACACTGTGCCCGGCAGATCAAAGGAGAGCGCCATGAGACACAATTTACGTGTACCGCTTGTAACGCTGGCCATAGTGGGATTGGTATCCGCCCCTGTCTGGGCGGCCAATATTGGCGAATCGGTATCGACGGGTGACCAGAACGTGTCCACGATTGAGCAGACGGGAGACGGGGAGGAAGGCTATGTCACTCAGACCGGCAACAACCTGGTCTCGGCCATCAACCAGGTGGTGGTGGCCAATACCGCTTCCGTGACACAAAAGGGGCATCACAACACTTCCACCGCCACCCAGCAGGAAGGCAACATGGCTTCGGTGAACCAGGAGGGGAGTTACCTGGTTTCAACGGTCAACCAGGACGACTCGGTCAACGGACTGGGGCGCACGGTTTCCAAGGACAATACGGCCATCGTGTTCCAGCGCGGAAGCTACAATACGTCGACGGTCAATCAGAACGATGACAACACGGCGGAAGTTACCCAAACGGGGATAGGAGCCCAGGCCGCCGCCAACGAAGTTCTGATCAACCAGTTTAAAAACGGTGACTTCGCCTATGTGACCCAGACCGGCGGCGAAGGCAATTATACTGAAATCAACCAGAACACCTGTTGCGGGGGAGAGACCTCGGATGTGGTCAACACGGCGACATCAATCCAGAACGGGTCCTTCAACAGCACCGTTATCACCCAGAAAGCTCTGGAAACAAGCGGTCCGCAAGCGTTGGAATAAAACGGCTGAGCAGGGTTTTCCGGCCGGGGGAAGGGGACTTTCTCCGGCCGTTTTTTTTGCCCCGTGCCGGATCGGGATGCGTAACCCCAAGGTTAATCAAAGGCTTTTGGGGTATTTACGGTTGACACATAAGGCATTAAAAAATAGAATAAATGGGCTTTTCGTACCCAATCATTCGTGAAACCGGGCCCTGTAGCCTGAACCTGATACGGGATCGCTCGAGGTTGAAATGACAAATCCCGCGTCAAACAAATGGGGCGTGTTGTTCGGGGTCTTGCTGTTGCTCCTGTCAGGGGTTTCGTCGGTTTCAGCGCAGGTGCGGATGGTGATGGACGAAGGGCTCGGGATCACCGGTCTGATTCTCGATGAAACGCGCACCAAGGCGGGGCATGATTTTTTCGAGTTGTTCTCGATCCAGTGGACGACGATTCCCTTGTTGAATTACAGTATCACCATAGGAGAGCAGCCGGACAGGGGGCGCGGCAGTTTCATCAAGGTATCCATAGACGATACCATGGTGTTTTTTCAAAGATTGAATCCCAGAATGCAGGAAATAGAGGAACTGGCGGACCGGGCCATTCAGGTATGCCGTCTGGTGCTGGTGAGACGGCTTGAGACCGCCGGCGAACTGGAGGGGGCTCCATAAATTTAAGGAAAGTTATCCGGTCATTGTCCGGGAGAGCGTGAATATGAAAAACAATAAATCAAAATTCAGAAATCTGGTTGCAGTGCTGGCGTTCGTTTTGCTGGGAAGCCCTGTTTTGGCTGGAGAAATCACCTACACACCGGTCAACCCTAATTTTGGCGGCAGTCCTTTTAATGGCGCCCCTCTTCTGAACTCGGCCAACGCAATAAACGATTTTGAAGCGCCTCCCAGGAGCGCGCGCAATTCGGCACGGGATTTTGCAGAGCGGCTCGACCGCGCTATCTTGGGGCAATTGTCCCGTCAATTAGCTGGGGATATTATTGATGATGAAGGAAATTTTATAGTGGGAACAATTGAGACCGGAGTCAACACTATTACTGTGGGCGAAAACGGAACTGTAGTGATCTCTGGCCCTGAAGGGGAAACTATAATCAGGGTTCCACAATAATTAAGATGGTAAATTTCTCCGGAAGAATACAAGAAAAATTAATTCAAACCACTCGGGTAACGAATTAAAAAGGTAACTGACTTATGCGCAAAACGTTCCTGGCATTTCTTTTGATCGGCGGCCTGTTTGTGGGCGGGTGCTCCACCAAAATTCAGCCGGTGAAGTCCGCCAAGGCGCAGATTGGATACAAGACGCAGTCGCACCTGGAATTGCGTGCGCTGCCTGAGCCGGCGCAACCGATCCACGTTGTGGTCTACAAGTTCCGCGACCAGACGGGCCAGTACAAGCCGGGAACGGGGACCACGGGCTGGTCCACCGCCGTGACCCAGGGGGCGACCTCCATGCTGATCAAATCCCTGCAGGATGCCGGTGACGGCAAGTGGTTTGAGGTGCTGGAACGCGAGTCCCTCAACAATCTGCTCAACGAACGCAAGATCATCCAGCAGACCCGGAGGGAATACGACGCCGCCAAACAGGGGGGCAAGTACCAGAAACTGCCGCCGCTCCTTTTTGCTCCCATCATGCTGGAAGGGGGCATTATCGCTTACGAAAGCAACCTGCTGACCGGAGGCGTGGGGGCTCGGTATCTCGGTATCGGGGCCAATACCAAATACCAGCGGGACATGGTCACCATCTACTTGCGCGCGGTTTCGGTCAAGAACGGCCGCGTATTGAAATCGGTGACCACGAACAAGACGATTTTTTCCCTGGGGATGGATGCCGGGGTGTTCAAATTCGTGGGATTTCGTGAACTGCTGGAAGTCGAGGCGGGTTTCACGACCAATGAACCGCCGCAGATGGCCGTTCTCGAGGCAATCGAACGCGCCACTTACAGCCTGATTCTGGAAGGGGCCAGCGAAGGTCTCTGGGCGTTCAAGGACGAAAAAATGCAAAGCCGGCTGCTGGCCAAGTACTACAAGGAAAAATCGGCGGTCGTCACAGCCGATTTTGATGAACGCGGGCGGTTGATCGCGGTCAATGACCCGGCAAACCCCCGTTACACCAAGGCTCAGAAGAAAAAGAAAAAGACCGGCCCGCGCCGAAGATAAAGGGAACGTTTTTTTTATGAAATCATATAAGCCCGGTTACAGCATTCTGATCGCAACAGGACTGTTGCTTTTCTCCCTGTTGGTCCTAACATCGGCTCAGGCTCAGGAGAGGGAACGCAACGGCCAGCCTTTTTTCAGCCTGTCCACGCAGGTTGTTTCCGCCGACGCAACAAACGTGACCTCCGCGCTGGGGTTATCTCCCACCAATATTCTGAATCAGATCGATTCTTCTCTCGATACGGAGATAGGTTGGGGGATCACCGGTTCGGTGGGCTGGCTCTACGATTCCAACTGGCATTTCGAGGCGGAACTGGGTCACAAGGCCATGGAGCTTGGCGAGGCGTTTGGCGGTGGGGTTGCGGATACAATCGGTGGGGAATGGAACATTGAAACCTTTTTTATGAACGGTGGTTACGATTTCCGCGGCGATTCCTTCATCACGCCTTATGTGGGACTGGGCATCGGGGTCGGTCTGCATGAGTTGACCGTCAATCAGGTTGCCACAATCCCGGTCATTATGGCGGAACAGTTCCAGGTGACGCCTGCGGCCCAGGCGAGGGTGGGTGTGAATTTTGAGGTTGCCGAAGACATGGACATCACCATGGGCTACCGGTTCATGGCCTTGGTCAATCCGGATTTCAATTCCATCGCTTTTGAAAATCTGTATATCCACAATTTTGAAGTCGGTCTGAAATTCTATATCGAAGACATGATCTATGACTGATTCTGAGATTTGAATCAATCGCCGTGGTCCTTTTCGGACTGCGGTTTTTTTTTGCCTGGAACTGCCGGAACAGGCCGGCAACAATCGAAGGCTCTCCTAAGAGCACCTCTGGGAATTGCGTTGGCCGCGAACACGCTCCTGGTGTGAGTTGGCCGAAACAAAAAATATCGGATTGTCAGGGGCTTCCTTGAAGTATAATAGCGCCTCAACCCGTTACTGGTGAGATATGGAATCCGGTTCAAAACTTTTTGGCGAGTTTCTTGTCGACAAAGGCCTGGTGGATGAAGAGACTCTGGTGATCGCTCTCGATCAGCAGCGGCAGGTCAACAGTCCCCTGGGGCAGGTGGCTTTGAAAGCCGGGCTCATCAACAAAAAAGACCTGTACCGGATTTTGACCGAGCAGAGGAGACCGGAATCACGCGACAAGAGTTTCGGACTCATCGCTCTGGAACTGGACATCCTCACGGTGGAGCAGGTGGATCTGCTGGTGGCGCAGCAGTCGGAGTCCAACCTGATGCTGGGTGAAATCCTTGTCGAAGAAGGAGCGCTCAGTAAAAACCAGTTGCTCCAGTGCCTGGAGCAATTCTATTCCCAGGAAGCGGAAACCTGATCCATCCTCTTTCCCCTTTTCCCGATCGATTCAAGCGGCTTGAAGTTCAGATAGGATTCTGTTGATCTGGGATTTCAGTTGAACCGGCGAAAATTTTGGCACAATCGCCCGGGCCCCCGCCTTAAAACCCTGTTCAATCAAATTAAAGTTCCAGGTTCGCGTGTGCAGTAATACCGGGATGGAAGCGGCTGCAGGAAGGGCACGGATGGCCTGCAAAGTCCGGATTCCCTCATCATCCGGAAAGTCGATTTCCAGAATGATCAGGTCGGGGATATTGGATTGGCTCATGCTCGTGGATTGGAGAAAACTCAGAAGATTCCCGCCATGGAGAAAAACCCGTATGAGAACGGAGTCGAACACTTCTTTCAGGATCCATTGGGTTTGAACGATATCCTGTTCGTTGGAGTCCAGAATCAGGATGTTGGTGATGGATGTTCCCTGGTGGGCCATGGCTTTTCCTCCTTAAAACTTAAAAAAAGCGGAGTCAAATCAGCAAAGACTTACCCTTTTTTATAAATTGATTATGATTTTCATTATTGTATTTAATCTATTGTTTGTCAATGTTTTTAATCGCCTTCCTCCTGTTTGTTCTCAAAAACGGTTGAATTGAATCGTGTTGAAGGATTGTATCGGGCGGGGATGAGATTCCTGAAAGGAGAGCTTTAGCAATTCCTTTGATTTTTTGAAAAAGGCGGGAATAGACGCCATCCGGCGTCTATTGGATGTCGATTTCGATCATTCTCCAGAACACGGGCTCGGCGAGAACGCGGACACCCATCTCCTGTGCGGATTCGATTTCAGAGGCGGATTCTTCCGGATCGGACACGACAAGGAAATCCACGTTATGCCCCAACTGGTTGTGTACCACCAGCCCGGCTTCGGTGGCCAGCGACTGGGCGAACAGCGCCGAGGGAACCATGCCCCGGACCTTGCACTTTGGGGAACCCGCGATGCAGACGGCCATGCCCCGGATTTTTTCCTTGGACGCGACAAAGTCCGCCGGGGGTTTGTCGGCGGCGGATTCCCTTTTGGCCTCTTCCATGAGGTTGGCGTAGTCCTGCAGGGACAGCGAAAGCAGTTTCCGCACTTCCTCCAGGTCCTTTTTTTCTCCCGGCGTGACCTTGCCGTCGCGCCAGGCGGCGATGAACAGTTCCTTGAGATAGATCCGGTGCGCCCGGTAGATTTGATCCCGGGTGAGGTGGTGTTCCCGGGCCATGTTGTCCATGGCGTCGGTTTCCTCTGCGGTGATGATCCGGTCTTCCAGAATCTGGTCGAGCAAAATCAGGTACTGATCCTGCGCCGGTGTGCAAAGGTTGCCGGACAAGGGCGGTTGCGCCGGTTTCGGCGCTGAGGGTGGCCGCGGTGGACTGCGCGGGTGGTTTCTCTGGAGGGGACGGTTGCTGCGTGTAGCGCCCGCTCGGGGTGATCGCGGGCCAGGCGCTTCGAGGAGGCGGGGTGCCGGTGATGCCGAGGTCTTTGACGGACTTGATCTGAAGCTGGTTCAGGGCCTGCAGGAAAACCAGACGCGTGGCGCGGGCCTCCTCCAGCGCGTTGTGTCTGCCGCCGTAACTCAGACCCAATTCAAGGCAGACGTCCGGCAGGCGCCGGCTCCTCGGTTCCGGCACGAGTTGCCGCGCCAGTTCCAGCGTGCAGATTGAAGGAAGCGCCGGCAGTGCGTGGCCGAGGCGCTTGAACTCTTCCTTGATGAACAGCCGGTTGAAGATAACGTTGTGGCTGATGATGACAGCCTCCGCCAGAAAGTCGACGACATCTCCGGCGATTTCCCCGAATTTCGGAGCCTCTTTGATATCGTCTTCGGTCAGGGAATGGGTTCTGCAAGGCGGCAGGGAGCGGCAGGGGTCGATGACGGTGTGGAAGGCGCGCAGGATCTTGCCGCGCGAGTCGAG
>JAGQJZ010000118.1 GCA_020430445.1 Nitrospina sp.
GCGTTGAAGGACGGCGACAAGGTGATCGGCAACCGCACCCGCGTGAAAGTGGTGAAGAACAAGCTCGCGCCGCCGTTCAAGGATTGTGAATTCGATATCATCTATGGACGCGGGATCGCGAAGGAAGGCGACCTGCTCGACCTCGGCGTGGCGCACGACTTGATCAACAAGAGCGGGACGTGGTTCTCTTATAAAGATCAGCGGATCGGTCAGGGCCGGGAAAACGCCAAGACGTTTCTCCTGGAGAACCCGGATATCTACGAGGAAATCGAGAACGGACTGCGCCAGAAACTGGGTCTGAGGCCGGGGGTCCCTGCCGCCGTGGAAACGGCGGAAGAGACGGACGACGACGAACCCAAAAAGCGCGGCAGAAAGGCGCAGGCCGAAGCTTAAGTGACGGTGTCCTCCATGTCCGACGAGCTTGCCGGTAAAGCCCGCAAAGCCGCCTTGCGGTACCTGATGTACCGTGACCGCAGCGTCCATGAAATGCGGACGTACCTGGAAGGCAAGGAGTATTCTCCCACGGTGGTGGAGGACACGCTGCAATACCTCGCTTCGTTGCGTTATCTGGACGACGCGCGTTTCGCCCGGCAATTCACGCGATATCGTGTTGAATGCAAAAAGATGGGGCGCTTTCGCCTGCGGCATGAGCTCATCAACCGCGGCGTGGAGGAGTCCCTGACAGACCGGGTGCTCGATGAGGTGTTCGCGGACGTCAGCGAACTGGAGCTGGCGCGTCAATGCGCGGAAAAAAAGATGAATGTCTGGAAAGGGTTGCCGGCCCAGACCGTGAAAAGGCGGTTGGCCGGGTTTCTTGGCCGCAAGGGGTTCAACGCGGAGACGGTGTACCGGACGGTGAACGATCTGGTTTCTTCATGAAACCGGGGTCACGGTCCGTGAAAGTGGAGATTCGGTTGTGAGCGGGTTTGAACTGGTCCCTTTCTGGTTGTGGGTGGTGCTGGCCACCGTCCTGGGTCTGATCCTGGGCAGTTTCGCCAACGTGTGCATCGCGCGCATGCCCCAGCGCGAATCCGTTTCCTTTCCCCCCTCGAACTGCCCCAAGTGCCACACTCCGATCAAGGCGGTCGACAACATTCCCGTGTTGAGCTGGGTCCTGCTTGGGGGCAAGTGCCGCGCCTGTTCCGAACCGATTTCGATCAAGTACCCCGTTGTGGAGACGGCCACCGGTCTGCTGATGGCGGCGACGGTACTGAAGTTCGGGCCGACTGTGGAAGCGGTGCTCCACATGGTTCTCATGCCGCCGCTGGTGATCATCACGGTAATCGATATTGAACATCAGATCATCCCCGACCGCATCACCCTTCCCGGAATCCTATACGGCCTGGCGGCCGGTTCCTATCTGCACGGCTGGTTCGATACGGTTGTCGGCTTTGTTGCCGGCGGAGGCAGTTTTCTGCTGCTGGCGGAGGTGTACCTGCGGACGCGCGGGGTGCAGGGGATGGGGGGCGGAGACATCAAGTACATCGCCGCCGCCGGCGCCTTTCTCGGCTGGCAGCAGGTTCTGGTGGTCATTTTCGGAGGCTCGCTGCTCGGCGCTCTGTTTGGCGCACTGGGCATGTCCGTCAAAAAAATAAAATTTCTTACCCGTATTCCCTTCGGTCCTTTTCTGGTTTTGGCCACTCTCATCTCCATTTTCTATGGAAAAGAGATGATCTCCCTTTACCTGGAACTGGCGGGTGTGAAACAATAGGCGTTCCCAATTTTCAGGAGAAGAGGCAATGACAGAATCAGAATCCACTCCCACCCCTTCCGAACCCGATAAGGGAACGGCCCCCGGGGCCGGCCCGGAGAATACGGGCACCGGCGAATCCGCGAAGCTGCTGGAGCAGAGGGCGCGCGAACTGCAAACCCATATACAGGGTTTCGGCGATGAAGTGCGCGCCCTGGCGCAAAAAATGGAAACCCGAAAACGCGAAACCACGGTTCTGAAAATCATGCTGTACACGGGCGTGGTGGTCATGATGGTGGCGTTTTTCTATTCCAGCAACGCCCTGCACGAAGCGCAGCTCAAAAGCTTTGAGGCCAACCTGAATCACATGCAGGGTATGATGCAGGCCAATATCCAGGCGGTGGAGAAGGGATTGCGCAGGGACGTGCAGAGCGTGGAAGAAAAGATGGTGGGACTGGAAGTGAGGATCGTGGGATTCGATGAGAAGATCATGGGATTCAACGATAAGATCTTCGGACTGGAAGACAAGGTCGCCGAACTGGAAGGCCAGCGGTCCACGTATTATCTGAAGGAACAAAAGTTGTCGGAAGTGGTGCGCACGCTCAACGAAGCCGTCGGACCCCTGGCGAAGAACGACCCCAAACTCGCGGGCAGGCTGGAGGAACTCACGCGGAATTCGCAGGCGCTGACTCAGTCCTTTCAGAAAGAGGAAGAGGGGGAGGCGGAAGAGGTGCAAGAGATAATAGTTGAAGAGAACGTGGAAGATCCGGAGCCCGCGATTTCACTCATCGATCCGGACATGATCTTTCCTTGACGCGGTTGCGGTGGATCCGGTTTCCTGCGGCTTGCTGCTCAGGTCCTTGTACAAGGCGTAGCAAATGGCGACCATGAGCAGGGCGAAGGGAAAGCCCGATGCGATCGCCGCAATCTGCAGGGCCTTCAATCCCCCTGCGACGACCAGCGTGGCGGCAATGACGCCCTCCATGACGGCCCAGAACACCCGTTGCACGGTCGGCGGGTCCTGATGCCCGCCGGCGGTGAGGATGTCGATGACCAGGCTCCCCGAATCGGAAGAGGTCACGAAAAAGGTGATGATCACCAGCGTGGCCAGGCCGGCGGTGAGTTGTTCCATCGGCAATTGATTTAATGTCTTGAACAGCGCCGTGCTCACATTCTCGGACACGGCGGTTGAGATGGCCCCGCCGGTTTCATAATCCAGATGGATGGCCGTGCCGCCGAACACGCTCAGCCACAGGAAAGTGGCGAGGGCCGGCCCGAAGAGACCGCCCAGGATGAATTCGCGAATGGTCCTTCCCCGGGACACGCGGGCGATGAACAGGCCGACGAAAGGCGCCCAGGCGATCCACCACCCCCAATAAAACGTGGTCCAGCTCGACTTCCATTCCTGTGTTGTTTCCCATTCACTCCAGTAACTCAAGTAAAGCACCTGCTCGGCGTAATCGAGCAAGTTGACGCCGAAAAACTTGAGGACGTACCAGGTCGGCCCGGCGATTAAAACGAAGACCACCAGCAGGGCGCCCACGATCATATTGAAGTGACTCAGCCGGCTGATGCCTTTTTCCAGGCCGAGGACCACTGAGATGGTGGCGCAGCAGGTGATGCCCGCGATGAGGCCGACCTGCCAGACCTTGTCCTGGGGGATGCCGGCGAGAAAATGGAGCCCGGAGTTGACCTGCATCGAACCCAGCCCGAGAGAAGTGGCCACGCCGAACATGGTGCCCACCACCGCGAAGACGTCGATCACGTCTCCCATCCAGCCATAAATCCTGTTTCCCAGAATCGGATAAAAAGCGGAACGAATGGAAAGCGGCAGGCCCTTGCGGAAAGCGAAATAAGCGAGGGACAGGCCGACCACCATGAAGATCGCCCAGGCGTGCAGCCCCCAGTGGAAGTAGGTGATGACCATGGCGTGCCGGGCGGCTTCCATCTGTTGAATGCTGCCTCCGGATTCAGGTGTGTAATGGCTGATGGGTTCGGCAATGCTCCAGAAGACCAGACCGATTCCCATGCCGGCGCTGAACATCATGGCGAACCAGGTGATGCGGCTGAACTCCGGCGTTTCATCCGGCCGGCCCAGTTTGATTTTTCCGAATCGGCTGAACAGCAGCCACACGATCAGGCAGAGAAATAAAAAGGTGCAGAGCGTGAACACCCAACTGAAATGGTTCACGATTCCCGCCTGCACGGCGTCGATGAACACTTTCGCTGATTTTTGGTAGGAGGTTACCAGCACCACAAACACGGCCATGATCATTGAGGAAGCGAGAAATACCGGAGGATGGGTTTTGGGAAAACAGGCGATTGCTTTGGTTTGTATTTGATTGCTCATTCAAGTTTCCCAAAAACAGAAGCGGATGGTGTTTTGACCGGCGCGTGGTGGAGGTGTCTAAGTGTTTATAAATAATGTCATTGATATTAGTGTTTTAATTGAATGTGTGCGTCAAATCAAATTTTATTAGATGTATATGCACCTAATTTTTTTGTTTGGATCGTGTCGCGACCTTGAAAACAGGGTGCTAATCCAGTATACTGGTACTCTTACTAAATACCCCGACCACCAACCATTATTAAAATAAATAAAAAGTTATTTGGGCGTTTTGTATTTTCTTTCTTCAGCAGGGACAAAAGGCGTCTGAATGCTAATCCTGAACAAGCCTTAAGGAAGGAATCGCCTTAATATTAATTCAGAGCATTGCTGCCCATGAGGAAAATAATGCTGAACAAACTGAAAGAACAGGACTACGGCAAGGACCCACTTGCCGTGCGCGAGTCGGATAAATATCAGGAGGAATACGTTCACGCCTTCGTCGACAAATGGGATGAACTCATCGACTGGGACGGACGCGCCAAGGCCGAAGGGGGATTCTTTATCGAAAAGCTCCATGAACGCGGCGTCAAAAAAGTTTTAGATGTGGCCACCGGCACCGGATTTCATTCCGTACAGCTGCTGCGGGCCGGTTTTGAAGTCACCAGTGTGGATGGCAGCCCCGTCATGCTGGCCAAGGCATTTGAAAACGCCCGCAAGCGAGGATTCATTCTCCAAACCATACAAGCGGACTGGCGCTTCCTTAACCGAAGCGTGCATGACCTCTATGATGCCGTGGTTTGCCTTGGGAATTCGTTTACGCATTTGCACGATGAAAACGATCGCCGCAAGGCACTTGCCGAGTACTATGCCACGCTACGGCATGACGGCATATTGATTCTTGATCAACGCAACTATGATGCCATTCTCGATAAGCAGATCGAGCCAACACATAACTATTATTATTGCGGTGATAGTATTTCTGCCACCCCGGAACATGTCGATAACACACTGGCCCGTTTTCGTTATGAGTTTACCGATGGCTCAGAATTTCACCTCAACATGTTCCCATTACGTAAAAACTATGTCCGCAATCTCATAAAGGAAGTGGGCTTCCAGCGCATCACCACCTACGGGGACTTCCAGGAAACCTATCGCGAAATAGAACCGGACTTTTTTATTCATGTCGCTGAGAAAAAGTATATCGAAGGAGACAATACCGATGAGTGAACGATATTCATCGGTCGTGAAAACCGCGCAGGAATACTACAACAGCGATGACGCCGATAATTTCTACTACCACGTCTGGGGGGGTGAAGATATCCACGTTGGTCTCTATGAGAGCCAGGATGAAGATATCACGACCGCCTCGCAACGCACCGTAGCCACCATGGCAGCACAGTGTGCGTCAAGGTTCACACCGCAGACAAGGATTATTGATGTGGGTTCCGGGTACGGCGGCTCGGCGCGTTGGCTGGCAAAGAAATACGGCTGCCATGTCATGTGCCTGAACCTGAGCGAAACACAAAATATACGTAATCGCCTCATGAACAATGAACAGGACCTGGCCGACTGTATAGAGGTTGTGGATGGCAATTTCGAGGAGATTCCCTCCGACGACCAGCAATTCGACATAGCGTGGTCACAGGACGCCATTCTCCACTCCGGACGCCGCGAAAAAGTGCTTGATGAAGTGAACCGCGTCTTGAAACCTGGCGGTGAGTTTATCTTTACCGATCCCATGCAGGCAGACGATTGCCCTGAAGGTGTGCTGGGGCCCGTGCTGAATCGCATTCACCTCGACAGTTTGGGCTCTTTCGCATTTTACCGCCAACAGGCCCGGCGCCTGGGCTGGGAGGAAGTTGCCGTTATCGATCACAACCGGCAACTGGTCAACCACTATACCCGGGTACGCCAGGAACTGGTCAAGCGGCGTGAAGATCTGGCCAACAAGGTATCCGCTGACTACATCGACCGCATGGTCCAGGGTTTGGGGCACTGGATTGATGCGGGCAGTAATGGCTACCTGGCTTGGGGAATCATGTATTTCCGGAAACCTGCCTGATAAAGCTTAATCCATTAAATAAAACTTTTATTACCGGACAATTTGCAGAAATCACCATGTCCAGATCCTGGGGGATCGTTCACCTCGATAAAACCGAAGAAGCCTGATAAAGAACACCTCACAAAAGCGACGTTGGCCGCGAGTGGCCCCTTGGTTTTCTGGGATTGCCGGCTGCGGAGTGAGGACTCTCGAGAGGTTCTGAAAAATGCCCGGCGGGGAATGACCGGTAACAAAAATTCCCCGCCGGGTTTTCTGTTTTAAGAGGGAGGGAGTTACGCCGCCACGGGAGTGAACAGTGCGTCCAGTTCGCGTGCGGTTTCTTCCGGTGGCGCCCAGCCCACCGCCTGAATGTTGTCTTCCATCTGACCCGGGTTTTTCACCCCGACCAGGGCGGAGGCCAGTCCGGGCTGGCGCAGGACCCAGTTGATCGCCACCTGCCCGCAGGTCTTGCCCAAAGTCTCCGCTAGTGTTTTCATCCGTTCGACCTTGCCGATATTACGGACGAAGGCTTCGCCGGTGAATTCTCCCAGGATTCCCTTGCCGCGCCAGTCGGAAAACCGCGTTTCGGCGTTGTATTTTCCGGTCAGCACGCCCGAGGCCAGAGGGCTGTAGGCGATGATGCCGATGTCGTTGACCAGGCAGAACGGGACGGTCTCCCGTTCGATTTTTCTCTGCAGCAGGCTGTATTCCGGTTGCAGGGAAACGATTGGCCCCGTCTTGAGGCACTCCTGCATCTGTTTCACATCGTAATTGCTGACGCCGATATGGCGGATTTTCCCCTGTTGTTGAAGGTCCAGCAGCGCTTGCATGGTTTCTTCCTGCGGCGTGTCCGCATCCGGCCAGTGCACCTGGTACAGGTCGATGTAGTCCGTGTCCAGCCGTTCCAGACTCTGTTCGACCTCCTTCAGGATCGATTCGCGCGTGGCCACTTTTTTGATGGCCCCGAGCTGTTCTTTTTCCCACACCAGTCCGCATTTGGTGGCGAGGACGACCTTGTCCCGCACCGCTTTCAGGGCTTTTCCGATCAGCCGTTCCGAGTGGCCGAAACCGTACACCGGCGCGGTGTCGAAAAAGTTGATGCCCAGGTCGTAGGCTTTTTTGATGGACTTCAGAGACGGGTCGTCTCCCTCGTTGCTCCAGAAAGGCGCGCCGCCGATGCCCCAGGCTCCGTAGCCGATCACCGACACATTCAAATCACTTGACCCCAGCCTGCGGTATTCCATATGCTTCACCTTTTGATGGTTTCTTTAGCGTCTTTTTTGCGAAAAAATCATCTAAAACATAACACGGTTTCCCACCCGCTATCATGCGAAAGTACAGTCATCCATGAAATCTCTTTCTCGAATACTCGCTTATCTGACGCCGTATAAAAAGTGGGCCGCGCTCACGCTGGGGTTCGCCGTCCTGACGACGTTGATGGACCTCGTGCCGCCCTGGCTGATCAAGGTCATCATCGACATGCTCGTCGAGGGGCAGGGCAGCGGCTGGATTTACATGAGCGTCGGCGGGCTGGTGCTGGCGTATTTCGGGCGCAATTACGCCAACCACAAACGCATCGTGATCAACAACACGCTGGAGCAGAAGGTGGTCTTCGATATCCGGTCGGAGGTTTACCGGGCGCTGCAGGGGTTGTCGCTCAACTATTTCGAGCAGCGTTCGACCGGCGAAATCATGTCCCGTGTCAATGACGACGTCACCTACGTCGAACGGATTTTCGTCGACGGACTGGAGCAACTGGTCACGGCGGTGCTGACGCTGGTGGGAATCATGGCCATCCTGTTGGTCCTGCACTGGAAACTGGCGCTCGCCGCGCTGGTGCCGATCCCGTTCCTCATTTACGGAGCCTGGGCCTACACGCGCCGGGCGCACGACCTGTATCACAACGTGCGCGAGCGTGCGGCGAAAATGAACGGTATTCTTCAAGATACGATTTCCGGTATGAAGGAGACGCTGGCGTTCAACCGGCAGCTCCACGAGATCAAGCGTTTTGAGGAGCGCAGCGACGCCTACTGCAAGGGCACGCTGGATGTGATGCGCCTCTGGGCGCTGTATTCTCCTTCGATGATGTTCCTCGGTTCCATGGGCACGGTCCTCATCATCCTGTACGGGGTCGGGCTGGTGCAGGGGGGAGAGATCAGTGTCGGCACCCTGGTGGCCTTCATCGGTTATCTGGCGCTGTTTTACACGCCGATCAACCAGTTGCACAGCCTCAACCACATGCTGCAGCACGCGCTGGCGTCGAGCGAGCGCCTGTTTGAAATCATCGATGCGA
>JAGQJZ010000010.1:0-30836 GCA_020430445.1 Nitrospina sp.
GGCCTTGAGGACCTTCAGGGCCGGGCGGTCCCGGAGGGCCTGGAGGACCCTCATGTCCACCATGGCCACCGCCATGACCACCACCGCCACCGGTACCACAGCCACCGCCATGACCGTTTCCATTACTACAATGACCGTCGTCGTCATTCCCATGCTGGCCGCCTCCTCCGCCGCCACCATGACCACCACTTCCACCGCCGTGACCGCCACCCCCCCAACCACCGCCACCACCACCGCCGGTCGCGTATGCCGTGCCGGATGACAGGACCAGCAAGAACACGAAAATAACCGATAATATTCGTCTCGACATGGTTCTCCCCTTTTCTGCGTGAGATTCAATTTCTGCGGGGGATTATAGGAATGGTGATTTTGATTTGTCGAGTTTTTTTTCCGTTAACTCATTGAAAAACGGCCCAGTCATTGACCAAAAGCCTTGAAAAAAGGGAAATTAAGGCCTAAAAATTTTTTAGGTCAAACTTGTAGCCAGCGTAGTAAAATCTGGGACAAAATAGGGGCAGGTTTACAAAAATTGTGAATTAAAATATTGAGCCGTCTTCACCGCGATTGCGCGGGACACTAAACAATATTTCAAATAAAACGGCTGGAGCGGCGGCGTTAATGGTGGGAGGATTTGGCGGCGGGATTGGGGCCGAGGATCTTTTCCAGGGTGTGGGTGTTGACGATGTGGGAATCCATGCCCAGTTCACGGGGCGTGTACCCCAGGGCCAGCCCGACGAGTTGTGGCAGATGCAGGACGGGAATGTTGGCATTCCGCTTGCGCAGGGCTTCGGCTTCCGGCTGATAAGAATCGAGATTGAGGTGGCACAGGGGACAGCCGGTCACCACGACATCGGCTCCGGAATCCACCGCGTCGACCAGCGCATTCCCCGCCATGTCGAGCGAAGCTTTTTTGTTCATCATGATGATGGGAAAACCGCAGCACTTGGTCCGGCTTTCATAATCGATCGGAGTCGCGCCGCAGATTTCAAAAATCTCCTCGAGCTCATGCGGGTCGTCCGGGTCCGCAAAAGGCGACAACTCCGAGGGACGGAGAATATAGCAGCCGTAAAACGCCGCCGTCTTGAGTCCGGTGAGCGGACGCACCACTTTCTCCTTCAGCCGTTTCTTGGCTTCATCGGTGAGGAGGACATTGGCGAAATGCTGGATCTGGATGCGCCCGCCTTCATACTGGTGGCCGCCATCCCGGAGGACATGATTGACCTTGTCCTTGTACTCCTCATCGCAGTCAATTTTATGCTCGGACTTTTTCAGGTTGCCCTGGCAGGTGGAGCAGATGGTGATGAGGTCGAGCCCCTGCTCTTCCGCGATGGCAAAACTGCGCGCATTGACCGTGTCGGTGAGCAAAGCGCTTTTTTCCTGCGTAACGCCGGCCCCGCAGCAGGCGGCGCTTTTCATTTCGACAAACTCGATGCCCAGGCCCTCGGCCACCTTGATGGTGGACATCATCAATTCCCGTGTCGCGCCCTTGGCCACACATCCCGTAAACAAGGCGAACTTCATTCTCCCAACTCCCTGAATATCCTGCGGACGTCTTCCACGTCGTCTATGTTTTTGTGAATGATCGGGGGGATCTTTCCCTTGAGCAGCATGCGCAGTCCCACCGGCACGAGCTCCATCAGCCCCTTGATATTGAAATACCCCATCGACTCGACAGGCAGCGTGTTTTCGTTGAGGCGTCCGCTGTGCTTGATCGATTTGACAAACGACAGCGCGTGCCGGGCCCCGTTGTTGTTGGTGACCCCTTCCTCAAGCGCCACGCTCATGATTTCCTTAATGCGGTACATCGGCTGCGCCGGTTTGGGACAGCGTTCGACGCATTCCGCGCAGTGGGTGCAATCCCAGATTCCCCCCGCCTCGCTGAGTTCACGAACGCGCTCCCCGGTGCCCTCGTCGCGCGAGTCCTGCACAAAGCGCTGCGCCTTGGCGAGCGCCGCGGGGCCGAGAAAGTTCTTGTCGACTTCCAGCGTGTTGCAGTCGGAATAACAGCAGCCGCACATGATGCAGGTGGACGCATCGTCAATCAGTTTGAACTGTTCCGGGCTCTGCCGGCGTTCCTTCTCCGGCGGCTTTTCCTTTTCCTTGAGGTACGGCTTGACCTGGTTCACCTTCTCCCAGAACTCGCCCATGTCGACCACGAGGTCCTTGATCACCGGCATGTTGCCCATGGGTTCGATGGTGATCGTGTCGCGGCCGTCTTTCAGCAGGTGTTCCGCCTGGCGCTGGCAGGCGAGCAGGGCATGGCCGTTGGCCTTCATCCCGCAGGAGCCGCAGATGGCGCTCCGGCAGGACATGCGGTAACTCAGGGTGCCGTCGCGGGTCCATTTGATATCGTTCAGGCAGTCCAGAAGCGTGGCGCCCGGCGGGATATCGTATTCGATATCTTCCCAGTAAGGGTCGGCCTGTTTTTCCGGATTGAACCGTTTGATGCGAAATGTCGTCATCAATAGGTCCTTTCTTTCGGTGGGTATTTCGTGATGATGACCGGTTTTTTGTCCAGCTTCAACTCCTCCCCGTCCTGTGCGATCAGGGTGTGGTGGAGGAAACTTTCATCATCGCGTTTCGGGAAATCGGTGCGGTAGTGTCCGCCCCGGCTCTCTTTCCTGTTGAGCGCGCCGGCGGTGATGATCTCCGCCATCTTCAGCATGTTGCCCAGTTCAATGATCTCATAAAGTTCCGAGTTGAAGATCTTCCCCTTGTCGGTGATCCGGCCTTTTTTATAACGCGCCTGAAGGGTTCTCACCTGCTGGAGGCAATCGGTCAGCTTTTCATCGTCCCGGAAAACCCCGCATTTCTCCATCATGGTGTCTTTCATTTCATTGCGGATATCATTGTAGTTTTCCGTTCCGGGGCGCTGGAAAATTTCTTCGATCTGTTTCAGAACCCGCGCCTTTTCGTGACCTTCGTTGATCTGGCCGAAGCCGACA
The DNA here is from genome assembly GCA_020430445.1 of Nitrospina sp. Taxonomy (GTDB): domain Bacteria; phylum Nitrospinota; class Nitrospinia; order Nitrospinales; family Nitrospinaceae; genus Nitronauta. Next base: position 2,946 of record JAGQJZ010000010.1, read on the forward strand.
GACCGTGCATACTCCGCGGCGGACCTGCCGGCACGTTCTCCAAAGACAGTGGCGTCGAGCAACGAATTGGTGCCGAGCCGGTTAGCGCCGTGAACGGAGATGCAGGCGCATTCTCCTGCGGCGAAAAACCCCTGGAGCGGCGTGTTGCGTGAATCCATCACCACCTGGCCGTGCATGTCGGCGGGAATCCCGCCCATGGAATAGTGGGCCGAAGGCTGGATGGGCAACGGTTCCTTGATACAGTCCACGCCGATAAAGTCGATTCCCAACTGGCGGATCTGCGGCAGCCGCTCCATGATGCGGGCCTCGCCCAAATGCCTCAGGTCGAGGGCGATACAGCCCTCGCCTTTCCAGCCGCGTCCGGCGTCGATTTCACTTTGTTCCGCCCGGGCGACGATATCGCGCGGCGCCAGTTCCATACGCGCCGGGGCGTAGGCTTCCATGAAGCGTTCTTCCTTGCCATTGAGCAGGTAACCGCCCTCACCGCGCGCGGCTTCCGAAAACAGGATGCCCTGGCGGTACAGCCCGGAAGGATGAAACTGCACGAATTCCGGATCTTCCAGAGGGATGCCCGCATTGAAAGCGGCGATGGCCCCGTCGGCGGTGCCGGCGAAAGCGTTGGTGGTGATCTTGAACACGCGTCCGTATCCGCCGGTGGCGAAGACGACGGACTTGGCCTGGATGATTTCCACTTCCCCGGTCTGGATATTGCTCACCACCACACCGTGACAGCGGTCTTCCTGCACAATGAGGAAGTGCAGGTACCATTCGTTGTAAATGCGGACCTGATCGCCCCGCTTCATGAGCTGTTCGTGCAGGGCGTGGAGGATAGCGTGGCCGGTGCGGTCGGCGGAAAAACAGGCCCGGGGCTTGGAGTGCCCGCCGAAAGACCTCTGGGCGATGCGCCCGTCCGGCGTCCGGGAGAACACGCAGCCGAAATGCTCCAGCTGATAGATAACGTTGGGCGCGGCCTTGACGTATTCCTCGACCGCATCCTGGTCGTTCAGGTAGTCACCGCCCTTGACGGTGTCGAACATGTGCTCTTCCCAGGTGTCTTCTTCGGAATTGCCCAGCGCGGCGGCAATGCCTCCCTGGGCAGCGCCGGAATGGGAACGGGAGGGGTAGACTTTGGTCAACAGGCCGACATTGAGGCCGTCGCAACATTCAATGGCGGCCCGCATGCCGGCGAGACCCGCCCCGACTATCAGAACATCATGCTTGATCACAAGCTCCCGCCCTTTCTCTTGTTTAGGAATTCCGCGCAACAGTTCCCCGGCCTCACTGCCCCGCCCTCAGCGGCACAACGCTGCGTGTTTTTGTAACGCCGGCTTCGATCGGGGAATGCGGCACTATGGAAAGAAACAACCAACATCTGGCCAGGACCTGTTTTAAACAGGCGGACATTGAACCATTTGGGCGGGCGCTGTGTCAAGGGAAATGGACCGGAGGAACCCCATATTGACCCGGCCTCTCAAAATCATTTTATTTAACGGGTTATGATGTTAAGATCAGACTGAAACAATGCATGCCTTACCCACGCAGTGAAGATTTTAATGCCTGCCCCAATATCTGGAGTTTCTGTTGGAACCACTAAAATTTGAATCCCTTTCACTCCCCGATCCGCTCATGCAGGGCATTCGGGAAGCCGGTTTTACCCATTGCACCCCGATCCAGGCCCAGACCCTTCCGATCACCCTGAAAGACCGTGATGTTGCCGGACAGGCGCAGACGGGAACCGGCAAGACCGCCGCTTTTCTGATCGCGACTTTCTCGAAACTGGTCGGCAATGAACCTGCGCATCCCTGTAAAAAAGGCTGGATCGCTCCCCGGGCGCTGATTATCGCTCCCACCCGCGAACTGGCGCGGCAGATCGAAATCGACGCCCTGATGCTGGGCAAACACTGCGGACTCAAAATCGTCTGCATTTACGGGGGCATGGACTACGAAAAACAGAAACAGCAGATTGCCGGCGGGGTGGATGTCCTGATCGTCACGCCCGGCCGCCTGATCGACTATTACAAGCAGAAGCTGTTCAGCCTGAAGTCGGTCGAGGTGCTGGTCATCGATGAAGCGGACCGCATGTTCGACATGGGCTTCATCGCCGATATCCGCTACATCCTGAGAAACACCACGGCCTACAACCAGCGGCTTTCCATGTTGTATTCCGCAACGCTCAACCACCGTGTCATGGAGTTGTGCTACGAACACCTGAACGATCCGGTGCCGATCAAGATCGATCCGGAAAAAAAGGTGGTCGACGAGGTCAAGCAGTGGCTGTACCACGTCGGCAGCCATGAAAAGTTCAACCTCCTTCTGGGTCTTTTAAAACAGGAGGAGGGAGACAAAATCATGATCTTCGTCAACACCAAGTGGGAAGCGGAAAAGCTGGAGTTGAAGCTCAATTACAACGAGTACCCGTCCGGCGTGCTCAGCGGCGACCTGCCCCAACGCAAGCGGATCTCCATGCTGGACAAATTCGCCACGGGAGAGTTGCCGATTCTGATCGCGACGGATGTCGCCTCGCGCGGGCTCCACATCGACAACGTCACCCACGTGATCAATTACGACCTGCCCCAGGACGCGGAAGACTATATTCACCGGATCGGCAGAACGGCGCGCGCAGGCGCCAAGGGAGACGCTATCAGCCTGGCGTGTGAAGATTACGCGTTGCACCTCGAACGCATCGAAGAGGCCCTCAAAACGCAGATCCCCGTGGAATGGCCGGAAGATGACATGTTCATCGAACCCAAGGAAGGCACCCCGCAAGCCCCGCCGCGCAGACGCACCCGGGGACCGCGCGAAGGGGGAGGCCGGCCACGCAGTTCCGGAGGGCCTTCCGGAAAATCTTCGGGCAGCAGAAGCCGGTCACGCTCGAGCGGTTCGTCCGGTCCTAAAAGCTCCAGCCGGCGTCCCCGCCGCAAGCCTAAGAAAACCGCTTCCTGACCCGGGCCTGAAAAAACCTTCTGAGTGAAAACACGCCCGTCCGGCTTTATCGGCTTTCCTGTTCCGGTTCCATACAAAGCACGCCGCGCACGGTCTCTCCTTCCCCCCAAACGGCGCTGGACCCGCTTCTGATTTTCCAAACGGCATCCCCCGTCCGGAGAACCGGCAGCGGTCCCTGCGGATTGACGTTTCCATCAATGCGTCACAAAAAAAACGCCCACTTGCCACTTTACAGCCCTCCAAAAAGCCTTAACCTGTCAGTGTGGAACCAGGGACGCTTCTAAAAATCAGAATTGACCGCAAGCAGGACTCGCTTTCCAGGGCTTGCGGGTGGCCGCAATTCAAAGCATCGAATTGCGCGGGGCTTCCTTGAATTATTACTGCAAACCATTAAGGGCTTCCAAATGGCGCACATTCTTTTGGTGGAAGACTCCAGGTTTCAACGCAACCGGATTCGTGAGGCACTGGCCACGGAAGGGCACCGGGTCACGGACGCGGAAAACGGTTTAAAGGGACTGGAACAACTGGAGCAGAATACCTTCGACTGCATCATCAGCGACTTGCTGATGGACGAGATGGACGGCATCGCCTTTCTCTGTGCGCTGAAAGCCAAGGGGGTGACAACACCCGTTATCATCCACACGGCGGACATTCAGGACTCCGTGAGAAAACAGTGCATGGAACTGGGCGCCCTGGGCTTTCTGCACAAACCTCTCAACAAAAACGCCCTGCTGAACCTGGTGAACTCCCTTATTGGAACCGAAGGCGATGGCGTCGAATCCACGCCAAAAGACCTCATTCAACTGACCCCTTATCAGCTGGATATCCTCAAGGAGTTCATCAATATCGGAATCGGAAGGGCGGCGAGCGTGCTGACGGAAATGCTCGAACGCCCCCTGTCACTGCAGGTGCCGCAACTGCGCGTCATAGGGCTGAACCAGCCGTCACTGGACAACCACCCCGATCTGGCCAATTACAAAACCGTCAAGTCCATCATTGAACTTGGATACAAAGGGCCGATATCCGGCAAAGGGTTTCTGGTCTTTGACCAGGAAAGTTCAGTCAAACTGATCGGGGCGTTGATGGGAGAAGAAGTCCGCGTCGAGGACCTGGAAACCGCCGATGTGGACCCCATTCTGGAAGTCGGGAATATCGTCCTGAATTCGCTGATCGGTTCTTTCAGCAACCTGCTCAAGGGGACCTTCAACTATTCCGTTCCCAAATACCATTATGAAACTTTTATGAAGATTCTGCTTTCCCAGGAATTGCCTCCCGGTTCGACCATCGTCCTGGCCGAAACCCAGTTTGCCCTGGAAGGGATCGAGATCACCGGAGAAAACTTCCTGCTCTACGATTTGGAATCGTTTCAAGGCCTCTTGCAGGCCATTGAAAAAGCCGACAACGAATAGCCAGGCCGATCATGTCCGAACGATTCATAACCCGGGAATCATTTTACCTACTCGATCTGTTCCCGCACGGGGTCCTGGTGATCGACTCCGGGTACCAGGTCATCTACTGGAACGCCACCCTGGAAGACTGGACCAAAATCGGCCGGAATGAAATCCTGAATACGGACATCCGGGACTGGTATTCGCAGTTTCGCAACCCGAAGGTCATCAAACGGATGGAAGAAGTGTTCCGGGGCGCTCCCCCCACCCTGTTTTCCTCAAAGCTGCACCGCAATACCATTCCGTGTTTCTCTTCCTCGCAAAAACCGGTTCTTCAACAAACGATCGTCACCGCGATCCCTTCCAAAAAGGAAGGGGAGTTTGCCGCGCTCTTTACCATTCAAGACATCACCGACGAACACAGCAAAACCGAAAAAATCAGGTCGATCAACAAACAACTCGAACACGAAATCGAGGAGAGAAAACGGGCTGAAAAGGAATTGATCAAAGCCAAGCTGGATGCCGAAGAGGCCAACAAAAGTAAAACGGAATTTCTGTCCCGCATGAGCCATGAATTGAGAACCCCCCTGAACGCCATTCTGGGTTTTTCACAGCTGCTCCTGCGCGACTCCGCCGGCGACGACTCCAAAAACACGTCCCACTTGAATCACATCCTGCACGCGGGCCAGCACCTGCTGGAATTGATCAACGAAATTCTGGACCTGTCCCACGTGGAGTCGGGCAACCTGAATCTGGAAATTTTCCCGAACGCCCTGCACTCGCTCGTCAAGGAAACCGTCAACCTGCTCACGCCTCTGGCGGAAGAGAAAAAAATCAAGCTCGACTGTTTTTTCGAAAACACCGGAGAGTTGTACGCAAACGTCGACCGGATCCGTTTCAAGCAGGTGATGATCAACCTGATTTCCAACGCGATCAAGTACAACAAGCCGGGGGGGCGAGTCCATATCTCCGGCGCGCGGACGAAACAAAACATGATTCAGATCCGGGTGGAGGATACCGGGCGGGGGATTTCGGAAAAAAACTTGCAGGTGCTGTTCGAACCGTTCACCCGCTTCGGTGAAAATTCAGGGACCATCGAAGGCACGGGGATCGGGCTGACCATTTCAAAAAAACTCATTCACCTGATGGATGGAGACATCTCTGTCGAGTCGGTACTCGGGCAGGGAACGATCGTCACCCTCACCCTGGCCCCGTCACACAGCCTCGCCCTGAGCGGCAAACCCAGGTCGAGTTTTTTACGTCCCTGACGCGTTTTTCAAGCGGATAGCTCCAGGGGTTATTGTTTCTTCAACAGCGCCAGGAAGTCCTGTTCCCCGATCAGGCGCACCCCCTGCTGTTCCGCCTTCCGGGCCTTGGACCCGGGGTCGGCACCGGCCACGACAAAATCGGTTTTACCCGAAACCGAGGACATCACCCGTCCCCCTGCTTCCTGAATTTTCCTTTTGGCTTCCTCGCGCGTCATCGTCTCCAGCGTTCCGGTCAGAACAATCTGTTTGCCCGACAGCGGCCCGGATTCCGCGTCCCCGTTTTCCTCCGTGGTCACCACGCCCCGCTCCTGCAACCGTGCGATCTCCTCCCGGTTTTCCGGATTGTGCAGGTAGTCGGTGATGCTGTTGGCGATCCGGGGCCCGATCTCGTCGATGGCCTCCAGTTCTTCGGCCGGAGCGTTCATGATTTTTTCCAGCGAGCCGAAAGTGCGGGCCAGCACCTGCGCCACCCGTTGCCCCACGTGCCGGACGCCCAGCCCGAAAATCAGCCGCGCCAGCCCGGCCTGCTTGCTCTTCTCAATCGCCTGCAACAGGTTCTCGCCGGATTTTTCCGCCAACCGGTCGAGTTCTTTCAATTGATCGAGTTCGAGTGTGTAAAGGTCGGAGTATTTTTCCACACCGCACCGGTCGATCAACTGCGCCACCACCGCCTCACCCAGGTGGTCGATGTCCATGGCGTTGCGCGAACCGAAATGCAGCAGCCGTTCCTTTAACTGAGCGGGACACTGGAAGTTTTCGCACCGCCACACCGCCTCGCCTTCGAGCCGCCTGAGGGGGGACGCGCACTCGGGACATTCTGTCGGCATTTTCCATTTGGGATTCTCACGGTTCTCGTCCGTTTCAAGCGTGCGGATGACTTTCGGGATGATCTCTCCGGCTTTTTCGATGAGTACCCGGTCGCCGACGCGGGCATCGAGCCGTTTGACTTCGTCTTCGTTGTGCAGGGTGGCGCGCTTCACGGTGCTTCCGGACAGGAACACCGGCTCAAGGTCCGCCACCGGCGTGATCGCCCCGGTCCGCCCCACCTGCACCGAGATATTGAGCACCCGGGTTTCCGCCTGCTCGGCTTCGAATTTGTAAGCCACCGCCCAGCGCGGATGCTTGGCCGTGCTCCCCAGACGCGCCTGCGACTCCAGGTCATTCAGTTTGAACACCAGGCCGTCCACGTCATACCCCAGGTCCCGGCGCTTTTTATCCCAGTAAGCGACGGCAGCGTGCATCTCCTCCAGGTTGCGGCAAAACCGCGTGTCCGGATTGGTGCGGAACCCCAGGGATTTCAGTTTTTCCAAAACGCCGGAAAGGGTGTCCGGCAGAGGAAGGTCGCAGTGCCCCAGGCTGTAGATCCAGATATTGAGCGGGCGGCTGGCGGTGATGCCGGGGTCCAGCAGGCGCACGGAGCCCGCCGCGGCGTTGCGCGGGTTGGCGAAAGGCGGTTCGCCCTCTTGTTCCCTCGCCTCATTCAAACGCTGAAACGCCCCGCGTTCCATGTACACCTCACCGCGCACTTCCAGAACGCCGCGTTCACTTTTCTTCAGGGGAAGGCGCAGGGGAATGGAACGAATGGTTTTGAGATTGGACGTCACGTCCTCGCCGGTCTTGCCGTCGCCCCGCGTGGCGCCTTTGACAAACTTGCCGTCCTCGTAAATGAGCGTGACCCCGAGACCGTCGATCTTCGGCTCCGCAACGTACTCGGCCGCATCGGCCTGCAATCCCTTGAGCACCCGCTGGTGAAACGCGGCGAGCTCTTCTTCGCTGTACGTGTTGTCGAGGCTGAGCATGGGCAGACGGTGCGCCACCGGAGGGAACTTGTCCGAGGCCTTGCCGCCCACCCGCTGGGTGGGAGAATCCGCGAACACCCATTCCGGGTGGCGGGATTCCAGTTCTTTCAGTTGGTCCATCAACCGGTCGTATTCCCGGTCGGTGACCTCGGGCCGGTCGAGCACGTAATAGAGATGGTCGTGTTTGCGGATCAGTTCACTCAACCGCTCGATTTCCTTCAAGTCACTGTCGGCCATGACGGATTCCAGATGGGGTCAGGGTTCCAGGGTGACGTAATAACCCGAACGTCCACGTTGCACCAGAAGCACGACGCTGCTCAGCTTCCCCGCTTCCATGACGGCTTTTTCGTAGTCCTCCTGGGTGCGGATGGTGTCGCGGTTGACCCGGCGGATCACGTCGCCGGGTTGTATGCCGACCTGCCCGCAGGGGCCGTTGGGCAGCACTTTGGTGATCACCACCCCTTCTTCGGCAAAAAGGCGGTAGTTCCTCTGCACGGCGGGGCTCACCTGCTGCACCTCGATGCCCAGCCACTGGTACGCGAATTCCCGGGCGTAACTGGGCGGAATTCCCGCCAGGCGGATGCGCAGGCTGCTCCGGGACCCGTTGCGGACGATGCCCAGTTGCACGGTGTCATCAATGGTGTACGAAGACAGCGCCTGGAAGTAATCCGACTTATTGATCACCTGATGGTCGCCTATGGAAGTGATCACATCGCCCTGGCGCAGCCCGCCGGTCGACGCCGGGCCCTTCGGCACCAGGCGCGTGATCAAAACCCCGGCGAACTTTTCCAGCTTGAAATAACGCGCCAGATCGGGCGTGATGTCTTGCACCGTCACGCCGAGCCAGCCCCGGCGGACGGTTCCGTATTCGATCAGGTCATTGACGATCCGACGCGCGTTGTCGATGGGAATGGCGAAACCGATCCCCTCGGCGTCCTGGTAGATCGCGGTGTTGATGCCGATCAACGACCCGTTGATGTTGAGCAGGGGACCGCCGCTGTTGCCGGGATTGATGGAAGCGTCGACCTGAATGAAATCGCTGTAGACCTGTTGACGGTTGGCGCGGACGGTCCGGTGGAGCGCGCTGATGATCCCCTGGGTGACGGTGTGGTGCAGGCCGAACGGATTGCCAATGGCGATCACCGTCTCTCCGATCATGAGGTCGTCGGAGCGCCCCATCGGCACATACGGCAAAGGCGCTTCAGGATCGATCTTGATCACCGCAAGGTCCGAACGGGCGTCGGCGCCGATCAACTGGGCCTCGTATTCCCGGTCGTCCAACAGTGTTACCTGGATGCGCACGGCCTGGGCGATCACATGTTCGTTGGTCAGGATGTAGCCCTTGGGATTGATGATCACCCCGGAGCCCAGGCTGCGCCGCGCCGATTCACGCCGGTTGGGGACGTTGCCGAAAAACCGTTTGAAAAAGGAGTCGCCGAAAAAATTGCGGAACGGGTTCTGGTTTCCGCGCGGCGCCTCCTCGGTGAATATATTGACCACCGCCGGCCCGGCTTTCTGCGCCGCCCGCACCACCGGCGTCCGGCGGTTGTCCAGGTTCGATGCCGCCGCACCGGAAATGAAAACAACAACCAGGAAAAGGGAACAGGTCAACGCGGGTCTGATACGCATTCCGGACATGGATTTATGGAAGGAAGGAACGAAACCCGGCGGGGATTCCCCCGCCGGGCGCTGCAGTTGTTTCAGGTGGGAAGTTTATTGAATCTTGACCGCAATGTAAATGGTCGACCCGCCACGGCGGACGAGCATCAAGGCGGTGTCTCCTTCCTTGAATCCGCGCGTCAACTGGGTGTAATCCCCGACGTTGCGGACCGACTTGCGGTTGATTTCCGTGATCACGTCTCCCCGGCGCAGACCCGCTTCGCCGGCGGGCTTGCCCTGTTCAACGTTGGACACCAGAACGCCCTCCGTCACTTCCAGTTGGAGCGACTGCGCCAGTTCGGGAGTGATGTCCTGCACTTCCATTCCCAGTTGGTCCTTTTGCTTGGAAGCCACCTGGGCCGGGCTGTCCTTGAGGACGTCGATGGTCACCTGGATGGTTTTAGGCGCTCCATCCCGGATCACGTCCACCGGAACCGCTTTCCCGGGCGTCGTGTTGGCCACGATCTTGGGCAGTTCCTCCATCTCTTTGACGTCCTGACGGTTGAAACGGACAATGACGTCGCCCCGTTTGATCCCCGCCTTGTCGGCAGGCCCGTCGGGAATGACATCCCCCACCAGCGCGCCGTTGTCGTCCTTCAGCTTGAAGGAGTCCGCCAGTTCCGGAGTGATTTTCTGGATCATCACACCCAGCCAGCCACGCGTGACCGACCCCTTTTCCTTCAGGTCGTTGAGAATGTTCTTCGCCACATTGATCGGGATGGCAAACCCGATGCCCACGTTGCCACCCGTGTTGCCGGAGATGATCGCCGTGTTGATGCCGATGACCTCGCCCTTGATGTTGATCAGCGGACCGCCGCTGTTCCCCGGGTTGATCGAGGCGTCCGTCTGGATGTATTCGTCATAGGGACCGGCGCCGATGGTCCGGTCCTTTGCGCTGACCACCCCGACGGTGACCGTGTGGCTGAGGCCGAAGGGGTTGCCGATCGCCATGACCCACTCGCCCACTTCCAGTTTGTCGGAGTCACCGAAGTTGAGATGCGTGAATTCCTTGGGGCTGTCCTTGTCCGGAACCAGTTTGATCAGGGCGATGTCCGTCTTGGAATCATGCCCCACCAGAGTGGCCGAAAGCTCCCGCTCCTTTTCGCCAATGGTCACCGAAACGGTGATTTCCTCCGCGCCGTCGACAACATGGTAGTTCGTCAGGATATGGCCCGCCTTGTCGATGATGAATCCGGAACCCATGCCGCGGCGCGGACGCTCGCGCTCCCCACCACGGTCACCGAAAAACCGGTCGTAAAAATCACGGAACGGGTCCCGGTTGCGGGGATCGCCCGAAGGCGGCTGGTTGTCGGGAGTCCTCAGGGTGCGCTCGGGACCTTTTGCCTTGGTGCTGATATTGACCACTGCCGGGTTTTGCTTCTTGGCGATTTCAACAAAGATATTACTCCCCAGCGGCATGTTGTCCGCAGTCAGTGCGGACGCCGGCTGCAGGAGATGATCCGTAATCCATCCTGTACCGTTTCCGGCGCCGATCGGAAGACACAGCACCGTGAGAAGCAGGACAACGCAATACCATTTTTTATTATGGCCTGTCATGAGTAAACCTTTCATTGATAAGCGGGTTATCGGCTGGGAGCCCGGCGTATGGCATCTTTGGAGTGAACCGTTGCTCGGGTGACTGGAATGATGATCCCGGCTGTTGTTTCCAGATTATCCGTTGCCCACCCCTGTTCCGGCCTGTGACCGAAACAGGCGTCCGGCGAATCGTGAATACCGGCTGGCATCGGTAATTGTGCATAAATCCATTATATAATGGTGTTTTTACGAATGACAATACCGTTTTCCGTAACCCCGCCGGGCCGTTTTCCATTGACTCGCCCCGGGGGATTGCAGATAATCAAAAGGTCGAATATCCGGTTTCCCCCCGGGAAGCCGGATGGAGATGCCGCCCGTTGTCCCGTCATGGTTTGCCTTGCCCTGTCCTGACAGTCTGGACAACCTCCCGTAAACGGATTCCAAATGAGTCTGTTCATCACTGCTCTGGGCCTGATGATGGTGTTCGAAGGCATCCCCTATTTCTGCTTCCCCGCCCGGTTTAAAGAATGGGCCAGCAAAATACCCCAGATGCCGGACGGAACTCTGAGAATCATCGGGCTCGTGGTCATGATCCTCGGTCTCGGCCTGGTGTATATCGGCAAATCCCTCACCCAATCCTGAACAATGAAACTGTCTCCCGTGAATAAACTGCTTGTTTCCGGCCTGCTCATCCTGTTGGCTTCCGGCTGCGCCCTGATGGAGCCGGTGGAAGCTCCGCCCGGTCAAGGCGAAGTACAGAATCCCGCCGCGCTGACGGCGCGCTTCGCCAATGTGCCGATTCCCCCCGGCTTCGATCTCGACCGGACCAAATCGTTCATCTATGAATCCGGCAGCGGGGCCGTCAAGGTGGGCAAGCTCCACCTCACAGGCTGGAACGGAATCGAGGAAGTCGTCGAATACTACCGCAATGAAATGGTGGCCAAGGGCTGGTCTTCGGTCAGCATCATGGAACAGAAAATCACCGTTATGGTTTACGAACAGGAGGGGCAGATGTGCACGATCATGGTGGAGCCCACGTTCAGCAAGACCCATGTTGAGATCAACGTCGGACCCAAATGACCGAGGAACGCCCGTCACCGCCTGGCGATCCGGTTGATCCCCCCGGCGCGGCACGCCAGTTCCTGCTCAGGTTTCCCGCCCAACCCCATTACACCTTCGACAGTTTTATCGACTCGCCTTCCACCGCCTTCGCCGTGGCTTCGGCGAAAAGCCTGGCGCGCGATCCCGATCCGGCCAGCCGGTCGCTGTTCGTCTCCGGTCCAGCGGGAGCGGGCAAAACCCATCTCCTGATGGCGCTGGGCAATGAAGTCGCGCAGTCCGGGATTGAACCGCTGTTCCTGTCGTGCAAGCTCTGGAACGAACGGCTGGAATCCACCACGCTCGACAAGGCGCTGCAATGGGCCGGCAAGGTGGTCTCCCACCCTCTCCTCCTGGTCGACGATGTCGACTGCCTGAACGGTAAACCGCGCGGTCAGGAAATCCTGTATCAGGTGTACAACGAACTCCGGGACCGGGGCGGGCGCCTGGCCATGACCAGCCGGACGCGGCCGAACGAGTTGAAAAAAACCGAACCGTTTCTTGTTTCGAGACTGCAATGGGGGCTCACCGCCGAACTCAACCCTCCGGGGGACGAAGCGCTCGAACGGATTCTGCACAAGCTGGCCCGCGACGGTGGACTGGAATTGCCGGAGAGTACCGCTCGGTTTCTGATCCAACGCCTGCCACGGGATTTCGTTTCCCTGCGCGAGGCGGTGGAAACCATCAACCGCGAATCGCTGGCGCAAAAAAAGAAAGTGTCCCTCGGGATGGTCAAAAACGTCCTCAAACTCTAGCCGCTCATGACCTCACACGAAAACATCGCTTCCCTTCTCGAGGAACTCGCCCGCAACCAGCCCGGTGTGCCGGCGGTGCATGTTCCGCGCCAGGGCAAAACCACCAGCATCACCTTCCGCCAACTCAATGAAGAGGTCAACCGGCTGGCAGGCGGTCTGGTCCGCTACGGGTTTTTGAAAGGCCACCGCGTGCTCCTGATGGTGCCGCCGGGCATCGAATTCCTCGCCCTCACCTTCGCCCTGTTCCGTATCGGCGCGGTGCCGGTGTTGATCGACCCCGGACTGGGCAGGAAAAATATTCTGCAATGCGTGCAAAACGCCCGGCCGGAAGGGTTGATCGGCATTCCGCTGGCGCATGCCGCCGGGCTGGTCTTCCGCGAGGAATTCAAAACCGTCAAGCTCCGCGTCACCGTCGGCACCCGCTGGCTCTGGCGGGGCCCCAGCCTGCGCCAGGTGCGGAACTCCGGACGGAAGGATTTTTCCACCGAGGAGAAACACCCGGACGAACCCGCCGCCATCCTGTTCACCAGCGGCAGCACCGGCCCCTCGAAGGGGGTGGTCTACACCCACTCCATGTTCTACCACCAGACGCGCGTTCTCCGCGCCCTCTACAACATCGAGCCCGGGGAGGTCGACCTGCCGACCTTCCCCCTGTTCGCCCTGTTCGGCGTGGCCCTCGGCATGACCTGCGTCATTCCCGACATGGACCCCACCCGCCCGGCACAGGTGCACCCGCCCAACATCATCGACGCAATCAAACAATTCAACGTGGTCAACAGTTTCGGCTCGCCCGCGCTTTGGGATACGGTGACGCGCTACTGCAAGCAGAACGGTTTGAAACTCCCGGGACTCAAGCGCGTCCTCATCGCCGGCGCGCCGGTGCCGGGCCCCCTGCTCGAACGTTTCGACGGTATCCTCGACGAGGACGCGAACGTGTACACCCCCTACGGCGCTACGGAATCGCTGCCGGTGTGCAATATCGAACGGCGCGAAATCATAAACGAAACCTGGAAGCGGACTGAATCCGGCGCGGGAACCTGCGTCGGGCAACCGGTTCCCGGCATGACGGTGCGCATCCTGCCGCTTGAAACGGGCCCCGTTGCCCAGTGGGAGGAATCGCTCAACCTGCCGGCCGGCGATATCGGGGAAATCACCGCAGACGCGCCCTGGGTGACGCGGGAATATTTTGAACTGCCGTCGCACACCGCCGGAGCAAAAATGTCCCTGGACGGGCGCACACTGCACCGCATGGGCGATGTCGGTTACCAGGACGAGCGGGGCCGCATCTGGTTTCTGGGAAGAAAAAATCAGCGCGTCATCACGCAGCACGGAACGCTGTTCACCATTGCCTGCGAAGCGGTCTTCAATTGCCATGCGGAAGTGAAGCGCTCGGCCCTGGTCGGCGTGGGCACGGAAACCATCCGGCAGCCGGTGCTGGTGGTGGAACTGAACAACCACAAACTGGCGGAAGGGCTGGAAACCCGTCTCAACCTGATGAGCGAACTGCTGGAACTGGGAGCGCAGCATGAGCACACGCGGGAAATCCAGAACGTGCTGTTCCACCCGGCCCTGCCGGTGGACATCCGCCACAACGCTAAAATTTCCCGCGAGGCGCTGTCCGTCTGGGCAGCGGAACAACTCAGGCAATCAGAATAAAGCCTTTCTATAAGTCAAAACTCAACGTCCAGGACAAGAAACTCTCAAAACGTCATTGCGAGGAGCGATAGCGACGTGGCAATCCAGCAGTCTGGATCGACCCCTTCGGGACACGAGTTCTTGAAATGAACACCAGGGCCACGTTCATTTCATTCGCTCGCGATAACGAGAACTGGCTTTTCCTCCCGATTGCCCTCGTCTCAAAGTTTTTTCCCGGTTATACAAAAACCTTAGCGGGATAAAGGTCAGCGGATTTCCTTCAGGTGGGCGCGCACCCCGTCGATCAACTTCTGGTCGAACAGTTTGCCGGTGAGGCGCGTCTGAATCTTTTCCCCGATCGCATGCAGGCGGTCGAGTTCCTCCTGGCCCGGCGGATCGGTCAGCTTGAGACCGTTTTTCTGCATGACTTCAATGGCCTTTTCATTGTCCTGGTTGATCTGTTCGACCAGTTGCGCCAGATACTTTTTGCTGATGGCCTTCAGCGTTTCCTTGTGCTCGTCCGGAATTTTATTGAACTGCCGTTTTGTGATCAGCACGCCACCGGTGGCATGCCCCATGCGGATGCGCGACATGTAATTGACCTTAGTGAACCACTGCAACGCCAGCGTGCCGATAGGCGAGGCGTAGACCGTTTCCACCATCCCCGTCTGCAGGGCCATGAGCACGTCCGTCACCGAAAGCGGGTGCGGGCTGATGCCGAGTTCTTCATAAGAAGCCTGCACCAGCGGGTCGCCTTCCCACATCCACGCCTTGGTCTGGCGGAGGGCTTCCAGCGTCGCCACGTTTTCCTTCGAGAAAAAATGGATCCAGCCGACCGGCACCCAGCCGAGCAGGACGTAGCCTTTTTCCTCGAACGCCGCGGCGAAATGGGCGTTCATTTTTTCGTAAACGTGGGTCAGTTCCCGGTCGTTGTTGAATAAAAACGGCAGGTCGAGGACGCGCACCTCGGGCAGAATCTCGCCAAGCCCCACCCCGGTGAACCCGGCCGCGTGCACCTGGCCGATGCGCATTTTGCGGATAACGTCCTGTTCGTCTCCGGACACGCCGCCGGGATAGAACTTGAACCGCACCGCCCCGTTGGTCGCCTTCTTGACTTCGTTTTCCAGCACCCGCATCTGCTTCATCCAGGAAGAACCCTCGGGCGCCAGCGTGGCGAACTTGATCGTGGTTTTGCCTCCGGCTTCCGCCACGCCGGTCTGCGTCGCCACCATGACCAGCGCCATCAACAGAGTCGCCAGTATCCCGCACAGAATGCAGGTCATGCGGTAAGAGGGCGTTCGTTGTGCCGCTTTCCTGTTCCTAGAAATAAACATCCGCATCCTCGAGAAGCGCCCGCGCTTTGACTTTCGCAACCTCGTTGGCCAGCCGCCGTTCGGGCAGGGCGTCGGCCGGAGCCTGTTCGACCTCGTTCAACAGTTTTTCGAAGAGTTTTTTATCCTGCACCCGCACCGCGTAAAGCTTCGCGTAAAGCATTTGCGTCATCAGGAAGCGGCCGCCGGTCAGGCTCAGGGCCTGATCGAAATGGGTTTTCGATCGTTCAGGATCGCCGCCGAGAAGTTTCGGCCGCGACCCGTAAAACGCGCCGAAGAAAAGGTGCGGTCCCGCGTAATCGTAATTTTCGTTCCATTCCAGCACCCGCGTCATGGCGATTTCCAGTTTGGAAATCGCCGCCAGGGCTTCGAGGTCGTCCAGGTTCAGCATCAGCCAGCCCGCCCAGCAACGGCCCACCCAGTACAGCGCGGGCATGGCGGCCTGGGGAACTCCCGCCGATGCCGTCTTGAAGGCCTCCATCCCCAGGTCCGTGTACCCCGCCGGGCCTCCGGCGACTTCCAGCGCGCGGGCGGCGTGACGGCGGCCCCTCAGGTAAAGACGGGAGGCGCGCGCCGGGTCGTCGTCTTCCACAAAGCTGAAGGCGTAATTGCACAGCCCCTCCGCCAGGGGAACGAGGATTTCAGAGTTGTCCGGATCCGAAACCAGCAACCCTTCCAGCATTTTGATGCCCGCTGGGATAGCCCGGTCCGCCAGTTCCACGTCCGGTTCTTCATGGATAGAGCGGACCTGCCCCTCCACCAGGGGAGACGCCATGCGCACGGCCATGTTCTCCGTGGAGCATGCGGGAAGGCCCAATAAAAGGCCGGTCAGGACTGGAATCAGAATGCGGGTCGTCATGGTTCCGAAATCGTATCAGAGCCCCCGCACGGGGGCAACCGCAGGAGCATTTTGACAGCCTCCCGCCGAACCTGATATTCTCCGTTCGCAATGGGGTGCAGGCGCTCCCTTTTTCATTTATAGTGTAACCTGAAATTCCTCGAGAGACACAAGAACCTCCCACACGGGACCGGCTGAGGGTTTTCACCCCCTCTTGGATCAGAAAAGGACAACACCATGAGCGAACAGGAAAAGGAAGAATCCGGGTTTATCGTCAACGACAAGCGGTCCTCGTATCAGTCGGACGAGGAAATCCAAAGCGGCGACGCGGAGAAGGAAAAGGAAAACGCCAAACGCAAGCAGCAGGAAGCCCAGGCGCAGGAGCAGCAACAGCATGCGGGCGGGCCTGAGATCGACTTCTCGACTTTCGTCATGTCACTGGCCTCTTCGGCGTTCTACCATCTCGGAGACATGCCGGATCCGATGACCGGCCAGATCGAGCAGAACCTGCCAGCGGTGCGGCAGACGATCGACATCCTCGCCATGCTGCATCAAAAGACCAAGGGCAACCTCGACGCGCAGGAAGACAAACTGCTGGGCCAGCTGGTTTACGAACTGCAGATGAAATACGTGGCCAAGCAAAAATAACGGCATTGTGAAAAACGGCGACCATTCATAAAAAATGACCACTGCCTCCTACTCCGACCAGAACGGCGTTTACCTCATGGGCATGAGCGATGCCCAGGACCTGCGCCAGTACATCCAGGCCCGGTTCACCGAGGGGGAGTTGCAGTACGCCTACGAACTGCTGCTCAAAAACACGCAGGACCTGGCGAAAGCCGAGCATATCCCGCCCCTGCAGGCGCTGTGGAAAATACTCGACGCGGCCTATCAAAAGAAAATGCCGCCGATGACCTGCCACGAAGGCTGCGCCCACTGTTGCTACACCGGCGTCATGATCACCAAAATGGAATGGGACGGCATGATCAACGCCGCCCGCCACCGGGGGATGGACTTGCAAGACGTGATCGAACGCGCGGAGAAGAGCATCCACCGCGTGAAAAAAGCGCTCGAGTCGGGAATCGATGCGGACAAGATCGACTGGTACCAGATGGTGATCAACCAGAAATGTCCGTTCCTCGATGAAAACGAAAGCTGTTCGATTCACGAAGACCGTCCGCTGGACTGCCGCACCATGGTCGCCTTCCGCGAGGTGTGCGGCTCGAAAAAACTCGAACACGCCCAGCGCGGCGGACTGATCGAGGAAGCCGTCGCCCCGGCGGTCATCGCCCGGCTGCAGTACGAGGCCACGCCCAAACTCAAACGCCGCAAGTTCGACGGCACCGCCCCTCTCCGCCTCATCCAGCACTGGCTGCTGGAATGGAAAAAGAAAAAATCCACGCGCAAGAAAAAGAAGTAATCCGACAACACCCGACGCCCGTGCCTTGATGCCGATTTCAGCCGTCCTCACCGCTCCCGGCCAGATCACGCTCGAAGACCGGCCGAAACAGGAGCCCGCAAAAGGCGAGGTGGTCATCGCCGTCGAACACGCCGGCGTGTGCGGCACCGACCTTGCGCTGTTCAAGGGCGACTATCCCGTGCCCCTGCCGCTCGTCTGCGGACACGAGTACGTCGGCCGCGTCGTCCAAACGGGGCCCGGCGTTTCAAGCGAATGGGAAAACCAGCGGGTGGTGGCGGAGATCAACAACACCTGCATTGCCCGGGGCCGCGCCGATTTATGCCGGGCCTGCCGCATGGGCCTGCCGGGCCATTGCCAGAAGCGCAACGTCACCGGCATCATCGAAAAGGACGGCGCGTTCGCCGAGGAAGTCACCGTTCCCGCCGGCGTTTTACTGAAAGTCCCGGACACGCTCGATCCGCTTCTGGCGGTGCTGACCGAACCGCTGGCGGCGGCGCTGCAAACGTTCGAGATGACGCCGGTGCAGGGAAACGAAACCGTGGCCGTGCTGGGGCCGGGCCGCCTGGGAATCCTGATCGTTTTCGCCGCCCGCCTGAAGGGGTTGAAGGTGTTCGCCGGTTCGCGCAGCGAGGCCAAACGGCAACGCGCCCTGCGCTTCGGCGCGACCGAAGTCCTGCCGCCCGATGCGCTGCTGCACCGGGTGCGGGAAGACACCGAAGGCCTGGGCGCGGACATCGTCATCGACGCCACCGGAACGCCGGATGGAATCACGCAGGCCATCAACATGGTCCGGCCGCGCGGCGTGGTGAGTGTCAAAACCACCTGCGGCCTGCCCGCCGGAGGGCTCGACATGACGAAACTGGTCGTCGATGAAATCCGCCTTCAGGGATCGCGATGCGGCCCCTTTGCCCCGGCGCTCGATATCCTGCACGCGCACCAGGAAACCCTTCGCCCGCTCATCACGTCCCAGCGCCCGTTGTCCGAAACGCAACAGGCCCTCGAGTCCGCCGCAAACGAAGACAAAGTCGTACTCGACATGCCGGTGTTGCGGCAGTGAACAGGAATATCGCACGCAATTCAAAAAGGGATCGTTTATAATGAGACTTTGTTCTTACTGGAGGCTGGGTTGTTTTACATGGCACGCTTGAAATCATCCCGAACACCTGTTTTGCTCGCCCTGGTTCTGTGGGGAGTCCTCGCAACTCCGGCGTATTCCGCCTGCACGCTTCCGGACGGACCGGACAATACGCTGGTCCCGGAAGGCTACCGTTTCGCCGCTTCCGGCAGGTGGGAAATCTGCGAGAAAGGCGCCTGGACCACCGGCGGGACCGTCTCCGACGCACGGGCGTTCACGGCAAACAACACCGGCGTGTGTCTGCCGCTCGAAAACCAGTTCACCAAGAAAAACGGCGTGATCTCGATGAATTTTGTCCCCGAGAAATCGCGCCGCAACTTTTACGGTTTCGAACACGAATGCGTCGCCAGCACCTGGTGGCGGGTTCCGGGCGGCGTCACCGTGTCGAACCCGAACCCGGCCATTCCCGACGACCCGGCTCCCCCGGCCAAGCCAAAAACCGATCCGCTGGCGGACCTCAATCGACTCTACGACGACGTGGTTCAACCAGCCCAACCGGTTGCCGAGGAACCACCCGTGGCAACAACCGAACTGCCGTCGTTCTCCGCGAGCGACCGGGCAACACCGGCGCCCTCCCCCGCCGTTCCGGATGTCGTGCCTCCGCCGGTCCTGCAACCACCTCCTCCGGCACCGGCAAGGCCGGACACAACGGTTCGGATCGAAAACGACTACCAGGCCTGCCTCACCCATTGCCGGGAGGGCCAGGCCGAACACCTGAGCCGGGCGGAAGCGCAATGCAGGAGTGAAACACCCAAACCTCGCAATGGCAGGTGGAATTCCCAGGCGGAACGGGATTACAGACGGTGCCGGCTTCTGGCGGCGCGGGAAGTCAACAACGCGTTGCGCGCGTGCCTCCTGCCCTGCAAGAAACAAGCGGGAAAAAATATCTGGACCGGCCCCTGATCTCTCCCGTCCACCAGAAACAAAACGCGGACCCGTTACCGTCTTCCTGACGAGTCCGGATTTTTCACGATTTTGATTTCCCGATAGCCGGAGGGCCGAACCCTCCGCCGCCCGGGGTCAGGATGCGGACACGGTCACCGGCTTCGACCTGAATCTCGTTTTTGCCACCGAGGTCGACCGTCTCACCGTTGTTCCGGGTCCAGAGATTTTCCCCCTTCCGTCCGGGTTGTCCCCCCTTCAATCCGTAAGGCGCGTGCACCCGCCGCTCCGAGAGAATCGACACGTGCATCGGTTCGAGAAATTCGATTTCGCGGATGAGTCCCTCTCCCCCATGGTGCCGGCCCGCACCGCCTGAGCCCTGCCTGAGAGAAAACCGGCGCAGCAACACCGGGTAACGTTGTTCCAGAATTTCAGGATCGGTGATCTGCGTGTTGGTCATGTGCGTGTGAACGCCGGAAGCGCCGTCGAAATCCGGCCCCGCCCCCGCCCCGCCGCCGATGGTCTCGTAATAGGCCACACGATCGTTGCCGAAGGTGAAATTGTTCATGCAGCCCTGGGACGCCGCGACCGTTTCCAGCGCGCGGAAGACGAGGTCGACCACCCGTTGGGAGGTGAGCACGTTGCCCGCCGCCACCGCCGCGTTTTCCGAAGGCGACAGGAGGCTCCCCGGCGGAATAATGAAGTCGACCGCATCCAGACAGCCCTGGTTGAGCGGCATGTCGCCCCCCACCAGGCAGCGCAGGCAGTAAAGCACGGCGGAGTGCGTCACCGCGACCGGAGCATTGAGGTTGCCTTTGACTTCCGCGCCGGTGCCGGTGAAGTCGAACACGCCTTTTCCTTCCTTCGAAACCTTCAAACGGAGGCGAAGCACGGTACCCTCGTCCATCCGTTCTTCCGCACGAAACTCGCGGTCCACGCCCCCGGCAAGATTCCGCAGGCATTCGGTGACGGCCAGGCGCGCGCTCATCCGGATGTAGTCCATATAGGCGTGGACGGTTTCGAGGCCGTGCGCCGCCACCAGTTCCCGCAACAGTTCGATGCCGCGCCGGTTGGCGGCGATCTGCGCTTTCAAGTCGGACAGGTTTTCCGTCAAAGCCCGCGTTCCGGGAATCGTCTGGCCACCGTCCTCTTTCCCTCCGGGGTGTTGAAGTATGCGTGAGATGCCTTCCTCCTGGAATTTCCCCGCATCCACCAGTTTGAAAGAGCGGATCGCCGCGCCCTCCTGCGCAAGCGACCCGGCGAAGGCGGGCATCGATCCCGGGGCGATGCCACCGACATCCACATGGTGCCCACGGCTGGCGACGAAGAAAATGGGCTTGCCGTTTTCAAGGACCGGCGTCACGACCGTGATGTCCGGCAGATGCGTCCCCCCTGCCGCCGGGTGGTTGCTCACCCAGACGTCGCCTTCGCGGATGGAATCCCCCTGCAGTTCGATCTGCGCTTTCACCGCATCGGCCATCGAACCCAGGTGCACCGGCTGGTGCGGCGCGTTGGCGATGAGATCGCCCGCCGCCGAAAACAGGGCGCAGGAAAAATCATGCCGTTCTTTGATATTGGTCGAAAGCGCGGTCCGCTTCAGCACATGCCCCATCTGCTCGGCGATCGACATGAACCGGTTGCCGAAGACCGACAATTGCACCGGATCGTATTGCGCCTCTGAAAACGAGGGTCCCCGGGGGGGCACCTCGATTTCGATATTGCCTTCGTCCGTCAATGCGGCGGTGCATTCCGGCGGCAACACAATCGTCGAACCGTCCTGGATGATGAGGGCCGGACCCGTTGTCCGGATCTTCACGGCGAGCGACTCGTGGGGCACCACCGGCGTGGCGTGGAACTTCCCGTCAAAATAACAGTCCACATGAGCCGGCGGCGCGTCCGCCACACCGCCCGTCTGTTGCGGCGGCACCTGCACCCGGGACATCGTCCCCACGACACGGACCCGGAGGGCCTGGACAATGATGGGGCGGTTTTCCGGAAGAAACCCGAATTCGCGGTGGACGTTTTCACGAAAACGTTGCGTGAACTCTTTCACGGAATTTCCAGTCACCATCAAAGAGTAGTCGGTGCCCTGGTACGCCAGTTGGAGGTAATGGAAGGCCCGCGCCTCGTTGCCGGAATAACCGGACTGCCGCAACTCTTGCCGCGCCTGTTGTTCCAGATCGAGCAACTGTCCGTGTATGGACAGGGGACTTTCATCCTCCAGCAGAACCCCCGCCGGGGTCTGGCGCTCGCGCACCACATCAGCCAGCCCCAGGCCGTAGGCCGACAGGACACCGGCGAAGCGGTGAATCCGCACCTTGCGGATGCCCAGGCTCCGCGCCAGTTCACACGCGTGCTGTCCCCCAGCGCCGCCGAAGCAGGCCAGAACATGATCGCGCACATCGTGACCGCGCGCCTGGGTGATCTCACGAATGGCGCGCGCCATCTGTTCGTTCGCCACATCCACAAAACCCCGGGCCACTTCCTCTACCGTCTTCAAGGACGTTGCCTGTTCCTGCAGGAACCGGTTGACCTCGTCCGTCAGCCCCTCAAACGCCCGGCGGGAGGCGGCAAGGTCGAGCGGTTGGTTCTGCTCCGGGCCGAAGATGTGGGGGAAAAAATCCGCTTGCAGACGGCCAAGCACGAGGTTCGCGTCGGTGATGGAGAGCGGGCCCCCCTTGCGGTAACAGACCGGTCCCGGATGCGCGCCGGAAGATTCCGGCCCCACCACCAGCATTCCGTTTTTGAAAAACAGGCGGGACCCGCCACCCGCGGCCACGGTGTGGATATTGAGCTGCGGGGTTTGCAGGTGAACACCTGCGATCCGGGATTCGTGCACCCAGTCGTACGCGCCGTCGAACCGCGAGACATCGGTAGAGGTCCCCCCCATGTCGAACCCTATGACCGGACGGTGTTCGTTTTCCCGCCACGCCGTTTCGGCGAATCCCACCACCCCGCCGGCGGGACCGGAGAGGATGGCGTTACTGCCGGTAAAGTTTGCGGACGGCACCAGGCCTCCGTCGGATTGCATGAACAGCAGGTCCGGACAGGCACCCTCGAACGCCTGCGCGAAAGATTCGGCGTAGCGGCGGATCAACGGCGTCAGGTAGGCCTCCACCAGACAGGTCTGGCCCCGGTCAACCAGCTTGATACGCGGCATCACCTCGTGCGAAACAAAAACCTGGGTGAACCCCGCCTCTAGGGCCCACTGTTTGATGAGGGTTTCATGATCCGGAAAACGGTAAGCGTGCAGGAGCACCACAGCGAGGCTTTCCATCCCCTGCTCTTTTAACGATCGAAGGTCGCGCCGCACCGCGTCGGCGGACGGCGGCGTCAACACTTCAACCATCCCGTCAGGCTTCAGGCGCACCCGTTCCTCGACTTCAACCACACCGCTGTAAATCGCATCGTGTTTTTTAATGTGCAGGTCGAACAGGGCGGGCCGGTTTTGTCGGCCGATCGCGAGCAGGTCGCGGAACCCGTGGGTGATCACAAGGCCGGTGCGCGCGCCCTTCTTTTCCAGCAGGGCATTGGTGGCGAGGGTGGTGCCCATGCGCACCCAGTCGATGGGGACGGCGGCGTCTCCCGGCGTCCAGGGCTGGCCCGTGACCTCTTCGATCACGCGGCGGATGCCTTCAAAAGCGGGGTCGGGGTAATGCTCCGGGTTTTCCGAAAGGAGCTTGATCAGGCGGAACCCGGGGCCCCCCGGAACTTCTGCGTAAATGTCCGTGAAGGTGCCGCCACGGTCAATGGAAAAACGAAACGATGCGGGAAGGTTCATGCGTCAGGTCGAAGTTAAAACCTTTGCAAAAATAAAAAGACACAAGAGAACGGCCAGGGCGGCTGCCCCAACGCGGGGCCTGCGGAAACCCCGCCCCTCAAAGAGAAACCGGACAGGAAAAGTCTCAGTCCGCCATCAGGTCGACGGTCTTGCCTTCACAGGAAATCATCAGTTCGAGTGGATTGCCCGGGGCGATGGCCTTGAGGTATTTTTTAGTCTGGCCGAACACGCTCATCAGTTTGGTGTCGGTGTAAGTCGGCTCATGATGGAAAAAGGCCAGCCGTTTGACGTTGGCCGCAACCGCCAGGTCCACCCCGATGAAGGTTGAGCTGTGGCCCCAGTCTTCTTTTTCGATTCCCTCAACGAAGGTGTATTGCGAATCGAAGATCAAGAGGTCCGCGTCCCGGAAAAACTCCACGGTGGGCGCGAGGTCTTCCGGCTCCAGGCGCTTGTATTCCGCGTCGGTCGAGTAGACCACCGACTTGCCTTCATATTCGACCCGGTAGGTGTAACTGACCCCCGGATGGGCCATGGCTTTCCAGGTCACGCGGACGGGGCCGAGTTCCACGCATTCCATGTCCCTGATTTCGACCACCTCGACATCCGCTTCATACGAAGTGAAGGGGACCGGGAAATGAGGCGGGCTCTGCTGGTTCATCAGCCGGTCCCTGAGATCGGGGTGCGCGCCATAAATCTTGAAGCGGTTGCCTTTCCGGTAGAACGGAACGAAAAACGGCAGCCCCATGATGTGGTCCCAGTGGGTGTGGGACAGAAACAGGTGCCCTTCCCCTTCTCCCTGGCCAAAGCCCTTGTCCAAAAGGTCCAGTCCCAGAATACGCAGGCCGGTCCCCGCGTCAAAAATGATGAGGTGTCCGCCCGCCTCCACCTGCACGCAGGCGGAATTGCCCCCGAAACATCCTTTCAGGTGGATGGGAAGGTTCTGGATGAAGGCCTTGCGCGAGGCCATGTCCTTGAGGTCATCCGGAGTCACGGTCTCCAGGATCCGCGTCACCTTTTCTTCAATTTCACTGGCGAGCAGGGGAGTGGGAATCGAACCCCGCACGCCACGATACGTCACTTTGAATTGTGGAGAACTCATAAAGTTTTTTACGGAAACAGGACCGGTGGGCGGCGGGCAGTTCAATCATCCAGAATATGCTGCGCCGAATCCAGGGCTTCCTGAGCCTCTTCGATAAATTCCTGATACGTTTCCAGGGTCATGCCCCGGGCCACCAGATACTTGCGGTTCAACGTGTCGCCGGGTTCCCCCAATCCGGTGCGCCAGCCCTGGGTATTGGCCATTGCATTGCCGATGTTGACAGCGGCCACGACCAGATCGGTGTCCTGTACCGGGTCCAGGGTCCGGTGGTGATCGGCCACGGCCACGACGACCTCATCGTCCAGGGGCCACCATTTTTTGATGAATCTGGCCCCCAACTCGGCGTGGCAAATGTCAAAGGTCTCCCGTTCCAGTATTTCCAGAGGCTTTTCAACCCCCTGGACTTCCCTTAAAAACTTCCTGTATTCCTTGGGAATCAGAAAGTAGAACACCAGGATTCCAATATCGTGCATCAGGCCGGCCAGATAGGCCTGCTCTCCGACCCTTCTTTCCAGCGCCCATTTCCCCGCCATCTGGCGGGACAAAACCCCCACCGCCAGCGAATGCTTCCAGAATTTCTCCTGATTGAAAGTGCCGACCCCTGAAAAAATCCGCGGCAATTCCAAGGTATAGGCCAGGTCGAGCACCAGCTTCAACCCAAGCCGCAGAACCGCCCCTTTCAGGGAGAGGATTTTTTCGCGTCCCGCCCCAAAAAAAACGCTGTTGGAAAGCGCCAGCAACCGCCCCGCCAAAACCGGTTCGGTTTCAATCAACTGGGCGATTTCTTCCAGTTCTCCGCCGGGGTCGTCAATTTTTGCCTCCAAACGGATAAGAATGTCAGGCAAAGGGGGAATGTTGCTCTTTTCCTCTATCCTGTTCAATATCTCATCACGCATCGGGTATACGGGTCGACCCTCTTTTTGGCCTTCTGAGATTTAAAAGGGATTCAGTATGGTGTACCAGGACCGGTTAGGTCAAGCCAAATCAAGGTTTTCACTACACTCTTCGCACCGCCTGTTTTCATTTGACCCTGCCCATGGGGACCGATACAATGATATGGCTTGATAAAAGCTTTTTTTTCAATTGGTTGCCAACATAATTCCGCTGCCGCATGCCCTTCCCAGTCCCCCTTTTAAAGCCCCTGAAATCAATTTTTTCGCCGGGCGGAATTGCCCCGGTAAAACGGACGCTTGCAGTTCTTCTGTTGTCGCTGGCTTTCCCGGGTTGCGCCGCCTCCGGTTCTTCCCAGGGCTTTCACACCTCCGGCGCCACCGGATCTCCCTCCTCTTCTTTCAACAGCCAAACCGTTGCAACGGAAGCAGAGGAGGATCCGGGCGAACCCGGCTCTATACCCTATCGGGTCGGTGGGAAGATTTATTACCCCCTGGACAGCGGAGAAGGGTACGACCGTACCGGTATCGCTTCCTGGTACGGCCCCAAATTTCACGGGAAGCAGACCTCCAACCAGGAGGCCTACAACATGCACTCCATGACCGCCGCCCACAAAACCCTGCCCTTCAACACACGGGTGCGCGTCACCAACCTGAGCAATGGACGGTCGGTGATCGTGCGCATCAACGACCGGGGCCCTTTTGTGGGAAACCGGATCATCGACCTCAGCTATCAGGCGGGAGTCCGGCTCGGAATGGTCAAGACCGGAACCGTTCCCGTTAGGGTGCAGGCGCTGGAGTCGGTCCATTCCTCCGCCGGGCAGGAACGGTTTCCCGTGAACCACGCGCCCAAGGCCTATACCGTGCAGGTGGGGGTGTTCAAGAAGCGCGAAAACGCCGAACGCATGGCCCGTGAACTGGAGGACGGAGAGGTCCTGCAGTACAGCCCGTCCGGAGAAACCCTTTACCGGGTGGTCACCACGGCCTATAATACCTTCGATGAAGCACAGGCCCGCATGGACCGCCTGCGCAGCGAGGGCCGCCGCGGGGCCTTTGTCATCGCCGCCCCCGCCCCCTGAACGTCACAACTCAAACTGAAGTGGAGATCGCAGTATGAGACTGCCCATTCTCGATAAACTGGAAAAGGAACTGATGGAAACCAAGCGGGAACTGGAGGTCGATATTCCAGCCGCGCTCAAGGTGGCCACCGCCATGGGGGACCTGAGTGAGAACGCGGAATACAAAGCCGCCAAGGAACGGCAAACGTTTCTTCAGTCGCGCATTTCCCAGTTGCAGGGCCGCATCAGCAATGTCATGTCGATTGATATCGCGCGCCTGCCCCGGGACCGGGCCGGCCTCGGCAGCCGGCTTGTGTTAAAAAACCTCGACACCGACGAGGAAAAAACCTACCATCTGGTTTTCCCGGAAGAGGTGGAACCCGATCACGGAAAAATCTCCCCCGCATCGCCCATCGGCAAAAGCCTGGTTGGAAAAATGGAAGGGGATGAAGTCATCCTCAGTTTTGCCGGCAGCAAAAACTACTTTGAATTGATCCAGTTGATCACCATCCACCAGGATGGATTGGAATAAGCCACCGACCCCGAACACAAACGCACGCGGATTCCGCTCCGCACAACCGACCGTACAATCGCCGCCATGTCATCGAAACCCCTGTTGAAGCTCGAATCCATCGCCGAAGAGAACCCCCATTACCTGGACCCCGAGGAATATCCCGGATGGCGGGAGCATTTTGGAAACGACCGCCCGATCACCCTCGAAATCGGATTCGGCAACGGCAATTTCCTGCTCGACATGGCCGTACGGTTTCCGGAATACAATTATGTCGGTATGGACTTTTACCACAAAGGAATCCGCCGGTTGTTCACCCGGCTGCAGCGGCTGGGACTGGAAAACATCCGCGTGGCTTACGGCGACGCTAAGGAAAAAGTTCCGTTTCTTTTCCAGGAGGGGGAATTGGCGGAAATTTATATCAATTTTCCGGACCCCTGGCCCAAAAAGCGGCATCATAAAAGACGGCTCATCAAACCGCATACCGTCGCCTGTTTCCGCGAGAAACTGGCGCCGGAAGGCCGGCTGAGGCTGGCCACGGACCACGAACCTTATGCCATGGAGATGCTGGAAATCCTGAATCAGGATTCCGGCCTGCGGAACCTCCACCCGGCGCCGGGGTTCACCAATCTGCGCGAGGACATTCCCCGCACCAAATACGAAAAAAATTTCCTCAACCAGGGGAAAACGATCTATTATTTAGACTACGTGAAGGTGCCCACGGCCTGATTCCCCTGCCGCAACCGGCACCCGTCAACTTCCGGAGCCTGCCTTGCCGAAACCCCGCGTTCTCATCGTCGACGACGAAACCAATATTGTCAGTTCCCTGCACGGCATCCTTGAGGATGAAGGTTATCAGATCGAC